>WFRX01000398.1 GCA_015486285.1 bacterium
CCGCACCCGATCATAGCCCAGAAAGGTCCCCCGCACCAGGACGTCCTCCATCTCCATCGACATGGCGAAGACAGCCACCTCCGTCCCCTCCCTGATCGCCGCCAGTTCCGCTCCGTAGGCAAGGGGGGAGAAGACGAGCTTTCTCGATCCCGCCGCCTGGCATTGCATCACGGGAACGATCACGGGGAAGCCTTCCTCGTCCACGTACCCGATGAATTTCAGGGAATCCGTCCGGTTGAACAGGCCCTCGGCCCAGGGCTTGAGGACGCGGCCGATCTCCGGCGACCCGGCGCCGGCCTTCGCGGCCTTTGTGACCAGCGCGGCCAGCACGATCCGGCCAAGAGGCAGACGCTCCTTGCCGTACGTCTCGACAAGGTCCATGAAGTGGACCGTGTGGATACCGAAGTAGGCGTTGTACCGGAACATGGGCTTCTGGTTGTACATTTCGTAGTCTTCGCCCTCTGTCTGCGCGTGCGTCCAGAGGGACTTGCCCCGCCACAGGCTCTTGTCCAGGGTCATGATCAGGAACCCCGTGCGGGGATTCTGCCTCACGTGCTTCTTGCTCATGCCTTCGGTGAACTGTCCCCAGATGAGCCGCCCCGGGTCTTTGGCCTGGATGGAGGAGATGAGCGAGATGTGAGGGAGGCCTTCCGGGTTCACCGTGGCCAGGAGTCCCACCTTGGCCTCCGCCTCGAAGGCCTTCATATCCGCCGGCTCAAACCGCGTCATCTTCTTCACACTGCATCTCCTTGTATAGAGGGAATGACGACAGAGCGTCGAATGTCTTTTCTCACATCTTCTCGTGGCTGATCCTTGCGATCACTTCATCCTGCAGCTCCCTGCCGATGCTGGTGAAGTACGCGTTGTAGCCGGTAACCCGGACGAGGAGGTGCCGGTAGTCTTTCGGCCTCTTCTGCGCCGTCCGCAGGAGTTCAGGGTCGAGAAGGTTGATCTGAAGGGCCGTGCCCCCGTTCTCCACATACCCCCGCAGGAAGGCCTTGAACTTCTTCCTGTGCTCCGGGTCCCTGAGGATGGCGGGGTTGAAGGTCATCGTGTGGCTCGCTCCGTTCGGCAGGAGATTCAGGTACTCGCCCCAATCCCCCTTGCCGTCGAAGACCTTCCCTCCCAGGGCCTTGCCCACGGAGTTCACATTCGCCGTCGGCCCCTTGATGTCCGCCCCGTTCGATGGGCAGATCGCGTTCGAGAGAAACTGGCCCTTGGGCCTCCCGTCCGGGCTGGCCGGCAGGATGAAGCCGTCGCCGACCCAGTAGTTCCAGCTCAACATGCCCGGCCGGAACCGGCGGCCAGTCGATACGGTCTTGTGTTTCCAGGTCTCTTCGCACCAGAGGTCCATCACCGCCCTTGCCATTTCGTCCGCCTCGTCGTCATCCCTGCCGTACTTGGGCGCCTTGAATTTCGCCTTGGCCTGCAGAGACTCGTACCCTTCCCAGTTCGCCCTGAGCGCCGCGATCAATTCCTCCATGGAGCAGGCCTTCTGGTCGAAGACCAGGTACTTGACGGCAAGGAGGGAGTCGACCGTCGTGGCGAAGGTGACCGCCTCCAGCGTGGTGAAGGACAGTTCGGCCCCGCCCTGGGTAATGTCGAGTCCCTTTTCAGCACACCCCTTTACCAGGCAGGACAAATAAGGCGTGGGGGTGAAGCGGGCCCGGATCGATTCGGAAAGCTCGTACAGGTCCACACACTTCTTCACGATATAGGCGGTCTGGGTCGCGTAGGCCTTCCAGAACTCTTCCCACGCGGTAAACCCCGCGGCGTCTCCTGTCGCCGGCCCGTCCCGGCGGACCGGCTCCTTCTTGCCCGTCATCGGGTCCTCGAAAGGGAGCAGATCCTTGCCCCCGGTCAGGGCGAGTTCCACCGCCTTGAGCAGGTTCAGGTTGTTGTCCACCGTGCCGGACCGGTCGTTTCCCACCATGGTGTTCTCCAGGCAGCCCACGGGCGCGTAATCGTGGACGTTGCCCTCGTGGATCAGGTGCGTACATCCGGCCTTCTTTGCCTGGAGCATCATCCCGGCCATGGCCCGCTCGTCGAAGTTGATCAGGAAAGGCGCGCCCTGGCTGGAGGAAAGCATATCGATGACCTTGTCCAGGAGTTCCTCGCTCGAGCCCCTGTGAAGTCGCACGTTCGGCTTGGGCTCCAGGATCGGGCTCATCTCGTCGATGACCTCGAGGATCGCAAAGGTGAGGTCGTTGGTCATGTCCCGGCCGCCGGGACCCATGCCGGACAGGGTGAGAAGCTGGCCAAAGCCGGCCGTGATCCCCTGGTTTCCGCCCAGCCGGATCATGGCATCGTAGGCGGTGTTGGCGTGCACCCAGAAGCATTTCAGGATCTCCTTGCCGAACTCCCGGTCCATGCCTTCCTCGAGAGAGCGTTCCCAGTACGGCAGCAGGTACTGATCGATCCGGCCGAACGAGGTGCCCGGCCCCGGGTAGTTCTCGTCGCTCATGACGAGCATATGGGTAAGCCAGAGGGCTTGCACCGCCTCCCAGAAGGTCCGTGCCGGCTCCCATGGAACCCGGTCCAGGTTGGCCGTCATCTGCTCGAGTTCCCGCCTCCTCTCCGGATCCCTTTCCTCGGCCGCCAGCTCCCTGCATTTCTCCGCGTACCTTCCGGCTACGTCGCGGGCCATGGTCGACGCCGTGATCATGGCCCTCAGCTGGGCCGCCTTCTTCCCCTTCTTTTCGTGCCCGCTCAGGCGCTCGTACCGGGAAAGGAGGTCGTCATGGATGCCCTTCCAGCCGATCTCGAGGACCCGCTCATAGCCGGGGATGAGATGGCCGCTCGTAGCCCCCGCATTCCCGTATCCGTGGTCGTGGAACCATTTCATTCTCGCCCTGACACCGTTCTTGCCGTAAATCAGCCGGTCTCTCTCCCGGGCTTCCTCTCTGGTCAGGCACAACGAGGTCTGAATGTTGAACCGCCCCCCCGCGATGAGATCGCCGGGGAGGACCTCCTGGGGCACATAGTTCACCATGACCTCCCTGGTGAACCAGGCCTTCCGCTCGGGCAGGCTCCATGTCCAGAACTCTTCGTCCAGCCTGACCGGCCGGGCCGCCTGCTGGAAGGAGGACCGGAAGGTCTGCAGAAAGGCGAAGGTCTCCGGGACGATATAGTAAACGGCTTCATCATATTGAACGTCCCAGGGCGTACCCGTGGTCCATGCGGTAAACTCGTTGTTCCATGCCCGCTCGACCCCCTTGAAATAGTAGTCCCTCAGCCATTGAATGCGCGGAGAAAGTCTTCCCGGCGCCTTGATCGCATACGGTAGCTGCTCTGCGGTGGCCACACTCATGTCTGCCTCCTTTCCTCTTCGGCCATCATGGCCCACAACCGGTCTCTGCCATGTGCCAGCAAATTTCTCATCGTCGTCATGGCTTCTTTTTCGTCCCTTTCTTCGATCGCCCGCACCAGCTCCCTGTGGAAACCGAAGACATGGGCAAGCACGTCCGGATCCGAAAAAAACCGCTTCGTGAAGCTGGTGTAGAGCTGGCGGAAGGAATTCAGGAGCAGAGGATAGATGAAATTGTCCGCGGCCATGGCGACGAGATGGTGAAAACCGAAATCCAGCTCTGCGATTTCCCGGATCTCCCGCGGGTCGAGCCTCTTCTCTTCATCGAGGAGCGCATAAAAGGCCTCGAGATGTTCCGGGCCCCGACGCAAAGCGGCCAGCCTCGCCGTTTCCACCTCGACGAGCATCCTCATCTCCACCATGCTCTCGAGAAGCCTCGGGTCGAGCCGCCCGTTGTGGAAGTTCACCAGGGAGGTCAGGATAGCCAGGGACCCTTCCCGCCGGTAATCGTTCACAACGGTTCCCACGCGGGGCTTCATCGAGACGAGGCCCTTCGAGACCAGGTCCACGAGCCCTTCGTGTACCACGGGCCTGCTGACCCCGAGCCGAAGCGCAAGCTCCCTCTCCGAGGGGAGCTTCTCCCCGATCGAAAGCTTGCCGGACAGGATCAAGTCCTCGAACCGCGAGACAAAAACGTCCTTGAGGCTCTCTTTGCGAATCGGTTTCAACATTTCTTCCATGTATTCTCCCCCCATTGATGGCTGGTGGTATTACCAGCATACCAGGGACAAGGAATTTGTCAAGGGAAAACCGGGGGATTGCCGTGCTTCGCTCGCAACAGGCGCCAGAGATGGGACTTTGCGCGCCGCCTCCTAAAGGTCGCCTTCCCACGGAGGCTTCTTGGAGGAGGAATCCGACTTGGTCAGCCTCATCCGGTCCTTGACCCTGGTGATCATCTCGTCCTCCGCCTCTTCGTTTCTCCGCTCCACGAAGAAAAGCACGAAGACCAGGACCGTCCCGAGGCCGAGCAGGTAAGGCTTCCAGTATGCGGGGAAGTACCGGACAACCAGGAGAATGGAAAAGAGGAGCACCGTGGTCCAGACCACCGGTGAAAAGAAAAGCAGGGAAAGCAGGATCGACTTTTCCCGCTCCTCTTCACGCAGGATTTTCCTGACCTTCGGCACGAGGGAAAACAGGGGATAGACGATCTGCAGGAAGACGATCAGGCCGAAAACACCGCCGACAACAAAAACAATGACGGATATCCAGGTATCCGGTGTCATGCTCGCCGCGGCCCTCGATTCGCAAACAGGCGCGGCTGCAGAGGCCGCCGCGCATCCCCTTGATGAAATATATAACCGATATCTGAATACGATATCATTCCAGGGTCCCGAGAGTCAATTGAAAACTGCAAGCATCTAACCCAAGTAGGAAGGCCCGACCGGAGGATCAGATCCTTGCGGGAAAGGAGCCGGAGACCATGACCCTGGACATAAGCATTCGAATCGGTGGGCAGGCAGGCCAGGGCGTGCAGGCCGTCAGCTACGCCCTCGGGAAGGTTTTCACTCGTCACGGCTTTTACGTCCTGATCCATCAGGACGTGGAATCCAGGATTCGGGGAGGCCACAATTACGCCCAGATCCGTATCCAGGACCAGCCGGTCCGCTCGATCAGGGACAGGCCCGACGTACTCATCGCCCTGGACCGGCAAACCATCGACCAGGATCTGCCGGACTTGGCGGAAGGCGGCGTTCTCGTGTTCGACGGCCAGGCTACGGGACATCGTTCCGGCGATCCGAACCACATCGATCTTCCCCTGGAAAAGATCGCCGGCGAGGTAGGCGGCGGGAAGATCATGGCCAACACCGTGGCCACGGGGGCCGCCCTCGCCGCCATAGGCGCTGAGATCGAGCCCCTGCTGGACTATCTCGAGGAACAGTTCCGGGAAAAGGGACGGGAGACCGTCGAGGGGAACCAGGCCTCAGCCTCGGCGGGACACCGGCACGTCCTGGAGCACCCCGGGCCACACGGGCCGAAGAAGGTCGCTCTCGGCACCCCGCAGGGGGGGAAGCTCCTCCTCAGCGGGAGCGAGGCCATGGCGGCCGGGTCGATCTGCGCGGGGCTCAGGTTTTACGCCGGCTATCCCATGTCCCCCTCCACTGCGATCATGGAGTACGTGGCGGCCCGGGCCCGCGCATACAACATCCTCGTAGAGCCCGCAGAAGACGAGATCGCCGCCCTGAACATGGCGATCGGCGCCTCTTTCGCCGGGGCTCGGGCCATGACGGCAACCTCCGGGGGCGGGTTCTGTCTGATGGTGGAGGCCCTGGGCCTTGCCGGGATGACCGAAACGCCGCTGGTGGTGGCGATCGGGCAGCGTCCCGGACCGGCAACAGGCCTGCCGACCCGCACCGAGCAGGGAGACCTCGCCTTCGTGGTCCATGCGTCCCACGGGGATTTCCCCCGGGCCGTGCTCGCCCCGGGAGATGCGGAGCAGGCCTTCTACGCAATGGCCCGGGCGTTCAATCTGGCGGACCGGTACCAGACACCGGTAGTCGTCCTCGCGGACCAGTACCTCCTGGACAGCTATTTCACCGTAGACGGGCTGGACCCGGGGGCGGTTCCCATCGACAGGGGAAAGATCGTCCAGCCGGACGAGGCGGGGTCCGGCGGGGTCTTCAGACGATATGCGTTCGACCCCTCCGGCGTTTCTCCGAGGATCCTGCCCGGGCAATCCAAGGCGGTTCTTTATGCTTGCAGCGATGAACACACCGAAGAGGGACACATCACCGAAAGCGCGGAGGTCCGGGCAGCGATGATGCACAAGAGGATGGCCAAGCTGGAGGGCATGCGCCGGGAGGCCGCGCCCCCGGAAGACACGCATCCGGGCGACGGGGAGATCATCCTGCTGGGATGGGGCTCCTCCCGGGGGGCGATGAGGGAGGCGGTGGACCTGCTTCGGGACGAGGGCCTACCAGCGCGGATGCTGCACTACTGCGACGTGTATCCCCTCGAGCGGAAGGGCCCGGCCGAACGGTTCGGCGAGCATACAAGGATCATCGGGCTGGAAGGCAACTACTCGGGTCAATTCGCGGACCTGTTTCAGCGGGAGACGGGGCTCTCGGTGACGGACAGAATCCTGAAATACGACGGCCGCCCCTTCTCCGCGGAAGAGATCGCGGGGCGCGTACGAAACCTGGTGTAAAGGAGCGCGAGATGGTTTCTCTGGAAGACTACGAAAGCAGCGACCCGATCGCATGGTGCCCGGGATGCGGCAACTTCTCACTGCTCAACGCCTTGAAAGAGGCCTTGACGGGACTGGGCAAGAAGCCCCACGAGATCGCGATCGTCTCCGGAATCGGACAGGCGTCCAAGACGCCCCACTATCTCATGTGCAATGCCTTCAACGGGCTGCATGGCAGGACCCTGCCCATCGCAACCGGCCTCAAGCTGGCCAATCATGAACTGACCGTGATCGCCGAAGGAGGAGACGGGGACGGGTACGCGGAGGGCGGCAACCATTTCATTCACGCCATGCGGAGAAACGTGGATATCACCTACCTGGTTCACGACAACCAGGTCTACGGCCTCACCAAGGGCCAGACATCCCCGACGAGCGAAAAGGGGTTCGTCTCGAAGACGACGCCGTGGGGCTCCTCGAGCCCTCCGGAGAACCCTCTTCTCCTGGCCATCGCATCGGACTGCAGCTTCGTGGCCCGCGGATTCACGGGCGACATCCCCCACCTGAGCCGACTCATCCAGGAGGGGATCCGCAACCGGGGATTCTCTTTCATCGACATCCTTCAGCCCTGCGTTTCCTTCAACCGCGTCAATACCTTCCCGTGGTACAAGGACCGGGTCTACCGGATCGACGAGGAAGAGGGCTACGACGCCTCCGACCGGACGAGCGCCTTCCAGAAGGCACAGGAATGGGGAGAGCGGATCCCGATCGGCATCCTGTACCGGTCGGCCAGGCCCACACGGGAAGAACAGGAACCTGTCCTAAGCACCTGCAGCCTCGTCGGGCAACCTGTTGAGCCGACCGCCTTCCCCAAACTGCTCGAGGCCTTCCGATAGGTGGCTGCCTGGCGGACAGTAGAGGGACACTATGCTTCGCCGGAAGAATCCGTGTTTGAAGGAGCCGTCCCGGGTTCCGTCGGAGATTTGCGCCGGGCGACTTCGGGGGAGAGGGAGACGGAGCCCAAGCAAATCGGAGACGGAACCCGGGACGGCTCCTGACGCCCAGGCCTCCTGGAACTTCGTGAACTCTCCAGGCCCCCCTGCTACGTAAATTGACCGGAGAGCACACTTCTATCTATACTTTGAAGTTCCGTTCCTGAAGAGGCAAGAGAAAAAAATGGAGCACCCGACCCGGGTCATCCACGGCGTAAGCCGGATCACCGACCATGATGTCTACCTGTTCAAGCAGGGGAACCACTTCCGGCTGTATGAGAAGCTCGGGGCCCAGCCGATGACACTGAACGGGACGCGAGGGACTTGCTTCGCCGTCTGGGCGCCGAACGCGGAGGCCGTGTCCATCATAGGAGACTTTAACGGATGGGCCGCCGGGTCTCATCCCCTGGAGGTCCGACAGGACGAATCGGGCATCTGGGAAGGCTTCCTCCCGGGCGTGGAGAAAGGCGCCCGCTACAAGTATCACATCGTCTCCCGTCACGACCATTACACCGTAGACAAGGCGGACCCTTTCGCCTTCTTCTCGGAAACGCCCCCCAGGACCGCTTCCAGGGTATGGGATCTGGACTACCGCTGGACCGATGACGAATGGATGGAACATCGGCGGGACCGTATCGGCCTGGACGCGCCGATCTCGATCTACGAGGTACACCTCGGCTCCTGGCGGAGGGGCCTGGACGGGAAGAAAGAGCCGCTGAGCTACCGCGACGCCGCCGTCCAGCTCGCGGAATACGCGCTGGAGATGGGCTTCACCCACGTGGAACTCATGCCCGTCATGGAGCACCCCTTCTACGGGTCCTGGGGCTACCAGATCACCGGCTACTTCGCCGCCACGAGCCGCTACGGGGAGCCCCGGGATCTGATGTACCTCATCGACACCCTCCACCATCACGGCATCGGCGTGATCCTCGACTGGGTCCCCTCTCATTTCCCTTCGGACGAGCACGGGCTCGTCTACTTCGACGGAACGCACCTGTACGAACACCAGGACCCGCGCAAGGGAATCCATCCGGAGTGGCAAAGCTACATCTTCAATTACGGCCGCTACGAGGTCTGCTCGTTCCTGATCAGCAACGCCCTCTTCTGGCTCGACAAGTATCACATCGACGGCCTCCGGATCGATGCCGTGGCCTCCATGCTCTACCTGGATTACGGTCGCGGAGAGGGCGAGTGGATCCCGAACCGCCACGGCGGAAGGGAAAACCTCGAGGCGATCGACTTCATCAAGCGCTTGTGCGAGGCATCCTACCGGTTCTACCCGGACATCCAGCTCATCGCCGAGGAGTCCACCGCCTGGCCGATGGTGACCGGGCCCACCCACGCGGGCGGGCTCGGCTTCGGCCTCAAATGGAACATGGGTTGGATGCACGACACCTTGAACTACTTTTCCAGGGATCCTGTCTTCCGGAAACATCACCAGGATCAGCTCACCTTCAGCATCTGGTACGCCTTCTCCGAGAACTTCCTGCTCCCCCTGTCCCACGACGAGGTGGTTCACGGGAAGGGCTCCCTGCTGCGGAGGATGCCGGGCGACGAGTGGCAGCGGTTCGCCAACCTCCGGCTCCTCTTCGGCTATATGTACGCCCATCCGGGAAAGAAGCTCCTGTTCATGGGCGCCGAATTCGGACAATCGAACGAGTGGTACCATGAAACGAGCCTGGACTGGCATCTCCTCGAATACCCGGTCCACAAGGGCGTCCAGCAGTGGGTCCGGGACCTGAACCGCCTCTACGCCTCGGAGCCGGCCCTGCATAAGAAGGATTGCGAGGCGGATGGATTCGAATGGATCGACTTCCAGGACGCCGACAACAGCATCGTCAGCTTCCTGCGCAAGAGCGGGCCCCCGGAAGAGACGGTCGTTGCGGTGTTCAACTTTACGCCCGTGCCGCGCCGGGCCTACCGGGTGGGCGTCCCCCACGGCGGCCCGTGGGCCGAGATCCTGAACAGCGACGGAGAGATGTACGGAGGCACCGGCGTCGGCAACAGCGGCCGGGCCGTCGCCGACGCTACCCCCTGCCAGGGCAGGCCATACTCCCTGTTGCTCGACCTCCCGCCCCTGGGCGTCCTCTTTTTCCGGGCCGGTCCGAGCGAGGAGGGTCCATGACGGTCCCGGCCCTGGCCAAACGCGGAAGCGGTATCCTGCTTCACATCACCTCCCTGCCCTCGGCCTGGGGAATCGGGGACATGGGCCCCGGGGCGTTCCGGTTCGCCGAGTTCCTCGCCGAGAGCGGGCAGCATCTCTGGCAGGTGCTGCCCCTCAACCCCACCGATCCCGCATACGGGAACTCCCCTTACGACAGCGTTTCCGCCTTCGGTTCCAACCCCCTGCTGATCAGCCCGGACCTTTTGCTCGAGGACGGGCTGCTGACCCGCAAGGACCTGGAGCCGGTTCCCGACTTCCCGAGAGGCCGCGTCCAATACGACGCCGCCATCCTGTTCAAGCAAAGGCTGTTCTCCCTGGCACGGGGCCGGTTCGAGCAAGAGGGGAGGCGGGAAGACTATGAGCGCTTCTGCGCCGACAATGCCGACTGGCTGGACGACCTGGCATTGTTCATCGCCCTCAAGGAACGCTTCGACGGGCGCCCATGGCAGGAATGGCCCGTCGATCTGAGGGACAGGGAGCCGGCATCCATCGAGTCCGCCCGGCGCACACTCGCAGACCGGATCGATCAGGAAAAGACCCTCCAGTACCTGTTCGAAAAGCAGTGGGTTTCCCTGAAACGAACCTGCAACGAGCGGGGCATCCACATCTTCGGAGACCTGCCGATATACGTGAGCCTCGACAGCGCGGACGGCTGGACCCACCCGGGGCTTTTCAAGCTGGACGAGGCGAAACAGCCCACACACGTGGCCGGCGTGCCGCCCGACTATTTCAGCGACACCGGCCAGCGCTGGGGCAACCCGGTCTACCGCTGGGACGTGCTCCGGGAGACCGGATACGCATGGTGGATCCGGAGGCTCGAGCGCAACCTGCATCTGTTCGACATCGTCCGGATCGATCACTTCCGCGGGTTCGAGGCCTACTGGGAGATCCCCGCCGAAGAGCCCACGGCCGTGCGCGGGGAATGGGTGAAGGGCCCTGGAGACGACTTCTTCCACGCCCTTGCGGGCCATTTCCCCGATCTTCCCATCGTGGCCGAGGACCTGGGCACGATCACGCAGGAGGTGAGAGACCTGATGGCGCGCTTCGGGCTGCCCGGCATGAAGCTTCTCGTCTTCGCCTTCGGCGACGATCTGGCCACCAACCCGTACGTGCCCCACAACCACGAGAAGAACTGCCTGGTCTACACGGGCACACACGACAACAACACGGTGAAGGGCTGGTTCACCGCGGAGCTCAGGGAAGACGACAAGGCCCGCCTGTTCCGCTACCTGGGCAGGGAAGTGGACCCGGCGCGGATCAGCGAGGAAATGGTCCGCATGGCCATGATGTCCGTGGCGAACACCGCGATCCTGCCCATGCAGGATCTCCTCGGGCTCGGGGAGGAGGCCCGCATGAACCGCCCGGCCCGGACGGACGGCAACTGGCAGTGGCAGCTCGTAGCCGAACAGATCGAACCGGAACGGGCGGAAGAGATCCGGGGCATGACCGAGACCTACGGCAGGCTTTAGGCGAAGCGCTCGTACGGCCTATCCAGGCGCAGCGGACGCCGTCCGTCCGAGCAATACCTCCGCCGGGACCTGGCGGTCATTCCGGTAATCCCCCCGTTCCGTCATGGTACGCGCCCCGCCGGCGCAGGTGCTGACACACAGGCCGCATCCCAGGCATTTTTCGGCGTCAAGGGATATCTTTCCATCCACCACGCGATTGGCGCCGAACATGCACCGGTCGAGGCACTTTCCGCACTGTTCCTCACCCACGCATCGGGTCCGGTCGTACGCAACGATCTCCGGACCGGCGAACAGGAACTCTCCGGTAAGGAAGTAGCCCCGCGTCGGCACGCAGATCTCTCCGTCGCAGTTACAGACGACGAAAATCCATTTTCCGGACTGCATGCAGAACTCGACGGCATGGATGAGGCCCGCGGCGTGACACGCCCGCAGGATCCCCTTCGCCTCTTCGGAGGAGAGAAGCTTGTAGCCCACGTTCAGGTGATAGTAGATGTCGGCCCCATACAGCAGCACCATGTCCTTGTTGCACGGCTCTTGCCAACGGTCCAGGGCCCGCTGGCACACGCAGGGGCCCACGGCGAGCCGGGCGCCCCTGGGGCCCTCGGTGTCCACGATGAAATCGACCAGGCGCTCGGCCGCGGGCGTGGTCACCACGACCCCGTGCGGCAGGTAGCGGCTGGCCCGTGCGATGAGCCGCAAGACCACCCTCCCGACGGCGGTATCGGTCAGGGCCCTGTTCGAGAAGAGCCGGTCCACGGCCCGGAGGATCGCCGGCTCCGAAACGCCGTACAGCCAGTGGGCCGCGTATTGAATCGGCCCTACCCTCCTGAGCCTGTTCCCGTCCATGCCCGAATGCTCGGAAAACAGATGGCCGGCGCCCAGAATCGTCACAAGATCCGAGAAATCCATAAGCGGCATGCTCAACCTCCGGGGGGCGGACGAATCACTCCGGATGAAAATGCTTGATCTTCTCCAGGGCGGACGAGGTGCCGAGAACCAGGATGGAATCGCCCAGTTGAAATCGGTAGTCGGGCGTGGGCGGGATCATGCGCTGCTGCTGATTCTTTTCCCTGTCGTAGCCCTGCCGGATGAGGATGACCCCCACCCCGAACCGATTCCGCAGATTCAGCTCCTTAAGCGTCCGGTTAACGAATCCGCCCGGGACCTCCATCTCGCTCATCATCTGCCCTTCCATCACCTCGATCTGCCGGAACTTGTCTATAGAGCCGATGTAGTTGGTGAGCGAAGAAACCATGTCCCGCTTGACCATCTCCCGGTTGTACGCCTCGATCACGTCCGTCTTGGAAACCGTTCCGATCAGGCGTTTCGTGTCCGCCGCGTCCACAACGGGCAGCTCGTCCAGGTTCAGTTCGCCGAATGCCTTCATCACGATGTCCAGCGTATCATGGGGCGTGTACCAGTGATCAATCGGCACCAGGAAGTCCTGGGCGATCAGGAGGGGCCCCAGTACGTCCGACTCATAGAGAATCTTTCGCACGTCGTGGACGGAAATGACCCCCGCCAGGCGCTCCTCGCCGTCCACGACAAAGAAATTCGCGTGAGGGCTCGAAACGGTCAGGTCCATCAACTTCCGAAAGGGCGTGTCCAGCCGCACACGTTCGAAATCCTCCTTCATCACCTTTGCCACCTCCAGGGACTGGAGTACGTTGACCTCCTGGCCCTGGAACAGATTGAGCCCCCTCCGCGACAACTTGAGCGTATAAATGGAGTCCCGCTTGAGCCGCGTTGCGACCAGGACACTGATGATGCACGCGATCATCAGGGGGAGGATGATTCGGTACTCATCCGTCAGTTCAAAGATGATCAGGATCGAGGTGATCGGGGCATGCATGGCGCCAGCGGCCACGGCCCCCATGCCGACGAGGGCGTAGGCCCCCGGGGACGCGCTGTACGCGGGGAAAAGGGTGTGGACGATGCTCCCCACAAACCCGCCCAGGCTGGCTCCGAGAAACAGGGACGGGGCGAAGATCCCGCCCGAGCCGCCCGAGCCGATCGTAATGGAGGTGGCGACGAGCTTCAGGCCGATCAGCATCAACAGAAAATACCAAGTCAGAGAAGACTGGAGGGCCAGGTCGATCGTCTCGTAGCCGACACCGAAGACATGGGGGTAGAAAATTCCGATCCCGCCCAGCATCAGGCCGCCGATGACCGGTTTGAGGAAGCCCGGGATCCGGAGCATCTCGAACAGATCCTCCGTCTTGTACAGGAGCAGGATAAACGCCAGGGCGACCCATGCCGCCAGGACCCCCAGGATCGCATACGGGATCATCTCGAAAACGCTCACCAGCTCGTAATGGGGGATCACGAAGGCGGGAAAATCCCCGAGAAAATGGCGCGAGATCACGGTGGCGGAAACGGAAGAGATGACGATCGGGCTGAACTGGGAGATCCCGAAATCGCTCAGGATCACCTCCATGGCGAACAGAGCCCCGGCGATCGGCGCATTGAAGGTGGCCGCGATGCCCGCAGCGGTCCCGCACGCCACGAGGGTCCGCAGACGGGAGCCCGTGACCCTGAGGACCTGCCCGATGACGGAACCGATGGCGGAGCCGATCTGGACGATCGGTCCTTCCCGCCCAACCGAGCCCCCGGACCCGATGGAAACGGCCGACGCGGTCACCTTGGCGATCATCACACGGGGCCGGATCGCCCCGGCACGGAGCACGATCGACTCCATGACCTCCGGCACGCCGTGCCCTTTCGCCTCCCGCGCGAAATAGAAGACGATCGGGCCGACGATCAGGCCCCCGGCGGCGGGCGCGAGCAGCTTTACATACCAGGGCAACTGCATCACATAGTCCAAGGTGTAATGCCAGGTGCCGAAGAAGAGCCCCTGAAAGACCCGGATGGCAAACCGGAAGAAGATGGCCCCGAATCCGCCCGCAACGCCGATGATGACCGCAATGACCACCATGAAGGTGTGTTCGGTCATTTGCAGCCGCTGGAGCTCGCGCACGAGAAGGTGCTGGATAAAACGGGTGGCGGCACGAATTCGTTGGAACTTCACGATTTCAAGGGCCTCCACAAAGGCCGGACAGGGACAGAGGGGTTCGCAAGTCGAGGGCAGTATAGAGGAAAAAGGGATCGCAGGCAAAGCCTGCCCGCTTTCACGGCCGGCCCGGCCCGGGAATCACATCGCAGTACCAGAAACGTTCATCCCGCAGCACGATTTCCCCTTTCGTATGCTCAATGGGGATCCGGAAGATCGGGCCGTCATACACGAAGCTGTGGAACTCGCCGTTCTCCCCGCACGGGTCCACGCCCGCGGGCAGAGATGCGAGCAAAGCCTCGTCAAAGTCCCTGCCCGCCAAGCCGGAATCCGCCTGTTCGGAGTCCACGCAGGTGATCACCGCCTTGAATCCCTGCCGGACAAAGCCGCGGGCAAGCCCGGCCGTATCCCTTCCCCACAGAGGGAAGACCCCCTTCATGCCGATGGATGCAAGCCGCTCTTCCCTGTACCTGCGAAGCTCCTCGAGAAAGATATCCCCGAACACCACGGCCGAGACGCCCTGCCCCCTGTACCGTTCAAGCACCTCCTGCATCCTGGATTCATACTCCTCGTTGGACGAAACGCGGGAGAGGGGCACCTTTTCCAGGGCGATGCCGAGGGCATCGGCCTGCTGCTCGATCAGGGGCCGCCGGATCCCGTGCATGCTGCTCCGGTCGTAGCCCTCTGTGATCGTCGTGAGCAACGCCGTGATCTCGTAGTCCCCGGCCTGCCGGATCGCGTGGACGGCCATGGCGCTGTCCTTGCCGCCGCTCCAGGATACAATCGCCTTTTCCCCGGGCCCCTTCATTCGAAATTCCTCCTCGTCCGCAGCATTTGAACTCCCGCCCTTGATTCCTTATGCTGAGTACTCATGCACACAAATACGGTCACGTAATATGCGGACGTCGCGAGGGAGCAACAGCGACCGAAGTCGTAGCGAAGCGAAGATTGCGAGGAACAGAGTGACGAAGCAACCCTCCGGCCTCATGGCACTCTTCCCAAGCGAAGCCGGGGGATTGCCACGTCGCTTCGCTCCTCGCAATATCCGAGGTTCATCCGATCTTGGATACGTCACGTCACCGTATTTTGTGCCAGAGCACTTAGCCCGAGGAATACCCGGTAACCAAAGGAAAGGCAAGCATGGGTGAGACGGCATTGATCGTCATGGCGGCCGGGATCGGAAGCCGCTACGGGGGCTTGAAGCAGATCGACCCGGTCGGCCCGAACGGGGAAAAGATCGTGGACTACTCTGTCTACGATGCCCGGCGGGCCGGCTTCCGGAAGGTCGTCTTCGTCATCCGCAGGGAAATGGAGGAAGATTTTCGGACGCACATCGGCCGGCGGATCGAGGAGCAGATCGAAACCGCCTACGTCTACCAGGAGCTGGCCCCCCTGCCGGAGGGCTTCACCGTTCCGGAGGGACGCATCAAGCCCTGGGGCACGGCCCACGCGGTGGCGGCCTGCCGGGAGGCGGTCCGCACGCCCTTTGCCGTCATCAATGCGGACGACTTCTACGGACCCTCCGCCTTCCGTTTGCTGGGTGATTTCCTCGGGAAGGCGGAAGATTCGGAAGGCGTGCAGGAGTACTGCCTGGTCGGCTATCTCCTCGGGAACACCTTGTCCGAGCACGGCCATGTTTCCCGCGGTGTCTGCGAGGTCGCGCCCGACGGCACCCTTCGCACGATCCGGGAACGGGTGAGGATACAGAGGTTCGGGGACGCCATCCGACACACCGAAGACGGCGAACACTGGATCGATCTGCCGGCCGACAGCGTGGTGTCCATGAACATGTGGGGCTTCACGCCGAGCCTGTTCGAGGAGCTCGATACCGGGTTCGTCGAATTCCTCGAGGCCCGCGGCACGGACCTCAAGGCAGAGTACTTCCTCCCGGAACGGGTGGGCGAGCTGGTGGCCGCGGGCCGGGCCCGGGTCAAGGTCTTGCGGACCGGCGAGAGATGGTTCGGGATCACCTACAAGGAAGACAAGCCTTTCGTGGAACAGGCCGTCCGGGCACTCATCGAGCGGGGAGTGTACCCTCCTTCCCTGTGGGACACGTGAGGCGCGCCACAGATCCGCCATGGACAAGGGAGTTCGCCATGAAAGCAAATGCCGTTCTTATCCATCCGAAGGACAACGTCGCCGTGGCCATCAAAGAGATCAAGGCGGGCGAGGCCGTCACCGGAATCGGGGACCGGCGGGTGTCGGCCAACGAGGACATCATGCGAAACCACAAGATGGCGATTGCGGCAGTGGCCGAAGGCGAGCCTGTGCTCAAGTACGGAGAGAGGATCGGATTCGCCTCCAAGCCGATACGGCCCGGGGACTGGGTGCACGGACACAACCTGAAGTGGGAGGAGGACTGATATGGGCTTTCTCGGATACAGGCGCCCCGACGGGAAGTGCGGTGTTCGCAATCATGTAATGGTCCTCTCCTCGGTTTCCTGCGCCAACGGCGTGGTGAACGCCATCGGCCGGGCACTGCCCGAGGTCAAGGCCGTCACCCACACCGAGGGCTGCGGCCGCGGAGTCGCCGATGTAGAGATCACCGGACGCACCCTTGCCGGCCTGTGCAACCACCCCAACGTGGCCGCGGTCCTGATCGTGGGCCTCGGGTGCGAGTTCATGAAGGCGCCGCAGATGGCCGAGCAGGCCCGGGCATCCGGCAAGCCGGTGGAGACCCTGGTCATCCAGGAAGAAGGCGGCACGAAGAAGACCACGGCCCGGGGGATCGAAATCGCCCGAAAGATGCTGGCCGGGGCGGCTGCGGCCGAACGGGAGGACTGCGGCTGGGACCAGCTCGTGCTCGGCCTCGAGTGCGGCGGCTCGGACGCGCTCTCCGGGGTGACGGCCAACCCACTCGTGGGCGCCGCCGCCGACTGGCTGGTCGCCCAGGGCGGAACCGTGATCCTCTCCGAGACCACCGAGATGATCGGCACGGAAGAGATTCTCAAGAAACGGGCCGCGTCCCCTGAAATCGGCGAGAAGCTCTACGGAATGATCAAGCAGCACACCCGGTTCGTCAAGGACGCCCTCGGACCCTTCGCAAGCATGGTCATCTCGCCGGGCAACATCGAGGGAGGCCTCACCAACATCACGGAGAAATCCCTGGGGTGCATCATCAAGGGAGGAACCTCCCCGGTCAACGAGGTCGTCGACTACGGCGTCGCGCCGTCCGCCTCCGGCCTCGTAATCATGGACACCCCGGGCTCCGACATCTTCTCCCTGAGCGGCATGGCGGCCGGCGGCGCCCAGCTCATGCTCTTCACCACCGGACGCGGCTCCCCCGTGGGCTTCCCGACCGTGCCCGTCATCAAGGTCGCATCCAACACCGATCTGTTCAACCGGATGGAAGACGACATGGACGTGAACGCCGGCCGGCTGCTCGAGGGGTTGACCATCGCTGACGCCGCGGGCGAACTCGTGGCGCTGATCAAGCGGGTGGCCGAAGGTGAGCAACCCAAGGCCGAGGCTAACCTGCAGGACTGCCTCTCCATCCACACCGTGGGCCCGGCGTTCTAGGTCATACATACGAAGCCCTTGCCTTCTCCCTGCCTGCCTCCCGTGCGAATGGCCCTCCGGAGTGTGAACAGAGGGCTACATCTTTATTGCTCGACCAGGTAAAAGACGAGCTTCGGTCACGCCACTACAGCCGGAGGACCGAAGCGGCTTACCTCGGGTGGATCAAGCGATACATCCGCTTCCATGGGGTTCGCCATCCCGCAGAGATGGGCAAGCCCGAGATCGAGGATTTTCTGTCCGATCTGGCCGTCAACAGGAATGTAGCCGAATCTACCCAAAACCAAGCGTTCAACGCCTTGTTGTTTCTTTATCGCGAAGTTCTTCATCTCGAATTCGACTGGCTAGATTCTGTCGTTCGTGCAAAAAAGCCGAAACGGCTACCCGTCGTGCTCACACGCGACGAAGTGCGCCGCGTACTGGATCACCTGGAGGGCACCAAATGGCTCGCAGTGATGATCATGTATGGGGGCGGCCTGCGGCTTCTGGAGTGCCTTCGACTTCGAGTGAAAGACATCGATTTTGCCTACCACCAAATCCTTGTACGCCAGGGAAAAGGAAAGAAGGATCGGCTAACTATCCTCCCCACCATCGTTGAAGAAAGACTCGAGCAACACCTCCGCCTTACCAAGAACCGTTTCAAATGGGACCTCAAGAACGGCAGCGGCCACGTAAAGCTTCCAGGAGCTCTCGCCCGGAAGTATCCGTCGGCGAGTCGAGAGTGGAAATGGCAATGGGTTTTCCCTGCGACCCGCAAATACCGGGATCCAGCAACCGGGCTTCACCTTCGCCACCATCTGCATGAGACCGTCATTCAGAAGGCTGTAAGGAGAGCAGCCATCATGGCCGGATTGGTAAAACGAGTCACCTGCCACACCTTCAGGCATTCCTTCGCCACCCATCTCCTCGAAGATGGATACGATATCCGCACGGCACAGGAACTCCTCGGCCACAAAGATGTCTCGACCACCATGATCTACACGCATGTTCTCAATCGCGGGGCCAAGGCGATCAGGAGCCCTGCCGACCGTTTCTGAATCCCTTGGGTTTTCGGAATATCCGGCTCCTTCGCCGCATATCTGGGAATGCGATACGCCGCCGCTCTTGCCTCATATCCCCCTTCACCCATTGCCACATCAATCCCACTCAACCTCTTGGAATTACAAAGGAAATTTCCCCTTTGACAGTACGCATATCCCCGTGATATACAAACCTGTATATAATGATTTTCCGCCATATAAAAGCTTCGTAATAATAAGTTGGGCCGACGATACAACAGCTTGACACCGGCCCCATGAAGTGATTACCATGTAACTACGGCTGGAGGTGACAGATGAAGGCTCGACTTGTTCGCATTGGTAATTCAAGAGGTATTCGACTTCCAAAGCCATTGATTCAGCAAGCTGGACTCACCGAGGATGTCGAACTCCAAGTCCGTGAAGGGCAAATCGTTATCTCGCGAGTCTCTGCTCCTCGCGAAGGCTGGGCAGATGCTGCCAGGAAACTCGCTTCCCGTGGCGAGGACGTACTTCTCGATGAACCGACTTCCACACGTTTTGACCGCGAGGAGTGGAAGTGGTGAGAACTTCGAAAGTTCGTCGTGGTGAGGTCTACCTGGTTGATCTGGAACCGACCCGCGGTCGGGAGATTCAGAAAGCCCGTCCCTGTGTTGTCGTATCTCCCGATGAACTCAACGAGCATTTCCAGACATTTATCGTTGCCCCCTTGACCACGGGGAGTCATTCTTATCCTTTCCGAATATCTTGCACCTTTCAAAACAAACAAGGACACGTCGTGTTGGACCAGATTCGTACCGTTGATAGAGAACGTCTTGTTCGTCGTTTGGGTAGACTATCTCCCCAAGCCCTGGAGCGTTCTCTACGAATCCTTCAGGAGATGTTCGCCCAGTGATGTTACAAAGGCGGCCCAACAACGGCGTGCAGTCGGACGCTCGCTCGGGTCACGGCCCTTGCACCCCGCGCTCCGCGCGTGGACAATGGGTCGTAGGTATGACTTGATGCGCGGGGGCAACGGCCGCGCCCCGCCCGCCCGCTGTGCGGGCGGTACGCGACCGCCGCTGACGCCCAAACCGTTCGGCCCATTGAGTACCGCCGGTGAGGAATCTCAGGATTGGCTTGACAAATACACATATACGTGTAAGGCTGACTGGTGAAGCGGCGAGAACTTGAGAAGAGATTGCGATCATTGGGTTGGCGCCCTGTTCGGCATGGCGCCCGGCACGACGTTTGGACCGATGGCGAAAGAGAGATCGCCGTCCCAAGACACAGCGAGATCAACGAGTACACCGCCAAGGCTATCCTGAAGGAGGCCGAAAGAGGTTCGTCATGAGATTCGCGGGAAGGGTTTTCAAATCTGGACGGTATTGGGCTATCGAAGTCCCAATTCTGACGGTGGTGTCTCAAGGGCGGACGAAGAAGGAAGCCTTTGAGATGATCGCGGACGCTATCGAAACGCTCGTGAACCAACCTCAGTTCAAGATCCGTGTCTTTCCCGGGAAAGGCGAGTATTTCGAGATCGGCGCCTCAGATGAATCCACTCTCACGGCTTTCCTTCTCCGACGTGAGCGGACCAAGTCCGGACTGACTCTCGCCCAGGTCGCACGGAAGTTGGGTTCGAAGTCCATCAATACCTACGCGCGCTACGAGCAAGGGAGGAGTGTCCCAACGGTTCCGAAACTCAGCGAGTTGCTGTCTGCTGTGGCTCCAAGCAAGGACTTCGTTGTCACAGAAAGCCAGGCTTGACGCCTCGTGGCCGAACAAGCGAATGGACACCGGCCGCGCGGCTCCATGAGGCTCATGAAGATCCCCTCGCAGGGCCACTTGCGCGTCGGGTCATGCTTTCGTTAGAAGCACGGTTACTCGGAAGTTTGCGAGAGGAGACGCATGCGAATTCGGTCTTTGCTGATCACAACGATTGCGCCAGCAGCCAAATGCTCTTCCAAGACTGGCAGTTCTCGGATCAGTGCAGCTAGTTGCCTGGAGTTCCGGACGACGCTCGATATCACCCCGGAGCAGTATGAAGGATGGCTTGGCCTTTCCCCGAAGCGTGAGCAATGTGCCGAAATCCGTATCCGCGGAGACGATGGTTCTATCTTCCCGTTCCGCGAGCGCCACAATCTCCTCATCCGAAGCGCTGGATAAACCGACATCTCGAACGTGCAGTGTTTCGTGTCCTGCTTCGGTCAGTTATCGGGCAACCAGGGGAGAGAGCGCATTGTCGATGAGCAACCTCATGTTCCCATCCGCGGTAGCTCGCGTTCGCGCACGGCCTCGGCAGCAAACTGAAGGGCTTCCGAGATATCCTCTCTCTTCAAGTCAGGATAGGCCTCAAGGATCTGTTCGACCGTCATACCCTCGGCAACCATCCCGACAACCGTCGCGACGGGAATACGCAACCCGCGGACACAGGGGACGCCTCCCATCTTTCCGGGATCGACAGTTACGCGTGTGTAGGGCATTGACCACTCCTTTTCAGTATGAACTCCAACAACTTAAACAAGATAGCACGATTGGAGAAGAGTGCCAGCACGATTTGTCCATCCACGCAGCAGGAAGAAGTCGGCTTCTAACTACCGGTTGGAACAGACCGCGCTACAGAGCGGGGCGATTGAAAGGCCAACTCGGGTCAATAGCGCGGCACTTCACCCAGAACGTTAGGTTTCTGGATTAGACCTCGAGCCTGAGATGATTCTGGCGAGGTCCTTTCTTGATGCGCCAAGAGCGAGCAGCGATCTGATCAGGAGGTCAAGGGAAACCGTGCGATCTCCAGCTTCCATTTTCGCGACGCGTGACTGGCTGGACCGCACGATCTTGGCAAGATCCGTCTGGGTCAGACGACGGCGTACGCGTCTCTCCTTCAGTCCGTCGGCTAGCCGGAGCCTCAATTCGATGTATGATTCCTCGTCCGGAGAGAGATCGAGAAACTCCCGCGTGCTCCCCACTCTCCATCCCTTCGATTCGAGACGTTTTCGCTTCTCCTCACGCATTGTCGTACTCCCGAAGACGCTTTCGAGAAATCTCAATGACCGACTGCGGCGTTGTTTGCGACTTCTTCTTGAACACTTCCACCGACGATCACCGCGTCACGATCGACCCGGTAGACAATCCGCCATGTCACGTTGGCGTCCACGATTCGCAACTCGTGGCAGCGCTGGCCGATAGCCGGCATCGGTCTCGAGTAGGGCATTTCGAGGCGCTCACCGGCCTGGAGTCTCCTGAGCAGGAATCCGGCTTCAAGCCGTGCCTCCTTGGAGAAGGGCGGCGTCTTCACTTCGCCGTGCAGCCAGACAAGAGGTTTGTCAGTTGGGGTTACGAGAATAAGTTGTATGCCAATTCTGACATATTGTCAACCAATTTTTCGGCCGGACCTAACCAGCGCCTGCAGTCGGATGGCCTCCAGCCTTCGGCTCCCGGCCGCCGTTGATGCGTAGCGTTAGGTTCTCGGTGTCCATATTTTCCTTGACATCCGCTCCTGGTATGACATATCTTCATACCAGGAGGTGGGCCATGGGTAGATCAAAGATCGCGATTTCTTTGGATGAACAAGTCCTCAACCGTCTAGACCGTCTCGTGAAGGAGGCACTATTCCCAAATCGCAGTCAAGCCATTCAGATCGCTGTGGAGGAGAAACTAGAACGTCTGGAGCGCGGTCTCCTCGCTCGTGAATGCAAGAAACTGGACCCCGAATTCGAAAAATCCTTGGCCGAAGAGGGGCTTAGCGAGGAGTTGGCCGAATGGCCCGAATACTGAGGGGCGATATCCGCTGGGCCGACCTCAATCCGGTGCGGGGTCGTGAGCAAGCGGGGTTGAGACCTGTTTTGATTCTCAGTCACGATATATTCAACGATCGATCGGGAACGGTCATTGCCGCGGCTATTACAAGCCAACCCCAACGCGCAGGGTTTCCCCTTACTCTCCAGCTCACATCAAAAGGTCTGCCAAAGCGTTCTTGGGTCAAAATCAGCCAAGTCAGGACATTGGCTGTTGAAAGGATCGGAAAGCGGCTGTCAAAAGCCACACCCGAAGAAATTGTCCAGGTCATCGAAGGTCTCAACGAAATAATCGGAACCTAACCCGCCGCTGCACCTGTCGGCGAAGCGAGTCGAAACCATGTACCGGTTTTCTTATGCATTCCGCCGCGCGTGAGCCGCATCGATATGTGTACCGTGGTCCCAAGGTCATAATCTTCCATGTACGAACCGCATGCGCCTGAGCTCATTCACAATTCTCGATTGACAAACGGCACCCAAAAGCACACAATATGTGTGCATAAAGGAGGTGACCATGAAAGCGTCCATCGTTGACCTGAGAAGGCGTATGGGAGAGGTTCTTCGCGCCCTGGACCGGAACGAATCTGTGAAGATCCTCTACAGGGGACGTGAACGTGCCATCATGATCCCCTCGGGCACGACCCATCGGAAACTTGGGCCCATATCGGAGCATCCTTCATTCGGAA
>WFRX01000399.1 GCA_015486285.1 bacterium
GACATCCCCTGGAAGGGGGCTGTCGCGCCCGCAGGGCGAGCGCCATGGACGGCGCGAGTCAAATCCCGAGGAATGAAGCGTACTTTCTGTACGTTGAATGACGAGGGATGCAGCCGAACGCCGCAGATGGGACTTTTGGGGCAGCCTCCTAACGAGCGGGAAGGAAGGTTTAGAGTTGCATGCTGGTGGATCAGCAGAAAGTTGCCGCTGTGTTTTCAGGGTAAAGTTTGCGTTGATCGGGTTCTGTCCGAGGTTCCGTCGGAGATTTGTGCCGGGCGACTTTGTAGGGGGAGGGAGAGACGGAGCCCAAGCAAATCGGAGACGGAACCTCGGACAGAACCGAACGGAAGGTTGTCCTGAAACATAGCGGCGCTCCCAAGTTTTCCCACAGGACGAGAGGGGTTCCGTGGCAGACAAGAGTATTCGATGGGCCATGGTTGTTGATGTGAAGCGCTGTATCGGGTGCCAGAGCTGTGCGGTGGCCTGCAAGAGAGAGAACGGTGTCCCCCTGGGGGTCTTCCGCACCTGGGTGAAATCCGTCGAGAAGGGACGGTTTCCTTACGTGCAGCGCGGGCACATTCCGATCAATTGCAACCAGTGCGAGGACCCTGTCTGTGTGAAAGTGTGTCCCGTAAAGGCCACATATCAGCGGGAGGACGGAATCGTCCTGGTGGATCCCCACCGCTGTATCGGGTGCCAGTACTGTAAGGCGGCGTGTCCCTATGAAGTCCGCTATCTCGACCCGGAGAAGAAGATCATCTCGAAATGCTTCTTTTGTTATCATCGTCTCGACGCCGGCCTGTTACCCGCCTGCGTGGAGGCATGTCCCACCGGGGCGCGCATCATCGGGGACATGAACGATCCGAAGAGCGAGGTCTCGCGCATCCTGTCCGGGCAGGCGACGCAGGTCCTGCTTCCCGAGTACGGAACCGGGCCGCGGGTCTTCTATGTGGGGATGGATGAAGGGATGGCGGAAACGCGCGGACGGAGGGCGCCGTGAATCCCGTGCTCTTGTACAATGTCCCGCACGAGGCCTCCTTCGGGGTCATGATCGCCCTGTATATCTTTTTTACGGGGTTGAGCGCCGGGTCCTTCTTCCTGTCGACCCTGGCCTACGGTTTCGGGCGGATCCAGTACCGCGCCCTTTCGAGGCCCGCCATCATAACGGCCACCCTGATGCTGGTGGTGGCCCCCATGTTCCTGCTCCTGCACGTGGGGAAGCCCCTGAGGTCCTGGCACCTGTTCTTCTTCGTGAACCCGAGGTCTCCGATCTCCTGGGGGTCCTTTCTGCTGACCTCGTACCCTCTCTTCTGCCTCATCTACATGGCATGCATCTTCCAGGGCAAGGAGAAGGCGGCCAGGCGATGGGGGCTGATCGGCATCCCTTTCGCCGTTTCCGTGCATGCCTACACGGGATTCATCCTCGCCTTCTGTCCGGCCCGGCCCGTGTGGCACAGTTCGATGATTCCGCTTTTGTTCCTCGTGTCTGCGGTCGTTTCGGGTACGGCCTTGATGATCGTCGTTTTCGCGGCTCAGTGCCGATGGAGGGGCGAGGCGATGGACGCCGCGGGGGAGCAGGGGCGTCTGTTGCTGTCCCTCGGGGGGATTCTGAGATGGCTCCTGGTCCTGGACCTCTTGCTGACCGGAATGGATCTCCTGGTGGCTTCAACCTCCGGCGGGGTGGACAGGCTGGGTGTGGAAATGCTCCTTACCGGCGCGCTCGCGCCATGTTTCGTCGGCATCGAGATCATCCTGGGCAAGCTCGTTCCCCTGTTGATCTTGTTTCATCCCAGGCTGCAAAGGGTGGGACCGCTGGTGGTTGCCAGCGTCCTGATCATCCTGGGCATCCTCTTCATGAGACTGGACCTGATTCGGGTGGGAGAGATTCTGCCGCTGTTGTAGTGGGGGAAAGGATGTCAGGCGTATCGAGAAGGACACTTCTGAAGGGGGGGGTTGCAGGCCTCTCTTCCCTGGTGCTGGGGCCGGACTTCTTCCGAACATGTTTCGGCGCCGAGGGCGCGCGGCCCGGAGACTATGTGTCCCTCTACACCGGCAGGGTGACGCGCGGGATCCCGACGACCTGCGGGCTGTGCCCCGCAGGATGCGGCATGCTTGCCTATGTGGACGAAGGGCGGCTGGTGGGCCTGGCCGGCAACCCGGAGCACCCGTACAACCGGGGCGCGTTGTGTGTCTTTGGTTCCGCGGCCGCACAGCTGGTTGAAGGTCCCTCCAGAATCCGCAAGCCCCTGCGAAGAGTGGGAAGGAGAGGGGAGGGGCGTTGGGAGGAGGTGCCGTGGCCGGAGGCCTTGCGGGCCGTGACCAAGAACCTCAGGGCCCTTCAGGCCAAGGGGAGCCCCCAGGAAGACGGTCTTGTGATCTGTGTTGCGGCCAGGGATGCGAC
>WFRX01000400.1 GCA_015486285.1 bacterium
CCGTCACCGCATATGACCGATGGCTTCCCCTCATGGAACCTCATCCCATTAGAAGCACAGTTTGACATTCTCGCTCAAAACAGGAATAGGAAAGCAATCGTAATGATTCGCAAGCAAAATGTCTATTGCGGCCGGCCCGGGCGACCTGAGACCTTGCCGGCCCGGGCGAGGAGACGATCGCATGGCAGACAAAGGGCGCGCATCCAGCTTCGAGCATCCCGTCGCCATGGGCTCCTTCCGGAGCTGGGTGAGGCTGCTCCGGGGCAGCCGGGGAATCGACCGGCCGTACCTCGGGCGGCTCCTGTTCGTTACCCTTTCCACCCTTCTCACCAGCCCCTTGAGGCTCTATGAACGGCTGCGATACGGAAAAATCGTCCGGGAGACGCCTGTCCATCCCTCCCCCGTATTCATCGTGGGCCACTGGCGGACCGGCACGACCCATCTGCACAACCTGATCACGCTGGATCGGCAGTTCGGCTATCTGTCCACATTTCAGGCCATGGCGCCCGGGTTCTGTGTGACGGGAGACAAGCGGATCAAGCCCCTTCTGGCCCGCATCGCCCGCAAGAGCCATCCCACACGGGAGATCGACAACATACCGCTTTCCTTCGACGCCCCGCAGGAGGAAGATTTCGGCATCGCCAACATGTGCCCCTATTCCTTTCTCCACCTGTATACCTTTCCCCGGCAGGCCCCGTATTTCTTCGACCGGTATGTCTTGTTTGAGGATCTGCCGGCGTCAACGCTCGCGGAATGGACCGAGATCTATCTCACCTTGCTGCGCAAGGCCACCTTCATGGCGGGAGGAAAGCGGCTGGTGCTCAAAAACCCGGCCAACACGGGCCGCATCGGGACCCTGCTCGATCTCTTCCCGGACGCCCGGTTCATCCACACCGTGCGGGACCCTTATCATGTCTTCCGCTCCATGCTGCACGTCTACATGACCGTACTGCCCCGGTCCCAGCTGCAGTCCATCGACCGGGACCGGATCGAAGAGTACATTCTTACCTTCTATGCCAAGCTCATGCGCAAGTTCCTCGCCGACCAGGCGCTCATCCCGCCCGAAAACCTGGTGGAAGTCAGGTTCGAGGACCTGGAACGGAATCCCATGGCCCAGCTCAAACGGGTGTACGAAGGCCTTGGCCTGCCCGGGTTCGATGAGGCGGCGCCGGCGGTTCGCGCCTACCTGCGCTCCATCGAGGGCTATCAGAAAAATGCGTACGAGATCGACGATGAGGTCATCCGGAAGGTAAACCGGCACTGGCGGTTCGCCTTCGACGAGTGGGGCTATCCCCTGCGCGAACCCTCGGGATCCTCCTGAATCCGTTGGTCTGTCGTGCGGGTACGTGTGAACGAACGGACACACGCAGGTGTGAACGGTTCCTGGCAGGAGAAAGGGCCTTTCATGTCAGCAGATCCCGCATGCCGGCCGCCTGTCTTCGCTGGAAGAACCGATAGCAGTGAATACGTCTATTGAAGAATTTCCGACGTCCCTGCCCTGCCTGACCCGTGACCCGGAAGGCGGAACGAACAGTTCATGCTAAAAAGAGGTGCGTCCCCTTTTTCTGTCATCCAGTTACTGCCCCGAATAGAATTCCTTTCGATTTCAGGGCCGTACGTCCGACTCCGTCCGGGCCGGAAGGACGCGGTACGAGATGCGCGGAAAGAGCTACGGCACAAGGTCTTTTGACAGAGCCATTTATAGGTGCTATTATTTGCACTGTTAAGAGCACTTATCGGAGGCTCCATGATGGCTAATGTGAAATACTCAGAAGATGTCGTTCCGATCAGCGACCTCAAGGTCAACCCCGGCAGGGTTGTCAGCCAGCTGGGCAAGACCCACCGGCCCGTGCTCTTGACCCGCCGGGGGAGGGGGGTTGCCGTTGTGCAGTCCCTCAAAGACTATGAGGCAAGATCGGAAGAGCAGTCCTTTTTGCGTGCGGTGGTTCAGGGTCTGGTGGACCTGGAGGAGGGGAGGGAATTGGATCTGGCGGCGGTCAAGAAACGACTGGGACTGAGCGACTAGCCATGCCGCGGAAACGCAAGATCACTTTCGCTGCCTCGGCGGTCAGTGACCTGGAGGAAATCATCTCCTGGTATGCCGATCAGCAGATTCCGGCGGTGGGAGAGAGCCTGCTCAGGGAGGTCTTGGCCGAGGTGGAGAGGCTGGCCGATTTCCCCGAAAGCGGCCGCGTGGTGCCGGAATTTGGGATTGCCGATATGCGGGAGATCATCCACGCCCCCTTGCGCATCGTATATCGCCTCGGGCGGAGCCGGGTTAGAATTGTCCGGGTCTGGCGCGGCGAAAGACTCCTCAACATGCCGTGACCCTGCTAAGAACCCGTTGAAAAAGGAGTATAGGGGGCCATTATGGCCCCCCCCCTGTTCAAGGAGTGGACCCAAGGTTACATTCCTCAAGATCAATTGAACTTTATCAACAGCCCGTGCCAACAGCCCGTGCCAGGTATCACAATCTAACAAGGCAGCAAACCTTACCACGTTTTGTTAGATTGTGATACCTGGCACGGGCGATGGCACGGGCGAACGGGCGAACTTACCGGATGCAATCGTGGAACGCCGGTCTTGAGCAAAGGTCCATACACCCTGATTTCTTCCGCCGGACCCGTCTATCTCCTCATCATCCCGTCACCAGGGGAACCGTACTGCTCTCGCATGTGTGCACCCATCTGCTGGATACGGGTTCTCATCTCCTCCCGGTGCCTGTCCATCTCCTGCAGCAGGCCCTGTGCATCTCGATGTTCCATCCACCTCTCCATTTCCCGAAGATGCAGTTCGATCTCTTCTGTAGAGGAATCCATGTAGGGTTCGCACGAGCACGTCTGCACGGCATTCTGGTCTCCAAACATCCTGCCGCCCATCATCATTCCACAGTCCCCGATCTCGGTCACGCTCTCTCCCAGATCGTCAAGGATGCGGTGCATCTGCTCTCCATAGTTCTCTCGTTCCTGCTCAATCGCCTGCCACTCTTGATCCTGAGGCGTACTTGCCTCAGGGGCCGCCTCGGTCGTCGCAACGAATCCCTCTGTGGCGACCTCTGGTGCCGCCGATGAATCCAGGATCCCGGTGACGGTTTGGTAATGGGTGTCGAGTTCACTGTCCAGCGCTTGTACGCCCTGGTCGAGCATACTCAGGGTATCGGTGGCGCTCCCTGGGCCGCTGTCTCCGGTTCCACATCCCAAGGTACCCAGAACCACGATGACCGGGAAGAAAACACTCCAACCGATTGTGCGTGATCGAACGATCATGTCCGTTTCCTCCTTTGCTCTGCGTGCGATTTGACTGTACCTTTCATACCTGCGGCTGCTTCTCTTTCACTCTGGATCGTCACTTCGGATCCTGGTGTTTCAATCGATACCGTGATGGAACCCAACGGATCGTACAACGCCTTCGGCCGGGGGGTCTCTCGCAGGGGCATTTCTGTTTGAGAAAAAACTCGCGAGGCTCGGCTTGCATATCATTTGAGCGCTACCTTTGCCCTCATGCATAAGCGGGAACACTTCGTCTGCTCCGAATCTTCATCACGGTTCCGGCCAGGAGAAAACATCCAGCCTCACCTGTTCGTTCCTACGTACGGGCTCCGCAAAAAGTTCCCGTCGGTGTCCAGGGAGTCGAAAGAGAAGTGTCGCAATGTTTTCGGGGATCCTCGCCCATCGGCTCTGTCTCGGCCTCCCTCTCAGAGGGGCGAGGGGTCGACTCATGGGAGCGAACAATATCCTCCACATTCCTGTAGGTTTTTCTACACAACGAGGAAGGCGGTCGATATGACCTCACTGGGGGAACGAGGGAATCCGGCACATTGACGGCCTGTACGAGATGGCATGTTTGTTGCTGTTTTGGGGACCCACAGCGTCAGGCGCCTTGGCCGAACGAGGTTCTTTCGACGGGCCCCGTGCGTAAAAACAATCATGGTTTTACGTGTTGATCCGTACCCGCAGGGAGCATGGATCATTGACATTGACATCCAGCTTCCTACATCCTTGGAATTGGACAAGAGGACCCCGGACCGCCCATGGCGACTGAACGAGACCTTGTGGGGCGAGCGAAAAAGGGGGACGGAGATGCGTTCACCGCCCTGACTCGTCCGTATCACCAGAGACTCTACGAAACCGCATGCTTCCTCACCAACGATCCGGACGAGGCCGAAGACCTCGCCCAGGAATGTCTCATCAAGGCGTACCTGTCGATCCGAAGGTTCCGGGAAGGGGCGCCATTGCTTCCGTGGCTTCTCAAGATCTTGAAGAATCTGTTTATTGATTCGCGCAGATCCGGGAAAAGCCGATATGAAGTTCGTACAGCTCTGGCAGAGCTGGAGGAAATGGCACAAGCCGCCGGGAATGGTCCGCTGGCACAGGAGCACAACCCCTCGGACGCCTTGGAGCAAATCCTGCGCAAGGAGCGGCAGAGCGAGCTGCGGGAGCTGATCTCTGCCCTGCCCGCCGTGTTTGCCCTTACGCTTGTGCTTGTCGACGTCCAGGGTTTTTCTTATGCTGAGGCTGCGGAGGCAACCGGCACGAGGGTGAACACGGTCCGCACGCGGCTTTTTCGGGCGCGAGCCTTGCTCCGCCGTTGGCTTCTGTCTGGCCGGGGAACTTCCGGACCATGAAAATCGTATTTAGCTCGGGGGCGTATGCGTGAAGTGCAAGCAAGCGAGAACCGAGATCTTGAAGGCTGACCTTTTTCACGGCGGCCTGCCGGACCGCCTAAAGGACCACATCGACACGTGTGAGGCGTGCTCCCGGGTGGCCCTTGAGGCTCGTGCGCTCACCCGCGCCCTGTCCGAGATTGACAGGCCCAAGCTACCCGGTGAGTTCGAACAGAAACTCAGAACGAGGCTCAGCACGCTCCCCCCACCCAGGGAGCGCAGGTGGATCTGGAGGCCTGTCTTTGCCATACCGGCAGCGACTCTGGCCGCTGTATTGCTCGTGGTGATTCTCAGGGTGGTGGAGAGACCGGGGCCGCCTGGCATCGAGGTGCGGTACGCAAACATCGAGCTGAGCGTGGAGGCACAAAGTCCTGTACGCGGCGTGCTGTTTTCGCTTGTCCTGCCGGAAGGAATCGATCCCTTCGGCAACGGAGAGGCTGCTAAACAAGCCCGGCAGCGTGCAGGTCGCACATTCCACTGGACTGCTGACCTCACAAAGGGAGAGAATCGATACCATCTTCCCGTAACGGTTTCCGGCTACGGCGCTTACCAGGTCCGGGCAGCGCTTTCGAAGAACCAGGACAGGGTCGAGGCCGTTCTGACACTGGAGGTAGACAGGCGCGGGCTCCATGCGAGATTCTCGTCTGCTTACCTTCCCGTGCGCTCCCGGCTCTCGGTTCGGCTCGGGGGCTCCATGGACGGGATCCAGGCCAGAGCGGGTTCGTGAGGGGGGCAACCCCTCTTGGAGCAATCCGAGGGCGATCGAGAACGGCCTTGAGACAAGGCCCGGCCAAAGGAGGCCACAGGATGATCGGAGCAAGGCAAGCGATGATTCTCCTCGCATCGGCTCTTCCGGCACTGGGCGTGGCTCCTGCAGCAGCTCAGTTGCCTGTCAGCGTCAGCCTTCACGCGAAGGAAATCACCAAGGCTGAAGCCGTCCAATCCGTGGGTAGATCAGGCTCTGTGTTGAAGCTCGTGCGTCATACCACCGTAGCCCACCCCACGGGCTCGCCGGGGGAGATGGCACCTGCCCATGAGCCACGAACCCCGACTGAAGGACGGCAGGACGCCGCCAGGATCCACGAGACGGCCGTGGAGGCCATCCGCGGCATTATGCGCGGCCGGGAAGAAGGCAAAGGATCCCACGCCACGGGTACGGGTGAACACGGAAAGCGCAAGGGGCAAAACAGGGAGGAGATGGAAGACCACATGGATGAGACGCCCGGTCAGATGATGGGCCATACGGGGATGGAACGCTCCCGGATGCACGAGACCGGGATGATGGGAGGACCGGAAGGAAACATGATGAGCACAACAGGGGCCGAGGGGCTCGAATCCATGATGGGACCGGGTGGTGGCATGCGAGGAGGCGGTGCCGTGCCCGAGATGCATCATGGCGACCGCATGATGGGGGAGCGTGGGCAGGATGGGATGATGGGAGGAGGGATGCCGGGAGGACCACGTACTGGCGGTATGCACGGCGGGACCGAAACTCCCGGAACGGGCGGCGGGCCCGGCAACGGAGGCATGATGGGGGGCGGTGGATGAACCGGGCGAGGGCGCGCGGTTCGCCTCCGACTCAGGTTCCCTCTGCCGCCGGGGGCTTCACCGCTGTTGTCTTTCTCATCGTATTGTGGACCTCAAGTTGTCCTGGAGCCGAGCGTGCACAGCCCGTATCGCAAAGGACCCTGGCGGACAGGCACGTGGAAGAAGGGGAGGCCCTGTTCCGGAAGGGGAGGTTCGAACAAGCCCGAGCCGCATTCCAGGCTGCCGCCTCTCTCGATGCCCAGTGGGTCGTGCCCCGCTACTATCTTGCGTACCTAGATTATAAGCTTGGCAACCTTGAGGCGGCGCGAAGGGGGTTCGAACAGGCCCTGGCCCTGGATGCCACCGATGGGTGGAGCCGCTACATGCTCGGGCTGACTCTGGCGAAGCTCGGGAACCTGAACGAAGCCCGGACCGAACTGGAGGCCATACTCCGTGCGAACCCGGAGCAGGATCTGGAACAGACGACCCGTTCGACCCTGGACGAGATCACCCGTCTCGCCCATCCGACGCCCCCCCAGCTCACACCGTGGACAGCATCGACGTCCGTTGCAGTAGCCTTTGACACGAATCCTGCTTACATCGCAGATCGCGTCATTGCCGGCGCGCCCGGGACCGCGGCCGACCTGGTACTGAAAGGTGCCGGAGAGTACCGTCGCTCCCTCACAAACAACCTGCGTATGTTCACGGGTGGGCAGGTACACGGGCAGGTCATCGTGGCGAATCGGCAGGATGCGGACTGGACCGCTATATCCTTCTGGACCGGGGTTTCGCGGCCGGGAAGGCCTGTGAGCGTCCTGGCCGAATACACCTACAACTACTCGATCTTTGGAGGGGATCCTTACCTCAGCGTCCACGGCCTGTTTTCCGCTGTCGAGTTCAGAGAGGCGCCCTGGACGGCCTCCCGCATCGAGACAGCGCTGGCAGCACGAAACTCCCAAAAGGCGGCATTCAGCTACCTGGACTCGGTGGAGTTTTCCTTCGCAGCGGGTCAGGTGGTCTCCGTGGCTGGCGGGGACTGGATCATCAGCCTGTTGTACGCGGTTGTAAGGGACTGGGCGGATGACTTTTCGCAGCGTTTTTCCTCCCTCGAAGGATCGGCAACCGTGGAGAACCTGTACAAGACAAACTACAGCTTCGTGGGACACGGCCCCGTACTTTCCGTCAGGGGCCGCCTGCCCGGATCGCTCCACTTCTCCTTTCGGTTGGGTTACCTGTGGAAAGGTTTTGATGACCCGGATATCCTGGCATCCAGGACCGGCACGCATTCCACCGTTGTCACAAAGGAGCGCACCGACCGCCGCCTGACCTTTGACATCACCCTCTCCCGCCCCTTGAACAAGCGATTGAGTGTCTTTTTCTCCTTTTCGTCCCTGGACAACTTCTCCACGCTCGGCGAAGAGCCGAAGGATTTCGTGGACCGCAACTACTCCCGGCGTATGGGATCGCTGGGGATCCTGTACACGTTCCCCTGAACGGTATGTACCGGCCCGGGCCCTGCATGGCTTCGAGCGACCGTCCGCACCGCACAGACCACGACCTCGTTCCGATGAACACCCCGGACCGCGCTACCCTGGGCGCTCTTCAGGATGCGGCTCTATGGTTGAGGAATGGCGCGGTTGCACGTCGCCCATCCCGCTTGGACCGGGGACGAACAGGATGCCAGAAGGAAAGCCTGCGCCCCTTCCGGCGCAGGCAGGAGGCGAGCCACACAGGGAGGATTGGGATCCCGACGGATGTGGGCGCGGTGGCGGAGAGATGCCTCCGGGCCGGTCTAGGTGCTCTCCCTGAGGAGGATCTTGTGATCCATGAACTGGATCTCAGCGATCTCCCCCTTCACCGTGACCTCATCGCCGAAAAGGTTCCGCAGGACGATCTGATCCCCTTCAGGTTTGAGGAACACCACATCCTCGAGGACCTTTTCCTCCTGGCCGTTCCGAATCACGTAAGCATGGGATTCACACATCTCGAGCCTCGCACGTATGACACTCGTGCTTGAAGCACCGCTGGCCCGGAATAGTGCCAGGTATCACAATCTGACAAGAGCCGACGGAAGCTGCTCCACCGCAGGGGTCGGCTCGAAGGTGGGATTGGGATACCTGGCACCCAATTGCGGGGTGAGCCCGGAGACCGCATTGTCGAACAGAAGCAGCCGTCGGGACAGGCGGTTGTGAAAAGAGGCTCCCGGCTCGTCCAAGGCCCTGCATGCCGGACATCCGCAGAAGGCCCCTGTATCCATCGGATCCAGGGAAATCATCCGGAGGTCGGGCTCCGCCTTCTTGATCTCGAGGATCCTCCCGGCCACGGCCCTGGCGACCTGCGGGTTACTCGTGCAGCGTTGGGCATTCCCGCGTCTATCCCGCCTGCCGTTAACGAGAGCGTAGTACTCCGGGTGATCCCCATAAAATTCCTCAGGCGGCAGAAGGCGTGAAAACGTGTGCACAAACCACCGGGTCTTGAATGCGCCCTTGCAGTCGACCGCGACATTCATCCCCAAGCGCCGGGCCCACTCGCCCCGGCCCACCCATCGCCATCGAAACCCCGGCTCACCGAACTCCTCGATCTCCCCGACCCCCAAGGTCCGCCTCTGGGCAACGATCTCTCCCAGATCTCCCGGCATGAACCACCGCACGCCCAAGTACTCTTCCAGAAACCTGTCCACGGCATAGAACGTCGCAAGCTCGGTCTTTCCCGCCAGCAAGAGCGTACCGCCTGAACACCGGATGAAATACCCCTCTCTCGACAAGCCTTTCCACCGCTCCCTGTTCCCTTCCACGCCGAGGGCCTCGGCCGCGACAATGGCTTCCTCCCCGCCCACCAGGATCGGGCGTCCCCGGCAGGCCGCAGGGTCCGTGCAGATCGGCACCACAGCACCCGAAATCCTGTGGAGATATTCTGCCAGTTCTTCCGCCGGCTTTCGCGCCCCTGGTCCGATGGCCGCCACTTCACATTGTGCGATCGCTCCCGTCACCGGGGCCGCGTCATCTGCATCTGCGCCACGGGAATTCCCCCTTGCCGTTCCCAGGCTGAGGACAGCCAGAATACAGAAAAACGGCAGGGACCTTCTTGTGTACATCGACTCGCTCCGACTGGACCTTCTACGCTTTGCCGGCGTCCCCGATCCTTAAAGCCTTCATTTCCGCGGAGGAGGTTGTCGATAAATGGAGAGTCTCCTCATTGCGGTCATTCCTGCGCAGGCAGGAATCCATTTGCTTCAGGTGCATAATACCAAAATCCATACTGATGCAACATCCCAAACCCGTCCTTCCTGCAGTCACGGCACCCTTAACGTGTAAAGCGGAGAAATCAGCAAATCCTTATTTCGCGGGTTTGGGCTGGCGAATTTCCACAGCTCGACCCGCCCCACTGGACAGACGAGCGAGGTGGGCCCACTCCCTTGTAACCCGATGGCCATGGCCGTCATCTAAGCCTTGATATGTCCCGGCACGGGAACGACTTTCGTATGAGGGGCAGCCTGCGAGGGTGCCTTCCTGCGAAGGATCCACCGTCTTCTTAAAAATAGAAGGAGGGGTAACCATGGAAGAACTTAAATCAAGTTGGCAGGTAAAGGGAACTTACAACGAGGCATGTGCCGCTGAAGGACATTGTCCCTACTACTTCGGCAGGGATGTTGAGGGCGGCTGCAGGTATTACATGGTCTTTCGCATCGAAGAGGGAAAAGTCAATGATGTTGACCTTGCAGGTATCACGGTTATCTACAATGGGGATATCCACTATCCTAAGTTTTCAGACTTCATGGAAAACGGATCCGAGGGAGGGATCTACGTGAGCGACAATGCCACAGAGAAACAGCGTAAAGTCATTGATACATTGGTCACTACCGATATGGGTGCCCATTTTATGAAGAAGAACTTCGGGGTTAAGTATGTGAAAATTGACGTGGAGAAAGCCAATGGAACCATACATTTTCGAATGCCTTTCGGGGAAATGAAACAGTCTCTCATGAAAGGATATGACGGTGGGCCCATACGCATCGAGAACGGAATCTTCCCCGTTCTTAAAAGCATGAAGCACTGTCATACCCATTTCTGGACATACAAAGACCACGGAATGGATTTCGATTACAAGGACCGTTGCGGAACATGGGCTGACTTTGTGTTCCAGGGATAGGGACGTCCACAGCAACGGGCAACGATGGACAGGACGCGCGAAAGAGCGCGTCTCTACGTTTGATCGCTAATGCGTACGCTGTCTGTCCCGAGTTGCGTTCTTACCTTCCAAGTAGACAGGCGGGGGCTGTCTCGGGAAAGGTTGAGGGAAAATACCGTGACATTCCCCGAAGGGGGGATCCCTTGGCATATTGCGCTGGGGGATGCCCGCCTGCGCGGGCATGACGGCCGGAGGAGGGCAGTTCGGATCACGGGATAGTGCCAGGTATCACAATCTGACAAGAGCCGACGGAAGCTGCTCCACCGCGGGGGCCGGCTCGAAGGTGGGATTGGTGGGATTGGGATACCTGGCACTCAATTCTTCGTCGAGCCGTCGTCTATGCCCAGGGTCTCACGGAAGTAGATGCGCCATCGCCCAGTTTGCGCTTTGGACCATGCGCTTGAGCAGTTTGCGGTTTCTTCGAAACCAGGCCCGCAGCATCTTCGGGATCGTCAACGTGACATGGAGATGAGCGATGGGCCTGATCACCCCGCGGGATTCCCGCAGTTCCGGGAAAAGTTTCTCCGGCAACGGAGCGAAACACGTTAGACGGCGCTCGGCGTCGAGTATATCGTCCTGTGAAAGCGGCAAATTCTTCCCACTTCCTCGATCGGCAGCCAAGCGGGGTTGATCCATAGAGTCGGAGTTTTGCCACGCAGATCTGATTCGATTTTGTCCTCAAGCATTGTTTATTTTCCTCGTAATTGTGTTGCTGTAATGCTGTGATACGGAATTACCGAGTTGCCGTGTGGGCGCACGGCAATTGCGACCTCGCTGCAATGAGCAAAGGAGGAACCGCGACTCTACATTATACCCGCGCATTTGTGTATCAGCGACATCGCCGTCCGCGACAGGAAGTTGCTTTGGTATTTCAGGTCATGGTTGATTAGTTTGATGGTCGTGATTTTCACGACGTCGAGTATCAGCATCCAAATGAGATTGTAGACCCAAACCGCTCCTATCAGAGTCCAGGGGAGGGGATTGACCAGCCATCCGAATCCGCACATCAGCGCTGCCAGCAACTGCGTTCCGACGATAGCTCCGAGGAGGGGAGCGCTCGGCCAGGGACGCGAAAAGAGACTCTTTTTGGTACGTACCACGAAGAGCATCAGGTGCCCGCCGACGACCAGTTGGAGAAAGGCCATCGTTTGGATATGGCCCAAATCAATCGTCGTCCCCAAAAAGTGGGAGCCGAATTTATGCATGCCGATAAACAGCATTCCGAACGTCTGGAGCACGGCGAACGCTCCGAGAACGGTGGAGAGCGTCAGGATGTACTTCATATCCCAGCGCACGGGTTTCTTTTCAATCACCGTATTGTCGTAGGCAATGGTCATAATGGGGATGTCGTCCAGAAGCGCCAGTATGATGATCATTATGGCGGTCAATGGCTTGAACGCGATATCCGTTCCGGGAATCACAGGAAACGCGATCATAGCGAGAACCACGAAAACCATTATGTCGATGGTCATCGCTATACGGTAGATCGTGTAGCTGGTCATTCTGGTGAAAATCTGCCGCGCGACTTCAATGGCGTGTATTATCACGCTGAGACCCGGCGCGGTGAGGATGAGCGCCGCCGCCGAACGGGCGGCGTCCGTCGCACCGGAGACCGCGATTCCCGCGTCCGCCTGCTTCAGCGCCGGCGCGTCGTTTACTCCGTCCCCGGTCATCGCCACGATATGTCCGCGTTCCTGCAGGGCCTTCACTATCCCGTATTTGTGCTCCGGGAAAACCCGTCCGAACCCGTCCGCTTTGTCTATGCACTCCTTCTCGCGGTCTGGAAGATGGTCCGGAGGATATTCGCCGAATATGTCGGTTGCCGCCTGTATGTGGGTTCCCATTCCCAGTTGAGCGGAGGTTTCCGCGGCGATCGCAATGTCGTCGCCGGTAACCATTTTGACGCGTAGTCCGTGCTCTTTCGCCTTTTTAATAGTCTCAGCCGAGTCGTCGCGCGGCGGATCAAACATCGGCATGATACCGAGGAATTTCCAAGTGGCGCCGTCATCGTCCGAACGGGCGACTCCGAGCGTTCTGAAGCCGCGTTTCGCGAATTCCGCGACGGTTTCCTCGGCCTTCGCCTTGGTCGCATCGTCCATGGCGCTCATCTCAATCACCACCTGCGGCGCTCCTTTTGTGTAGCGGGCTTCCTTGCCGTTCGCGTCTTTCACGGTCGCCTCCGTCCGCTTGCTGACTGGATCGAAAGGCGTGAAAGCTATTTGTTTAAATTTCTCAAGTTCCGAGCGATCCTTCAACGCGCCTATAATAGCCAAGTCGATAGCGTCGTTGTTCTCCTCCTTGCTGGCCAGCGCTCCGGCTAGAACGCAATCCTCCTCGTCTTTCGCAGCAAAGACGACGGGGGACTGGAGAGATAATTCGTTTTTCGTGAGCGTTCCGGTTTTGTCGGAGCAGAGGATGTCCACTCCGGCCATCTCCTCGATAGCCTGCAGCTTTGAGACTATCGCCTTCTTTTTCGACATAGCCAGCGCTCCTAGCGCCATCGTTACCGAAAGCACCGCCGGCATAGCCACCGGTATCGACGCGATCGCCAGAATCAAAACGAGTTTCACAAGGCGCAGAAGCTCTATCACGTCAATCGTGCCATGCAGGTGGTCTCGATACAAGACCACTACGGAGAGGAGGACGCACAGCGCCACCGACACCGCGATGAGGAAGTTTCCGATACGCATGACCGCTTGCTGGAAATGTGAGGTGTTGCCCGCTTGGGCCACCAAGTTGGCAGTGCGACCGAAAAACGTGTCGCCTCCCGTCGCTGACACTATCGCGATCATTTCACCTTGTTTGGCGATGGAGCCGGAATACGCCGCGTCTCCAATTTTCTTGTTGACCGGCAGGGACTCGCCAGTCAGCGCAGCTTGGTCGATGCTTATATAGTCGCCATCGATCAGTTTACAGTCAGCCGGC
>WFRX01000401.1 GCA_015486285.1 bacterium
AGGCGGGACAGGCCCTTTGTGAAGGTGAACTGCACCGCCCTTTCCGAGGGTGTGCTCGAGAGCGAGCTGTTCGGTCACAAGAAGGGCTCTTTCACCGGGGCCATTCAGAATCGAATCGGCAAGTTCGAATTTGCCAACGGCGGGACCCTGTTCCTGGACGAGATCGGGGAAATACCGCCCCGCATTCAATCGAAGTTACTGCACGCCGTGGAGGACAAAGAGTTCCAGAGGATCGGCGGCAACCGCCCGATCCGGGTGGACATCCAAATCATTGCGGCGACCAACTCGAACATCCAACAACTCATAGAAAAGAAGCAATTTCGGAAGGATCTGTATTACCGTCTGAACACGACCATAATCACGGTCCCCCCCTTGTGCACGAGGGACCGGGACATCCTGCTTCTTGCGGATAAGTGTCTTCAGGAACTCAATGATTACGAGTACAAGGGCTTCTCGCTACCGGCCTATGAGAAGCTCATGCGGCATAACTGGCCTGGGAACGTCCGCGAACTCCGCTCTGTCATCAAGCGGGCCATGGGGAGCGCCCCCGAGGGGGGCTGGATCGAACCTCGGCATCTCGAGCTGGACACCGACCCCCTGGAAGCGGCCCCGGAGCCGGGGCCGAGAAGCCTGCAGGAGAGCCTCGCCCGCCATGAAAGGTTCATCATCCTGACCGCTTTGAGCCGGAACCGCGGGAACGTGAGCAAGACGGCCGACGACCTCGGCATCACCCGTTCCGGCCTGCACAAGAAGATCATCCGGCTGCGCATCCGCAAAGAAGAATACGCGTATACCGACTGAGTCCGGCGGGACACCCTTGCCGCCCCATCTGTAGACCCGAGGATACAGGAGGCCCTTGTCCAAAACCGCTCAAGCCGGTAAACTATTCGTTTGAACCCCGCTCCAGCACAAGGCTGAAGCCGGAACCGAAAGAGCGAACACCCCGGGCCCGGGATCCATGAACATACAGGCGGTATTCGACAGCGTCCGAGACGATCTGGAGGCGGTGGAAGGCGTCCTCCACGAGGAAGGGGCCTCCTCCCGCGTCCCCCTGCTTTCCTCCGTGGGCGAGCACATCCTCGCCGCCGGGGGGAAACGGTTCCGCCCCATGCTGACGATCCTGAGCGGCCGCCTCTGCGGCACCCCGGCGGACAAGCGGGTGCCCCTGGCCGCATCCGTGGAGCTGATCCACAACGCCACCCTGCTCCATGACGATATCGTGGACGAGGCCACCCTTCGCCGGGGCCGGCCCGCCGCGCACCTGCTCTGGGGGGACAACGCGGGCGTGCTGGCCGCCAACTTTCATTTCTCCCGGGCCTACGAGATCATCCTGAAGGCCGGGGGGCTTGCCGCGCTCCGCGTCGTAAACCGCACCCTCAACGCGATCGTGGAAGGGGAGCTGCTCCAGTTCCTGAACGTGGGCGTCAAAGAGATGAAAGAGGAACGGTACCGGGAGATCATCCTGCGCAAGACGGCCCGCCTGATCTCCACGGCCTGCCACATCGGCGCGCTGCCCGGCGGGCGGGAGGATCTCGTCGAGCCGGCCGCCCGGTTCGGCCTCGAACTCGGCATGGCCTTTCAGATGACCGATGACCTGCTCGACTACACGGCCGACGAGCAGGCCCTGGGCAAGCGGGTGGGCGCCGACTTCCGGGAGGGGAAATTCACCTTGCCCGTCATCGCCGCGCTGAGCCGCTGCGGCGAGGCGGACCGCCGGGCCCTGCTCGACCTCCTGCACGGGCCGCCGGAAGCCAGGGCCCATTCCTTCGACCGGGCCAGGGACCTCATCGAGAAAAACGAGGGGTTCGCGTTGACCTCCCGGGCCGCCGGAGAGCACATCGACCGGGCCGTCGAGGCGGCTTCCGCCTTTCCGGAAGGAGAGGAGCGGCAGGCCCTGATCGGCCTGGCTACCTTCGTAATCGACCGGGCCCACTAGCAGGCGTTGAAAAAGGCCCACCTGCGGCGTTGCACGCATCCTTCGTCACTGCGGCGGACAAAAAGTCCGGCCTCATTCCTCAGGATTTCGTGCGCCTTGCATCTGGACCTTTTTGAACGCCTGCGTAACGGCATCTTTTTGGCAGCGGGGACAGGCACTGATCTCGCTGCACAAATCTTGTGCGTGACAGGAGACAGCACCGGATACCGCGCATCCCACCTCCCCCGGGCGGCTCTGCCGCGGGCCTGATTCGCGATCCGTGACCTGTGCTATGGAGCCTCCCACCATTCATACGAGTTTTCGTATTGCCGCAGGTGGGCCTCGAGCCTTTCCTGGTTGGTAAGATGAGCGCCGTTCACGGCGCCGTAGATGTTGCCCATGTAAAAGGTGAGGGCCGCTACCGACACGAGGCCCGCCACCCCGTACACGCCCTGGGTCCAGGCCTCGACCGAGGCGGCGATCAGCGCGCCGTTCACAATGAAGGCGAGGAGCCCGTCCTTCGGGGCCCCCGCGTAGAGATGCCCGGCCCCGGGCAAGAGCCCGGACAGCAGGCCCGCCAGCGCGGGGGACCGATAAGGCAGGTCCTTGATCTCCTCGATCCCTTCGGCCATCTCCCGCGCGGGCCTCCGGTAGGGGTTCTCCCGCGAGGCCAGATCGAAAAACTCGTCCCTGGCGAGGACGAATGCGTGCTGGTGCACGGATGCCCACGCGCTCCGGTAACGGGCCTTCCATCTCCAGGGGTCCCGGGGCCGCCGGGCCGTGAACCGCTCCAGGGCGGCCCGCGCTTCCTCGAACTTCCCGGCCCGGTACTCGGCCTCCCCCACACGGTAGAGGGCCTCCCGGCCCGCGGGTGTGTCCGCATACCGGGCCGCGACCCGGCGATACGCCTCGACCGCCTCGGGAAGGCGGCCCCCCTGCTCATAGCACAGGCCGACGGCCAAGGCCGCCCGAGGGACGAGCGGATCATCCGGATAGAAAAAGAGGAACCGGCGGTACTCCTCGATGGCCTGCTCCCAGTGGCCGCCTTCCATCAGATCGCGGGCGAAGCGGTACGGCCCGGGGAGATCCCGGGCCCCGGCAGGCGCCCCTCCCGCGAGCAGGGCCCATAGGCAAAGCATTCCCGCGGCACGAATCAACAACGTTCCCCCCCTCGAGAAGCCCCGGAGACTCAGCGCCCGGAGGCGCCGCCGCCGTCGCGCGGCCCGACCGGATCCCAGTAGTAGGACCTCCCCCCCTCCTCGACCAGGGGATACCTCGCCGGGTTGTCCGGATGATGGTCGCGCATGATCCGCTCGGCGGCCATCGAAACGCCGCGGAGCAGGCCGTAT
>WFRX01000402.1 GCA_015486285.1 bacterium
TACCCAGACAGGTCAGGTCCGGCACGACCCCGAATCGCTCCTGCGCCCCTCCCAGCCCCAGGCGAAACCCGGTGATCACCTCATCGAAGATCAACAGGCTGCCCGCCTGTTCCGTCATCTCCCTCAAGCCCGCCAGAAACCCCTCGGCCGGCGGCACCACGCCCATGTTCCCCGCCACCGGCTCCAGCAGAACCGCGGCCACCTCGCCGCCGCAGGCATCCATGGCCGCCTCCACCGCCCCCGGATCGTTGTACGGCAAAACCAGCGTATCCGCGGTCACGGCAGGAGGGATGCCCGGGCTGTCCGGCGACCCGAACGTAGCGGCCCCCGAACCGGCCTGCACGAGCAGGGCATCCACATGCCCGTGGTAGCATCCCTCGAACTTGATCACCTTCGACCGCCCCGTATAGCCCCGGGCGAGGCGTACGGCGCTCATGGTCGCCTCGGTGCCCGAATTGACGAAGCGCACCTTTTCGATGGAGGGCACCGCCCGGACCACCTTCTCGGCAAGCTCGGTCTCCAGCTCGGTCGGGATGCCGAAGCTCGTGCCCTTCCGGATCCTCGACTGGAGGGCCTGGATGACACCGGGGTGGGCATGCCCGAGAATGAGGGGGCCCCAGGAACAGACATAATCCACGTATCGGTTACCGTCTACGTCCTCGATCCAGGCGCCCTGTCCCTGCCGGACGAAGATGGGCTCTCCTCCCACGGCCCGGAAGGCTCGCACCGGGGAGTTCACCCCTCCCGGCAGCACCCTTCGCGCCGCCTCGAAGGCTCTTGCGGATTGCTCCCTTTTCATACCTCCCGCCTCCTCTCACCCATTCCGGTTGCGTATCGCATCCAAATCAGGTAAACCATTCAGATTCAGCCGTCAACACCTAATGTTCTTCCATTTCCAATTTCCGGCGTCGGCCCATGCCTTGTCTCCCACGAAAAATCCGGCAGCAGTTCCGAGCGATCTGGCTCTCCCATACCTCCCCCCGGAAGCTTGCATCGGCCCTCGCCGTAGGGGTATTTCTGGGCACCAGCCCGCTCTGGGGCCTCCACACCTTGCTGGCCGTTACCGTGAGCGTCCTGCTCGACCTGAACAAGCCCGCCACCGTTTTCGGCACCCTGGTCTCCAACCCGTTGCTGGCCCCGTTCATCATCTTCGCCAGCCTGGAAACCGGAAGCTGGTTCCTTTACGGCCGTACGGCCTACCTCTCCCTCGCGGAGGTCCGGCACCACATACGGTCCCCCATCTGGCACGACATCCTGAACGAGTACCTTCTGCCCTATTGCGTGGGAAGCCTGATCGTGGGTCTCGTGCTCGCCTTCATCACCTTCTGGGTGGCCCTGTGGCTCGCGCGCTCGTACCGGGCGGCTCAATAGGCGGCGGGTGGGGCAGCCCTCAGCGGTAGTCCTGGAGCGCCTTGACCCGGGGCTCTTCCCGAAGCAGCATCTGGATCGCATTCACCGCGGCCGACGCCCCTGACACGGTCGTAATCAGTGGCACCCCGCGCGCCACGGCGTTCGAGCGAATCGCCACTTCGTCCTTCCGCGGGCTCCGGCTGCTGGGGGTGTTGATGATCAGCTTCACATCCCCGCTTTTCATCAGGTCCACCACATTGGGATGGCCCTCGGAGACCTTGAGGATCCTCTCCGCCGCGATCCCGTTCATCCGGAGCATGCGCGCCGTGCCGTCCGTCGCGTAGATGTGGAATCCGAGATCGCAGAGCGTCTTGATGATGAAGATCATGGGCCGTTTGTCCTGGTTCTTCAGGCTCACGAAGACATTGCCCGGCCCGGGAAGCCGCTGTCCGGCAGCCAGCTGCGCCTTCGCGAAGGCCATTCCGAAGACGGGATCCATCCCCATGACCTCGCCCGTGGACTTCATCTCCGGCCCGAGCATGGCGTCCACCCCGGGGAACCTGGAAAAGGGAAACACGCTCTCCTTGACGGAAACATGGGCAAGGCTCCGCACCTCCCGAATGCCCATCCCCTTCAGGGTACGGCCGACCATCACCTTGGTGGCGATCTTGGCCAGCGACATCCCGATCGCCTTGCTCACGAAGGGAACGGTCCGGCTCGCCCGGGGATTGACCTCGAGCACATAGATCAGGTCGTTCTTCACCGCGAACTGAACATTCATGAGCCCCTGTACCTCCAGTTCCAGGGCAAGGGCCCGCGTATTCGCGCGAATCCTTTCGACAACCGGCTCGCTCAGCGTGTACGGCGGAATCGCACAGGCGCTGTCGCCGGAGTGGATCCCCGCCTCCTCCACGTGCTCCATGATCCCGCCGACCACCACATCCGTTCCGTCGCACACGGCATCCACATCGATCTCGACCGCATCCTCCAGGTACTTGTCGATCAGGATCGGGTGGTCCTCCGACGCCGCCACCGCCTTGACGATGTAATCCTCGAGCTGCGCCTCCTCGTAGCAGATCTCCATGGCGCGGCCGCCCAATACGTAGGAAGGCCTCACCACGACCGGATAGCCGATCTGGTCGGCGATCTTCCTGGCCTCCGAAAACGACGTGGCTGTCCCGTTTTCCGGCTGGACCAGCCCCAGCTTGTCGAGAAGCACCTTGAAGCGCTCCCGGTCTTCGGCCCTGTCGATGCTGTCGGGCGACGTTCCGAGGATCTTCACGCCGCACTGCTGGAGCGGCACCGCCAGGTTGAGGGGCGTCTGCCCTCCGAACTGCACGATCACCCCCTCCGGCCGCTCCCGCTCCACGATGTGCAGCACGTCTTCCAGGGTGAGGGGCTCGAAGTAGAGCCGGTCGGAGGTGTCGTAGTCCGTGCTGACCGTTTCCGGGTTGCTGTTGACCATGATGCTTTCGATGCCCTCCTCGCGGAGGGCGTACGAGGCGTGTACGCAGCAGTAGTCGAATTCGATCCCCTGGCCGATGCGGTTCGGCCCCCCTCCCAGGATCATGATCTTTTTCCGGGCCCCATCCGTGCGCGCTTCTTCTTCCTCTTCGTAGGTGGAGTAGTAGTAGGGCGTGTACGCCTCGAACTCGGCCGCGCAGGTATCGACCAGCTTGTAGACCGGGACGATCCCCTGCATTTTCCGCCAGGCCCTGATCTCGGCCTCTTCGCGCCCGGCGATCGAAGCCAGCTGCAGGTCCGAGAAGCCCAGCGCCTTCGCATGCCGGAGCATCTCCTCGGAAAACGGGCCGTCGGTTGTCTTCTTCCCGCGTTTCGCCCGCCGGACCGCCCGTTTCAGCTCCTGCTCCGCATCCAGGATCTCCTGGATGTTCCAGAGAAACCACGGGTCGATACCGCTTTTTTCGTAGATCGCCTCGATCGGGATTCCGCACAGGAGGGCATACCGCACGAAAAAGATCCGCTCCGGGTTGGGCCGTTCGATCCGGTCCAGGAGTTCGCGTTCGACGGCCGCGGGATCCAGCTTCCAGCGCTTGAGTATCTCGTCCGCGCGGTCCCGGCCGCCGCACCCGAGGCCGGCGCAGTCGATTTCGAGGGACCGGAGCCCTTTCTGCAACGCCTCCTTGAAATTGCGGCCGATGCTCATCGTCTCGCCGACCGATTTCATGGAGATGCCCAGGGTGTCGTCCGCCCCGAGGAACTTCTCGAAGGTGAACCGGGGAATCTTGACCACGCAGTAGTCGATCGTAGGCTCGAAGGAGGCGGGCGTCTCCCGGGTGATATCGTTCGGGATTTCGTCGAGCGTGCATCCCACGGCGAGCTTGGCGGCCATCTTCGCGATGGGAAACCCGGTCGCCTTCGACGCGAGCGCGGAAGAACGCGACACGCGCGGATTCATCTCGATCACCACCATCCGGCCGGTTTGCGGATGCAGGGCGAACTGAATGTTCGATCCCCCTGTCTCCACCCCGATCTCACGGATGATGTCGATCGAGGCGTCCCGCATGATCTGATATTCTTTGTCCGTGAGGGTCTGGGCGGGCGCCACCGTAATGCTGTCTCCGGTGTGTACCCCCATGGGATCGAGGTTCTCGATGGAGCAGATGATGACCACGTTGTCCTTGAGGTCCCGCATCACCTCCAGCTCGAACTCTTTCCACCCGATCACGGATTCTTCGAGCAGCACCGTGTGAATCCGGCTCGAGTCCAGCCCCCCCTTGACGATCTCTTCGAAACTCGCCGCGTCGAGGGCCGTACCCCCGCCGGTCCCGCCCAGGGTGAAGCTGGGCCGAACGATCAGCGGGAACCCGATCTGTTCCGCGATCTGGCGGGCCTCTTCCAGGGATCGGGCAAGGCCGCTTTTCGGGACCTCGAGCCCGATGCGTTCCATGGCGTCCTTGAACCGCTCCCGATCCTCCGCCTTCTTGATCGCCTCCGGGTTGGCCCCGATCATCCGGACCCCGAACGCCTCGAGCACCCCCTGCTCGGCAAGCTCGGAAGCCGTGTTCAGGGCGGTCTGTCCCCCCATGGTGGGCAGCAGGGCGTCCGGCCGCTCCTGTTCGATGACCTTTGCCACGTATTCCGGAAGAATCGGCTCGATGTAGGTCCGGTCCGCCACAAGCGGATCGGTCATGATGGTGGCGGGATTGCTGTTGACCAGAACGATCTCGTAGCCTTCCTCCTTGAGCGCCTTGCAGGCCTGGGTGCCGGAATAGTCGAATTCGCACGCCTGGCCGATCACGATCGGGCCGGCTCCGATGATCAGGATCTTCCGAATGTCATCCCTGCGCGGCACGGCGACCTCCCGGTGTTCTCAAGGCCTTGCTGCCTCCATGGAGGCCGCGAATTTCCCGAAAAGATCCTTCATGCTGTCATGGGGCCCCGGAGAGGCCTCGGGATGATGTTGAACCGAGAACGCCGCTCCGTTTTTGAGTTCGATCCCCTCGAGGGTTTCATCGTTCAGGTTGATGTGGGTGACACGGACCCGGCCGGAATCGAGCGTGGATGGGTCAACGCAGAACCCGTGATTCTGCGAGGTGATCAACACACGGCCCGTCGCCAGTTCCTTGACCGGCTGGTTGGCCCCCCGGTGTCCGAATTTCATCTTGAAGGTGCGTGCGCCCAGGGCCAGGGCCAGGATCTGATGTCCCAGGCAGATGCCGAAAACCGGAACCTTTCCGAGCAGGGCCCGAACCGTGTCGATGCCGTACGTCACGGCCGCGGGATCCCCGGGACCGTTCGACAGGAAGACACCGTCCGGGTCCTGCGCGAGGATCTCCCGGGCGGATGTGGCGCCGGGGACCACGGTCACCTCGCAGCCATGGGCGTGGAGAAGCCTCAGGATGTTGAACTTGATACCGAAGTCCAGCGCGATCACGCGATACGGCTTGCCGCCGCGACCGGCATCGAGGGACAGCCGTCTCGACCAGGAAGGCCCCGGGCCGTCATCGGGCGTCCAGGGAAACGGCTCTTTGCAGGAAACCCGCCGCACCATGTCCCGGCCCACGAGGCCGGGCCAAGCCCGCGCCTTGTCCACGAGGTCATCCGGGTTCTCGACCCGGGACGATATGGCGGCCCGCATGGCGCCCGCGGTCCGGATGTGCCGGGTCAGGGCCCGGGTGTCCACCCCCTCGATTCCGGGAATGCGGTGCCGCTTCATGTACTCCTCGAGCGGCATCCCGGCCCTCCAGTTGCTCGGATGCCTGCAGAGCTCCCGTACGACGAAGCCTTCGACCTGCACGCCCAGGGATTCCACGTCCGCCGCGTTGACCCCGTAGTTTCCGATCAAGGGGTAGGTCATGGTCACGATCTGTCCCTTGTACGAAGGATCCGTCAGGATTTCCTGGTACCCGGTCATGCTCGTGTTGAACACCACCTCGCCCACGGTATCCCGATGAAACCCGATGGCCCATCCATGGAAGACACGGCCGTCCTCGAGGGCCAACATGGCCTTTCGCCGCTTCCGTTGCGCCATGTTCATCTCACCTTCGCACACGCTTCATCGTGAGGTGTTTGGATCGCGGAAGGACCCGTTGCCCGGCCGGCCGGCCGTGAATCCGGGCCGTCACGGAATCGCATGGAACGGGTCGCCAGTCGGATTCGCTGCTTGACGGGCTCACTATCTCTCGTAGACGGCCTCATCGAAGACACGGACCCAGTTCTCTCGGAGAACGGCTTCCGCCTCCGCCGACCGGTCCACGACAAGGATGAGGATGGCGTTCGGTCCGGAACGACCCAGGTAGCTGTAAAGCTGCAGTACGTTGATCCCCGCCTCTTTGAGAGCGCCGAGCACCGCGTGCAGACCGCCCGGATGGTCCGGCACCTCCACCGCGATCACTTCTTCCTCGAAGAAGGCGACGCCCCCGCTGGCAAGGGCGTTGGAGGCCAGCTCCGGGTCGTCGACCATCATCCTCACGACGGCGGGTCGCTCCGCCGCATCCAGCACGCTGATGGCGCGGATGTTCACGCCCTCGAGCTTGAGCACCTCTGTGACCGCATGCAGGGCCCCGGGCTCGTTCGCCATCTTCACACAGATCTGCTTGGCCGGCATGGAATCGCTCCTCTTCCCCAAGCTGCTATTCGAAGTAACGGTATCCGGCCCAGAAGGCGTCTTTGTTCTTTTCCACGACCTTCGGGCTCTTGCGGCGGAACGTCTCGTCGATGATCCCGAGCACCGTCTCCGGTTGAACCATCCCGGATATCTTCAGGAAGGCCCCCAGTATGATCATGTTGGCCGATCGAAGCTCGCCCATTTCCTCCGCCATCTCGCTTGCGGCGATCTCGTATACGTTCACATCCTTTCGGATCGATTTCTCGTGTACGAGCGAGGTGTTCAACAGGCAGTCCCCCCCCTTGCGCAAGATGCTCTGGAACTTGTGCAGGGAAGGGGCGTTCAAGACCACCAGGAAATCCGGGTTGGAGGCGATCGGGGAAGCGATCTCCTCGTCTCCCACCGACACGGTGCAATTGGCGGTCCCTCCCCTCACCTCGGCCCCGTAGGTCGGAAGGTAGGTCACGTATTTATCTTCTCTCATGGCCGCGGTGGCCAGGGTAACGCCCATCATCAGGACCCCCTGGCCGCCGAAACCCGCTAAGATGGCCTTCTGGATCATGACGGCTCCGTTTGCCTCTGCTTGTACACCCCGAGTGGAAACTGCGGAATCATTCCTTCCTCGATCCAGCCGCAGCATTCCACAGGAGAAAGCTTCCAGTTCGAGGGACACTGCGAGAGGATCTCGACCATGGAAAAGCCTTCGTCGCGCAACTGCGACTCAAAGGCCTGCCGGATGTACTTCTTGGTCTGCTTGATCTGTTTGGGAGAATGCACGGTGGACCTCGCCAGGAACACGGTGCCGTCCAGGGGGGCGAGAAACTCGCACATCTTCATCGGAGGGCCGTCAACGCCGGGGTTGCGTCCCTTGGGGGTCGTCGTCGTCTTCTGACCGACAACGGTCGTCGGCGCCATCTGACCGCCCGTCATGCCATAGACCCCGTTGTTGACGAATATGGTCGTGATGCTCTCACCGCGATTCGCGGAATGAATCAGCTCCGCCGTTCCGATGGCCGCGAGGTCGCCGTCGCCCTGATAGGTAAACACCACGCGATCGGGCAGGCATCGCTTCATCCCCGTGGCCACCGCCGTTCCCCGGCCGTGCGCCGCTTCCACCATGTCGATGTCGATGTAGTCGTAGGCCAGGACGGCGCAACCGCAGGGAGGGATGCAGATCGCCCTGTCCCGTATATCGAGTTCCTCGATGACTTCCGCCAGAAGGCGGTGGATGGTGCTGTGTCCGCACCCGGGGCAGTAATGATTCGGAACGTCCTTCAGGTACTTCGGCCTGCCGATTATTTTTTTCATGCCCTTCATCGCTAAGCCTCGTGTCGCATGGCGTTGTACCGCCTCGAAAGGATACGGGAAAGCTCCACGGGCGTGACCACCACCCCGCCGGGCCTCCCGTAAAGCTCCACTTCGGCCTTCCCGTTCAGTGCCAACTTCACATCTTCGACGAGCTGCCCCATCGACATCTCGAAAACCAGGAATCTGCCGACCGATTCGGCCAGGCCGGCCAGCGCCTTGGCGGGAAACGGCCAGAGGGTGATCGGTCGAAACAGACCCACCTTCACCCCTCTGGCCCGCAGGCGGCGGACCGCCCCCTTGGCGATCCTCGCGGCGGTCCCGTAAGCGACGACCACCAGCTCCGCATCCTCCACGGCATACGAGTCCGACCGGGGCTCCCTGCGTTCAATCCGCTGGTACTTCCTGTAAAGCTTCCAGTTATGCGATTCTTCCACGTGCACATCGAGCAGCAGGCTCCTGATGAAACGGCTCTTTCCCTTGCCGGCCCCGGTGATGGCCCACTCCTTCTTGGGCAAATCCTCGCGAAAGGCGGGCAGAACCACCGGCTCCATCATCTGCCCCATCATGCCGTCCCCCAGGATCAGGACCGGGATCCGGTATTCATCCGCCAGGTCGAAGGCGCGGTACGTAAGATCCACGGACTCCTGGAGAAACCCAGGCGCGAGAACGATACAGCGATAGTCTCCATGCCCTCCGCCGCGGGTCGCCTGGAAGTAGTCCGACTGGGCGGGCGCGATGTTGCCGAGGCCGGGTCCGCCCCGGATGATGTTCACGATCACGGAGGGGAATTCGCACGCCGCCAGGTAGGAGATGCCCTCCTGCATCAGGCTCACGCCCGGGCTGGAAGAGGATGTCATGACCCGTGCGCCCGTGGCGGAAGCCCCGTAAACCATGTTGATCGCCGCAAGCTCGCTCTCGCTCTGCACGAACGTTCTGCCGGGCAATTCACCCATCCTGCGGGCCATGTACTCCGGGAGTTCGTTCTGGGGCGTGATCGGGTAGCCGAAATAGCATTGACATCCCGCACGCAGGGCGGCCTCCCCGATCGCCTCGCTTCCTCGAAGCAGAACTTTCTCATTGCTTTTCACGATAGACCTCGATGATCGCCTCCGGGCAGACGACCGCGCAAAGGCCGCATCCCGTACACGCTTCTTTCTTCTTGTCGAACTCCGCAGGGAAATAGCTCTTCTCGTTGATCTTCTTCGAAACGAAGATGCATCCCTTCGGGCATACCTCGATACAGAGGCCGCAACTCTTGCACATCGCCTTCTTTATGCGAATCATCCCTTTCAACGACGGCTCTCCCGGGTTCTTCCATGGACGGCATCAATGGATCGGCTGAAGTTCCAAATTCACTACCCTATCAACTTGTCTTGAGAAAGTAAAATACAACGCACAAGAAAAAGGCGGCGAAAATTTCTTGTGCCTTCCTTGAAAACCAAAAGGGAATCTGTTAGGAAATACGTCTGTACCTGCCTGTATCGACATTTCGTTGCGCCATCATCGGGCCCCGGGCTTCTTCGTCGATGCTGAATTTTCGTGATTTTACTCGTAAAATAGCATCTTAACCGCTTGTTTTTATTAGGATTTTTGTGTTTTCCACAGCTGTTGAAAAAGGTGTTGATAATCCAGTGAGAAAGAGGCGTTTTTCGTTGAAATTATTTCACAATCCCTTGCAGGGAAAACTATATCCCAAAACACATAACGGTCGATGATGATCAATACAAACGTACGCTTCACGTTCGAAAATTTTGTCGTCGGATCCTCCAATCAGTTCGCGCACGCCGCTTCCCTCGCCGTGGCGAATCAACCCGGCAGCGCGTACAACCCGCTGTTCATTTACGGCGGCGTCGGTCTCGGAAAGACACATCTCCTGCACGCGATCGCGTCCCAGATCTCTGAAACATTTCCCCATCTCCTTGTCGAGTATCTCAGTGCAGAGACCTTCATCAACGATCTGATCACCGCCATCCAGTACGAAAAGATGGCCGACTTCCAGAAGAAGTACCGGTCCATCGATGTACTCCTGGTCGACGACGTGCAGTTCATGGCGACCCAGGAGAGAACGCAGGAGGAGTTTTTTCACACCTTCAACGCCCTCTACGATTCGCAGAAGCAGATCGTCGTAACGAGCGACAAGGTGCCGAAAGACATTCCTGAACTCGAGGAGAGGCTCGAGTCCAGGTTCGAGTGGGGCCTCATCGCGGACATCCAGCCCCCCGATATGGAAACCCGTGCGGCGATCCTGAACAAGAAGGCGAACGTGGAAAAGATCGACCTGTCGAGCGAAGTCTGCCACTTTCTGGCCCGCCACATCCAGTCGAACGTACGCATCCTCGAAGGCAGCCTCACGCGCCTGAAGGCTTACTCCGACATGACAAAAGAGCCCATATCCATCGATATGTGCAAGAGCGTTTTGAAGGATATCCTTTCGGCCCGGAAAAGCTTTATCTCCATCGAAGAGGTCTTACGCGCCGTAGCAAGACATTACGGTCTCAGGACGGGAGACCTGAAATCCCCGAAACGAACCAAACCGATTACACGGGCGAGACAGGTTGCCATGTATCTTTGCAGAGAACTGACTTCAGAGTCGTTTCCTGAGATCGGGAGCCGCTTCGGAGGCCGGGACCATGCCACGGTCATTCACGGCGTGAAGAAGATCGCCACCCTACTCGAGGTCGACTCCGAATTGCAGTCCGATATCCAGACCCTGGGAAAGGTCCTGTCATCTTGAACGATCCAAAGTAACAGGCTGTGCCCGGAAGGCCTGCCGTTCGAGTTTTGTGATTGAATTGTTTTCCGATTGTTGACAAACCCCGGGCCCGGAAAACATTCGACAGAAGATGTTCAGAAGATGTCAAGAATTGAATCATCGAAAACAAGCTGTTAAGTGGGTTTTGAACCATGTTGCAATCTACTTAAGAAAAAGAAGTACAGGCTATACTTATTTCATTCGGTACAGACTACACATTCTCGGGCAACCTGTGAGGAACCGCTCATGGAAGTAAGAATCCAGAAGAACGCACTTCTCTCTCACGTACAACGGGCTCAAAACATTGTCGAGCGGAAAACAACGCTTCCGATCCTCGCGCATATTCTCATGCAAACCGAACCGTCAGGCCTGAAGCTCTCTTCGACGGATCTCGAAGTCGGCGTTACCGAAATCTGTGACGCCCGGATCGAGCAAGAGGGCAGTACAACCATCCATGCCCGAAAATTCTTTGAAATCATTCGCGAGATGCCCGAGGGGGAACTGCATCTCAGGCAGCAGGATGAACAACTCGAAATTCGTGCCGGCAGGAGCCGATTCCGTCTTCGTTCCCTCTGCCCGGACGAATTTCCGAAGATTCCCGAAATCGAAACCACCGATACGGTCAAGTTGTCCGGTGACGTGCTTCAGGAGATGATCCAGAAGGTTTTCGTTTCCGTCGCCTCGGATGAGACACGATATACCCTGACAGGGATTCTGACCCAGATGGATCGTGAAAACGACGAGACGGTGCTGCGGATGGTTGCAACGGACGGCCACCGACTCTCCTTGTGTGAGCGCACCCTCGAGAACACGGACTGCCTGCCGGGATTTCAGAACACGTCGGAGGGCAAGGAGCGCGATATCATCCTTCCGAGGAAGGGCGTACAGGAAATCGGAAGGATGATCGATGAGGCGGGGGGAGACGTGGAATTCGGGCTCTTTCAGGAGAATGCCTTTGTACGCAAGGATCGCCTTTCCATGATCATGCGCCTCGTGCAGGGGAAGTTTCCGGATTATGGGGCCGTTTTTCCGAAGGAGACCGAAACCGAACTGACGGCGGAAGCACAGGCCCTGGAGGAGGCCCTGCGCCGTGTTTCCGTGCTGTCGACAGAGCGGTCGAAGGGGGTTCGGTTTTCGGTGAAGCCGGGCAAACTGACCTTCTTTTCCAACAGTCCTGAAATCGGGGACGCCGAGGAAGAAGTCGACATCGCTTATGACGGGAAGGACTTCGAAGTCGCTTTCAACGTGCGATACCTTCTGGACTTTCTGCAGACGGTGACGGGAACGGTCCGCCTCGAGTTCGGGCCTGGATCCAAGCCCTGCGTGATGCAGAAAAAGGATGATTCAAAATATAGTTATATATTGATGCCTCTCCGTATTTGAAGATTCGAAGCTCTCCCCGGTTGCCTTCCTTTTCCGGAAACCGCGCTCCGAGCCGAAGACGAGGGAGGCGGGAAAAGGCGGTTTTCCCCCTGTTTTTCCCCTGGAAGCCGGTGGAAAGGCTCTCCTTCCGGCTTTTTCCGCGCAAAGTCGTTTGTCCAATCTGAGAGAAAATACAAGATCTTGTATCGATTCTTTTTTGGACACATTCCATAGTACGATTTTCCTTTACAGAGGGTCAGGAAACTGTTAAAATAAATAGGTTTACAGGAACCAGATTGGAACCATTCTTTTTCGCGGAGAGCGCAAGTGGGAGAGAGACCGGAAAGCAACTACGATGCCAGCACGATCCGGGTCCTCGGGGGAATCGAGGCGGTTCGAAAGCGGCCGGCCATGTATATCGGATCCACCGGGCCCGAGGGCGTGCATCACCTTGTTTTCGAGGTCGTGGACAACAGCATCGATGAAGCCCTGGCGGGCTACTGTTCAAAGATCCAGGTCACGATCCATACCGACAACAGTGTGACCGTGGAGGATGACGGGCGCGGGATCCCGGTCGATCTCCACGTGACGGAGAACAAGCCGGCCCTCGAGGTCGTGATGACCACCCTTCACGCCGGGGGCAAATTCGACGGACGCTCGTACAAGGTGTCCGGAGGTCTCCACGGCGTCGGTATTTCGGTTGTGAACGCCCTTTCGAAGAGTCTGGAGGTCCGCGTTCGAAGAGACGGCAAGGTATACGAGCAGCGATATGAACGGGGGAAAGTCGCCTCCGAACTCACCGTGGTGGGAACCACGAAGAGGACCGGCACAAGGATCCGGTTCTTACCGGATCCGGAGATCTTCGAGGATACGGAATGGAATTTCGATACCCTCTCCCGCCGGCTGCGGGAACTGTCTTTTCTCAACGCGGGGATCCAGATCATTCTCGAAGACACGAGAACGAACCGGACGAGCGAATACAATTACAAGGGCGGTATCGTTTCCTTCATCGAGTTTTTGAACGAAAGCAAGAAGCCTCTTCACAAGAAGATCATCCACATCCAGGGAAGGCGTGAGGATGTGGAGATCGATATCGCCATGCAGTACAACGACGGCTATACCGAGACGGTCTTTTCCTATGTGAACAACATCAACACCCGCGAAGGGGGCACCCATCTGTCCGGCTTCCGGGCCGCCCTGACCCGGACGATCAACGGGTACGCCGCGTCGAACAACCTGTTGAAGAAGAATGCGAAGAGTTCGGCTTCCCTGAGCGGAGAGGATATCCGCGAAGGACTGACAGCCGTGATCAGCGTGAAGGTATTTGACCCCCAGTTCGAGGGTCAGACCAAGACACGCCTCGGAAACAGTAATGTCAAGGGGATCGTCGAGAACTTTGTGAACGAGGCGCTCAGTACATTCCTCGAGGAGAATCCGAGCACGGGCCGAAAGATCGTCGAGAAGGTGCATGAGGCGGCCAGGGCACGGGAGGCGGCCAGGAAGGCCAAGGAGCTGACGAGAAGGAAGAGCGCCCTGGAGGTCAGCTCCCTGCCCGGCAAGCTCGCCGATTGTCAGGAGAAAGATCCGCAGATGAGCGAGATCTTCCTGGTGGAGGGGGATTCCGCCGGCGGCTCCGCAAAACAGGGGAGGGACCGGAAATTCCAGGCGATTCTTCCGTTGAAGGGGAAGATCCTGAACGTGGAGAAGGCCCGCATGGACAAGATGCTCCACAATCAGGAGATCGGATGCATGATCACGGCCCTCGGCACCGGGATCGGAGAGGAAGATTTCCGGATCGAGAACCTGCGGTACCACAAGATTATCATCATGACCGACGCGGACGTGGACGGGGCTCATATTCGCACGCTTCTGCTCACCTTCTTTTATCGCCACTATCGTCTGCTGGTCGAGCGGGGATATCTCTACATCGCCCAGCCGCCCCTCTATCTTCTGAAGGAGGCGAAGAAGAAGGGATCCAAGTACATCAAGGATGATCACGCGTTCATGGACTACCTCCTCGAACGGGGCGTGAAGGATGCGAAGGTGAAGATCCAGGAGGGCAAAAAGGTCCAGGGTGCGGTCCTGAAAAAGCTGGTGACCCGGATTATCCGATTTGATGATCTGCTCTCCAGGCTCCGGTCCGGGATGGTGGACAGGGAGCTGGTGCGGGACCTCCTTCTGGAGACGGAGTTTTCAGAGGAGATCCTGTATGACCGGGACCGGCTGGAGAAAACGATCCGGGAATTCTGGGAGGCGAGGAAGGAGAAAGGGATTTCGAGCGAGCGGGATGAGTACTTCATCGAAGAGGATTCGGAACACAACTGCTTTCGGCTCCGCTATCTTTCGGCCAGGAACGGGTCGAACTGGGAGACGGTGCTGGATGCCGAACTCCTCGAGGTTCCCGCCTTTCGGGAGCTGCTGGTCCTTTCCCGGGAATTCGTGGATCTGGGCGACCCCCCCTATGTGCTGGAGAAGGGCGGGGAGGAAAACCGGGTGGAGGGCCTTTTTCAGCTCAAAGACGAGATCCTCCAGCTCGGCAGAAAAGGCTTGGGGATTCAGCGGTACAAGGGCCTGGGCGAGATGAACCCCGCGCAGCTCTGGGAAACCACCATGAACCCGGAGACCCGTACGCTCCTTCAGGTCGGCATCGCCGACACGGCGGAAGCGGAGCGGATCTTCAGCACCCTCATGGGAGACGACGTCGAGCCCAGACGGCTTTTCATTTCCGAGAACGCCTTAGAAGTGCAGAACCTCGATATATAGTGCGGACTTCCCCGGAGACCGCTTCCTTTTTCACCCTGATGGGAGAGTGAAGGCTTGGACGGACAGAAATTTCCGGTCAACATCGAAGAAGAGATGAAGAGGAGTTATCTCGACTACTCGATGAGCGTCATTGTGGGCAGGGCCCTGCCCGATGTGCGCGACGGGCTGAAACCGGTTCATCGAAGAGTTTTATACTCCATGTATGAGCAAAGAAACGTTTGGAACCGGGCTTATAAGAAGAGCGCCAGGATCGTAGGCGATGTGATCGGTAAATACCATCCTCACGGCGATGCCTCCGTGTACGACACCATTGTTCGGCTGGCGCAGGATTTCTCCATGCGGTACCCCCTGGTGGACGGTCAGGGGAACTTCGGGTCTGTGGACGGGGACCCGGCGGCGGCCATGCGCTATACGGAGATCCGCATGGAGCGGATCGCCGGCGAAATGCTGGAAGACATCGAGAAGGAGACGGTCGAGTTCAGGCCGACCTACGATGAGTCCATGGAAGAGCCTCTGGTTCTTCCCACCAAGATCCCCAGCCTTTTGATGAACGGGTCCTCCGGGATCGCCGTGGGCATGGCAACCAATATGCCGCCCCATAATCTCGGTGAACTTGTGGACGCCCTGGACGCCCTGATCAACGATCCGGAAACGACCGTGGACGCTCTCATGGAGTACGTCCCGGGCCCCGATTTCCCTACCGGCGGCATCATCTACGGCAAGGCGGGGATACGGGAGGCCTGCCGCACAGGCAAGGGCATCATCCACGTCCGCGGCCGCTGCCTGATCGAGCGAAACGCCCGAACCGACAGGGAAAGCATCGTACTCACCGAACTCCCCTATATGGTCAACAAGGCGAAGCTCATCGAGCGCATCGCGGAACTCGTCAGGCACCGAAAGATCGAGGGGATCCATGACCTTCGGGACGAATCGGACAAGGACGGCATCCGGGTCGTGATGGACCTGAAAAAGGATGCGGTTGCGGAGGTCCTGGTCCGACAACTCTACAAGCACACGCCGCTGGAGATCTCCTTCGGTGTGATCAATCTGGCCCTTGTAAACCAGCAGCCCAGGGTGCTCAACCTGAAGGAACTCCTGGAACAGTTCCTGAGTTTCCGCAAGACGGTGATCACCCGCAGGTGCATCTTCGAGTTGCGCAAGGCGGAGGAGAGGGCGCACATCCTGGAAGGCCTCCGGATCGCCCTGGATCATCTGGACGAGGTGATCGCGCTGATCCGCGGGGCGTACAAGACAGACGAGGCGCGCGCGTCGCTCATGGAGAGCTTCGGCCTGAGCCAGGCCCAGGCCCAGGCCATCCTCGATATGCGTTTGCAGCGCCTGACGGGCCTGGAGATCGAGAAGATCGTTGACGAGTACAACGCATTGATCAAGGAGATCGCTCGCCTGAAGGAGATTCTCGGGAATGAGAGACTCGTTTTTCAAATGATTCAGGGGGAACTCGCGGAGATCAAGGACCAGTACGGGGACCCGAGACGGACGGAAATCCGGGAAGAAACCGAGCAGCTCGACCCGGAGGACCTGATTGTGGAAGAGGATATGGTGGTTACCGTTTCCAATACGGGATACATCAAACGGAACCCGGTCAGCCTGTACCGCGCCCAGCTCAGGGGCGGCAAGGGCAAGGTAGGCATGGCGACCAAAGAGGACGATTTCGTTTCCAAGCTCTTCGTCGCGTCGACGCACAGCTACCTGTTGATCTTTACCTCCCGGGGAAGGATGTTTTGGATCAAGGTGCACGAGATTCCGCAGGCAGGCAGGGCGGCCAAGGGCAGGTCCATCGTCAACCTGCTGCAGCTGCAGGAAGGCGAAACCGTAAACACCTCCCTCGTGGTCCGGGAGTTCTCCGAAGACCGGTACCTGGTCATGGCGACGCGCAAAGGTGTGATCAAGAAGACCGTTCTGACGGCCTACAGCCACCCGAGGGCGGGCGGGATCATCGCGATCCGGCTCGATCCGGACGACAGCCTGATCGGCATCGAGGTCACGGACGGCGAAAAGGACATCGTTCTCGGTACGCGAAACGGCAAGCTGATCCGCTTCTCGGAGAAGGACGTCAGGGCCGTGGGCCGTGTCAGCAGGGGCGTACAGGGCATTCGGCTCGTCGGGGACGACGAGGTGGTGGGCATGGAGGTGGTGACCCCGGATGCGACCCTGTTGACCGTTACCGAGAACGGATACGGGAAGAGGACGCGCACCGAGGAATATCGACGCCAGGGCCGCGGGGGTCAGGGGATCATCACCATCAAGACCGATGCGCGGAACGGAAAAGTCGTGGGCATGCGGCAGGTTACCGACGAAGACCAACTGATGATGATCTCCAGCGACGGGAAGATCATTCGCATGAAGGCCTCGCAGATTCCGGTGATCGGGCGGAACACCAAGGGCGTCCGCCTCATCGTTCTCGAGGAGAGTGGAAAGCTTGTCAGCTTTGCAAAGCTTGCGGAGAAGGAAGAAAGCGACTAGGAGGCTGCCCAAAAAGTCCCATCTGCGGCGTTCGGCTGCATCCCTCGTCATTCAACGTACAGAAAGTACGCTTCATTCCTCGGGATTTTGCCTGCCTTGCATCTGGAACTTTTTGAACAGCCTCCAAGAGCCACTCTTTCAATGGGCTCCTG
>WFRX01000403.1 GCA_015486285.1 bacterium
GCACCAAACGCCACGCCGGCCACTGCCGCGGGAACGGCCGCCACACTGACGGACCGGCCCAGGATCGTCATGATCACCAAGACAAGGGCCTGGCCTGCCGCGACGGAAAGGGTGACAATCAAGCTCCGGGAGACGGAACGCACCACCAGAAGCCCCGCGAGAAAAAGCGCAACCAGCGCCACGGCGAGCGCCTTTCGATAGGCGTCCCGGGTGCCGTCATTGATCGCCTTGGTCTCGGCGAGCAACCCGCCCCCAAGATGGAAGTCCATGTACACGGATGGATGGCCGTCAATGTATGCCTGCATGGCGGAGAGGTATTCGTCGATCCGGGCATCCTCCTCGTCCGCGAAGAAGGCAGGGATCGTCGCCCGGGAAAATGTCTTGTCCACCAGCACCTCCAGCCCGCCCGGGAAGGTAAGCAGCCTGGCGAGGCCCTCTACATCCTTCTTGGAGGCCGGGACGGTCCACCACCTCGGGTTGCCGTCCATCAGCGCGATACGGCCCAGTTTGACGATATAGTCGAATGCGACACTTTGCCGGACCCGCCCTCCGCACGTCAGGTAGGTACTGAAGTCGCCCATTTGGTTGATGGCTTCGGGGTCGAGAAGCCCTCCTTTCTCTTTCGCCTCCACATACACGGCGAGAAGATAGGGTCCATTGAACTTCCCGGCCATCACGTGGAAGCCTCGATTCCAGGGATTCGTGGTGCGGACATAGGACGACCCGGGCACGTTGTCGCCCACATCGAGCCTCCACGCGCACACAAGGCCGGCCACAAGGATCAGGATCAAGAGAAACGCAAGCCCTGCCTTTCCACCCCCCCTGGAGATTTTCGTCAACCTCCCTGCAAGCGCCTCGAATCCTCTCCCATTCCGCCCCTTCACTTCCGGGGCGGGACGGGGCAACAGGGACAGGACAACCGGACAGATCAACACCACCACAACGAAGGTTCCCAGAGCCCATAAGAGGCCGAACCAGCCCAGCTCCCGGATCATCGGAACACCCGCCACGGCCAGGGCCGCGCTTATCAGGCCGGCGGTAAGCACGGAGGCCGCAGCCGGTACACGCCGGTAGGCGGCGACGATCGCCTGCGCCTTCGTTCCCGCGTTGTCGTTCGCCCTTTCATACGCGCTCATGACCATCACGCTGCAAAGGAGGGACAGGACCCCGAGCAGCAAGGGGAAAAGGAAGGCCATGGCATTCAACGAAAGCTTGCCTGCACTGAAAAGCCCCAGGCCCCAGAGCACGGAGAAAGCGAACGCAAAGACCGGCACCAGGACCCCACGAAGGCTCCTGAAATAGCCGGCCAGGAGAACCAGCATCAGGGCCGTCATGATCGCCGCGGCGACGGGAACCTGTCTGCGGCCCATTGCTGCGAGCTGCGCTGCAAGCAATCGATCTCCGGTAAAATAAAGCGTGTGGTTCGCGTCTTCTTCCTCTGCCTTCAGTTCGGCGACAAGCTGGAGGAGGTCATGATGAAACCGCTCGATGGCCTGCTTCTTGTATTGTTTGAGAGAAAGACCTGCCTTTTCCTCGGCGGAAGACTGTCTGTACATCGCCTCTGCCTTTGTCCGGAGGTCCGTGATGCCCGCTGTAATCAGGGTGGCCGTACCGTCGTAGGAAACGTAGTTTCCGATCCCGAGGGGATTGACGGCGACCCTTCGTTTGACCGCCAGAAAATCCTCCTCCGTCTCGGGCGAAATCCGTCCGAGGATGGGCGCCCCCATCAGTCCTTCAACCGTGCTCTCGTAGTGATTCATCCCCGTGGCCAGGGAAACGATCTTCCCGGGGATGATCTCGTCAATGAGCATCAGTTTACGGGTGATACGTTCGATCTTCTCTACGGTTTGCCTGTTGTAAATATCCCCATTCCGCACCTCCAGGATGCAGATCAGCTTCTCCCGTTGAGTGCCCATCTCCTCAACAGCCTTGATGACGGGTGCCAGTTTGTTCCCCGGCGGAATCATCGACGCCACGGGATTTTCGCTCATATCCAGGTTGCGGAGCTGAAAGCACAGGATGCCCGTCACCCCCAGGAACAGAAACAATGCGATGACGCGGAACCGGAGAACCGCCGCCACGAGACGGGCCAGCCCGCTACTGCCTTCCTCGACATTCACCTGTGTCACTGCTCACCCCTTTCCGCCGCTGACGGCGGTTACCACTTCACGGAGCTGTCCAGAATACGGCCGAAGCTTCCACCCTTCCCGACGACCAGCCCCACCACCTTCCCGGAGCTGTCTTTCCTGAGATCCATGCCGTTCAGCCAGACCCGTCTGATCCGTTCGGGGACGTCGACCGCATGCCATGTCGCCCCCCCGTCCGTGGTTCGGATCAAGTGGCCGCCCGAGCCCGCGGCCATACCGAAGGCCCCGACAAAATCGATTCCATAGAGATCCGGCTTCGAAAACCCGGTGTCACCCAACGTCCAGGACTTGCCCCGGTCTTTCGAAACAGCAAAGGTGCTGTCGATGCCGGCCGCGTAAAGCGTGCCGGAATCGTAGGCCAGGGCATACAGCACTCTTCCCATCATCAGCCGATCGTTATACAAAGACGTCTTCGTCTCCGACCAGCTCCGGCCGCCGTCTTCCGTAACGAAAATCCTTCCCAGGTCGCCCACGACACAAGCGGTCCGGGCGTCCATCATAACCGCGGCAAAAAGGTTCAGATCGCCGAGCAGGCCGGCCGAAGTCTTCAGGGGTGACGGGTTCCACGTGGCGCCCCCATCGACCGTGGTAAGGACGGTCGTTTCCGCGCCCACAGCGATCCCGTGGAGGGAATCCAAAAAATCAATGTCCAGGAGATACGTATCGACGCCGGCCGACTGGCCTTGCCACGTCCTACCCCCGTCCCGGGAGGCAAGAAGCGTACCCCCCTGCCCCGCGATCCAGCCGTTCCGGGAATCCGGAAAGCAGACCGAAGAAAGGGCCGCCAGGGTGCCGCCGTCGACCGCCTCCCAGCTCTTCGCCCCGTCCTTCGACAGGAAGATCCTTCCCCGGTCCCCGACCATGATGCTGTCCGTATCGGAGATGACCGCGCATGCGAACAGGCTGCCGCAAACCCGCCCGGCATCCGTCCGGGCCGCTCCGGAATGAACCGCTGGGAACAAGAGGGCCGCCACAAGAGCAACCGCCGTCACGTAGAAAGGGGGCCTTCCATTCATTTGCGTCTCCTAGGGCGGCTTGCGCCGCAAAGGGCCAAAGATCGGGGATCAGGATCCGTTCCCGCTTCCCGCCTGGCAACATGAGCTTCTTTCCGAATCCACCCCGGAAAAAACGTTACGCTTTTATACAACATCTACCACCCGGGGAGCAACAAAACCCCGGCCCCTTCGAAGGCGGGGATACGAATCGGGGAAAGGGCCTTCCATCTCCTCGCAATTTGACCACGGCGGAGGAGTCTCCTATCCTACCTGTGATTCGTCGACCGACCCGTCTTGCCTATGAAAAAGAAGGAGGTTGTTCATGCTTCTCGACCCGCAGAGCTTCAGAGACATCGATCCGGGAAACCGCGTACTCATGGGACCCGGGCCGAGCGATGTCCCCGCGCGCGTTCTCCAAGCCATGTCGGCCCCCTGCATCGGGCATCTCGATCCCTATTTTCTTGCCGTGATGGATGAAACCCAGGCACTCCTCCGGTTCCTGTTCCAGACCGGGAACAAGCTGACCATCCCGGTGTCCGGGACGGGCAGCGCGGGGATGGAGGCCTGCTTTGTGAACCTCGTCGAACCGGGGGATGAGGTCGTCGTCTGCGTGAACGGCGTATTCGGCACGCGGATGTGCGATATCGTCGGTCGCCTGGGAGCCAGGCTCATCCGCCTGGATTTCGAGTGGGGGCGGGCGGTCGACCCTGAGGCCGTTCGGAAGGCCATCAAGGGCAAGGCCCCCAAGCTGGTGGCAGTCGTCCATGCGGAGACTTCGACCGGGGTCTGTACGCCCCTGGAGGACCTCTCGAAGATCGTCCACGAGGCAGGCGCCTTGTTCCTGGCGGACGCAGTGACATCCTTGGCCGGAATGGAAGTGGCCGTGGACAAATGGGCCATCGATGCCGTGTACAGCGGCACGCAGAAATGTCTCTCCTGCCCCCCCGGGCTCTCCCCGATCTCCCTCAGCCCCGCGGCCCTCGAGGCCCTCGAGGCCCGGAAGGCCCCGGTGGTGAGTTGGTATCTCGACATGAGCATGGTCCGCAACTACTGGGGCGGTGACCGCAAGTATCATCACACCGCGCCGATCAACATGATCTACGGCCTTCGCGAGGCGTTGCGCATCGTTGCGGAAGAGGGCCTCGAGGCGCGTTTCGCCAGGCATCGCCTCAACCACCTCGCCCTGGTGGCCGGACTCGAGGCGATGGGGCTTTCGATGCTCGTGCCCGAGGCGGAACGGCTGCCCATGTTGAACACGGTCCGTATCCCGGAGGGAGCAGAGGACGCAAAGGTCCGCGGGGCCCTGCTCGCCCGATTCGGCATCGAGATCGGGGGCGGCCTGGGCGACCTGGCCGGCAAGGTCTGGCGGGTCGGGCTGATGGGACATGCCTCTTCCACCCGGAACGTTCTCCTGTTCCTCGCCGCGCTGGAGACGGTGCTCCGGGGGATGGGCGTCAAGGTCGGCTCGGGAGTGCTGGAGGCGGCCGCAGAAACCTACGCGAGCCGGTGATGGACCCCCGATTCATTCGAAGAGTTCGCAAGATCGTCGGGAAGGAGCACGTTCGCTGCGGCCCGACGGATCTGGAGGTCTATTCCTACGACGGCTCTCTCGCCAGGGGACGGCCCGGGGCGGTGGCCTTCCCCGCGGACACGCAGGAGACCGCGGCCCTTGTACGGGCGGCCTCGGAGGCGGGCGTTGCCTGCGTGCCGCGCGGATTCGGCACCAACCTGTCAGGCGGAAGCATTCCGCCCGACGACGGGCTCGTCATCTGTCTGACACGCCTGAACCGGATCCTCTCCATCCGGCCGGACCGCCGATGCGCACGGGTTCAGACCGGCGTCACAAACCTGGAACTCCAGAACGCCCTCGCCCCCCTCGGGTTCTTCTATGCCCCGGACCCGGCCAGCCAGAAGGTGGCTACCCTGGGCGGGAACGTGGGGGAGAACTCGGGCGGGCCTCGATGCGTGAAACATGGAGTGACGAAGAACCATGTCCTCGGCATGGAGGTTGTGCTGCCCGACGGCGAGGCGGTCCGCGTGGGGGGAGAGGCCCTCGACCCACCCGGGTACGACCTGTGCGGCATCCTCGTGGGAAGCGAGGGTACCCTCGGCATTGTGACCGAGGTCACGGTGCGTATCCTTCCCTTGGCGGAGTCGGTCGTGACCTTGCTGGCCGTCTACGACCGCGTAGCGGACGCGGCACGATCGGTCTCCGGAATCATCGCCGAGGGGATCGTTCCCGCCTCGCTGGAGATGATGGATGCCCCGGTCATGCGGGCCGTAGAGGAAAGCTGCCCCTGCGGCTATCCGCTGGACGCGGCGGCGGTCCTGATCATCGAGGTGGACGGCCCGGCCGTGGGACTCAAGGAACAGGCGGAACGAATACGCCGGATCTGCGCCTCAGAGGGCTGCCGGCAGGTGCGCGAAGCCGGGGATACAGAGGAACGCGACCGTCTCTGGGCCGGCCGGAGGGGGGCCTTCGGGGCGATCGCCCGGCTCGCCCCCGGCTATCTCGTAGCCGATTGCACGGTGCCGCGCACCAAACTTCCCGAGGCCCTCGAACGGGTCCGTCTAATTGCACAGGGCCATCAACTTGCCCACGGAAACGTTTTCCACGCGGGCGACGGGAACCTTCATCCCCTGCTCTTCTTCGACTCCCGGGATCCGGACCAGCTGGACCGGGTACGGAGGGCCGGGCGGGAAATCATGAAAGAATGCGTGGAGCTGGGCGGGACGATTACCGGAGAGCATGGCGTGGGTATCGAGAAACTCGAGGCGATGCGCCTGATCTTTTCCGAGGAAGACCTGGATGCCCAGCGTGCGGTACGGCAGGCCTTCGACCCGGAGGGCCGGTTCAACCCCGGAAAGGCGGTCCCGGGCGTTGCGCGGGAACGGCCAGTGGTGACATCTCCGCCGCGGGCATCGGCGGACGACACCGCATGGATGCCCGAAACGGTTGAGGAGGCATGCGCGATCGTTACGCGGGCCTTCCGGGACGGCACCGCCCTCCTCCCGGAAGGAGGAGGGCATTGGCGCACCTTCGGCAACATCATGGAGCGCGGACTACCCATCCTCCGAAGTGCCGGCCTTGCATCAATCGTCGAATACGACCCTCCGAACCAGACGATCAGGGTGCAGGCGGGGATCCCGTTGGCCGATCTGCAGGAGGCCCTGCGGCCGAACCGGCAGTGGCTGCCCATCCGGCCCTTCCCCGGTGCGAGGGGAGCAATCCTCGTAGGCAGCATGGTGGCCCTCGGCGCTTGCGGCCCGGAACGAATGCGATACGGAGCCCCCCGGGACCTTTTGCTCGGGCTCCGTTTCGTCTCGGGAACGGGACGCCTCGTCTCGACCGGAGGGAAGGTCGTCAAGAACGTGGCGGGCTATGACCTGGGCCGCCTGCTGGCCGGGTCGGCCGGAACGCTCGGGTTCCTCACGGAACTCACGCTGCGCCTGTCTTCCCTCCCCGAGTGCTGCCGCGCGGTCCGCGGATGGGGCCTGCTCGCGGAGGTCGCCTCGGCGGCTGCAGAACTGTTGCGGTCGAACATTGAGCCGACCTTCGTCACCGCGAGTCCCCTGAACGGAACAACCTCCGGCAAGGGAAAACAAACGGACCTCGAACATTGGAGAATTCTGGTCGGCCTCGAGGGATTCGGAGAGACCGTGGAGGCACAGGCGGAACGATGCGCAGGCCTGCTGGCCGACAAGGGCCTGGAGGCGGAAGCGACCGAAGACTATCCGGTCCTGGACGGCCCCTTCAGCGATCACGACCGGTCCATGGATCGATCCCCCTTCCTCCTGCGGGCGGATCTCCCCCTCGACAAGGTCGCCTGCTTCGTCGAAGAAGCGGCCTCGGCGATCCACCCGGAGCACATCTTTGCGGACTTCGGATGCGGGCGGGTGCGGGGGGGCTTGACGAGGCTCACGGAAGACGCCTGGGACGGCCTCTGCGGATGCATCGGCAGACTCGACGGCCATCTCCTCCTCGAAAAGGCCCCGGATGCGTTCAAAAAACGCCGGGACGTGTACGGACCGTTCCAGCCGGCATGGAAGGTCATACACAGGATCAAAGACGCCATGGACCCGAAGGGCATTTTCTCGCCCGGCCGCCTGCCGGGAAGGAAATAGCCACCCATCCTGGACGATAAAGCTTGGGCAATCCGGCATGAAGGCTTCCGAGCATGAGAAAATGATTGCCATGTGCAATCGGTGCGGCTTCTGCCAGGTCGCCTGCCCGACCTTCCGGGCCACCGGACACGAAGCGGGGGTCGCCCGCGGCAGGGTGGCCCTGTTGCGGGCCTTGCGCGAAGGACGGCTCGCCTGGTCGACCGACCTCGAGGAGCCCCTCTTCGCATGCCTGCTCTGCGGCGCCTGTACAACAAACTGCTTCCCGGCGGTCCCGACGGCGGACCTGATCGTCGAAGCCCGGGAAGAATACCTGGAAAAGGTGGGGCGGAAGCGGATCCACGGACTTCTTTTCGAACATCTTCTCCCCTACCCGGAACGACTCCGGCGTGTGGCCAGGGCCGTCGCCTTCGGCAAGAACAGCGGTCTCAGCGGTGTCGCCCGCGCCCTCGGACTTCTGCGGATCTTCGGCAGGGACTTCCCTCGAAGCGAAAAGATCGTCGGCCGGATGCCCGGCTACGCATTGCGCGAACGGTTTCCGCCCGGAGTCCTCGAAGGCGGCGGGGAGAGGCTTCGCATCGGCTATTTCGTCGGCTGCGGGATGGAGATCATGAACCCGGTCGCGGCCGAAGCATCTCTCGGCATCCTGCGCGAGGCAGCCATGGAGGTCCACATCCTGGAGAATGCCTGTTGCGGCCTGCCGGCCTGGAGCTACGGCGACCGGGAAGCGGCGAGGAAACTCGCGGCCGGGAACATCGAAATCCTCAGCGCCCTGCCATTCGACCGGATCGTAACCGATTGCTCGAGCTGCGCCGCCTTCCTCAAGAAATACCCGGACCTGTTTGAACCGGCCGACCCCCTGCGCGAGAAGGCAAACGAGGTCGCCGCCAGGGTCCGGGACATGGTGGAACAGGTCGTTTCCGCCCCGCCTCCTCGATCCAAAGAGGCGGGGCGGATCATCGTGACCTACCACGACCCCTGCCATGCCTCGAGGGGACAGGACCTGGTCGCGGAACCCAGGAAAATCCTTGCGGCTCTGCCGGGGGTCGAATACCGGGAGCTGCCCGAGGCCGACTGGTGCTGCGGCGGGGCCGGTTCGTATGCCCTTTCCCATTTCGACACGGCGATGAAGATTCTCGAAAGAAAGATCGACAATGTGGAAAAGACCGGGGCCGGCGTGCTCGCTACATCCTGCCCCGCCTGCATCGTCCAGCTCGCCTATGGCGTCCGAAGACGGAATCTTCCGATCCGGGTCTGCCACCTGTCGGAACTCATCCGCGAACGCAGCGCCCCAACCGGGTGAGGCCAAAAAGCAAAAAGGGGACGCACCTCTTTTTGCCGCCTTTCGCCTCCTGTCACAACCTCGTTCCTGCATCTTGACACCAAGAATCAATATTCCTATTATTGAATCTTGGTCTAAAATTAGAATGAGTATTCCAAAATGTTTGGGGCATTTTCCCATTCCGCCCCTGACCTCACCAACCTGTACCCCGGTAGCGTTCGATGGAAAGACTCCCCAGAAAAATACGGGAACGGCAGCGGCGCCAGAGAGAATTCCTCGCCACGGCGGAGGAGATGTTCTCCAGGAAGGGCTTCCACAGCACAACCATTCAAGAGATCTCCGAGAAATCCGAGTTCGCCGTCGGAAGCATCTACCACATGTTCCGGAACAAAGACGAGATTTACATGGCCCTTCTCCAGATGAGGATGGAGGAGTACCTGTCCCTGCTCGAAAAGAAGATCCAGGATTGCGCGGACCCGGTCGAGAAACTGCGAATCCTCATTGAGACGAAACATCGGTATTTTTCTCGGCACAAGCCGTTTCTACGGCTCTTCCTGGACACAACGATCCGTTCGGTCGGGGAGATGCGTTCCCAAGGCGTGGAACAACTCATTGCAAGGCATGAAAACTACTTGAACCTCCTGGCCGGCGTTTTTCAGGAAGGAATCGACAAAGGACTTTTTGCCGGGACCGATCCGATCGGCATGGCGCTCGCTCTGGAGGGGATGGTCCGCTCATTCGTTACGTACTGGATACGGCACGAAGGGGATCATACCCCCTTGCCGGAATTCTCTACGATCGAAGAGATCCTCCTCAAAGGCATCCTGAAATCGAAACAGAACAGCAAAAAGGGATGGAAATGAGAGTTCGGATTCTGCCTTTCCTCGTGGCCGTCCTTATGACGGGGATAAGCGCCGGTTGCGCATCCCGTGAATCACTCGTCCGGGACGTCCGGGAGACCCGCACAGCCGCTTACACCCAGTGGCTCAAGATGCGGCAGTCAAAAGAAAGAACAGAGGTATCCATACAGGGCAAATTGCACCTGGCGGATGCCGTCAAGCTGGCCATCCGGCAGAACAAGGAACTGCAAGCGACCCTTCAGGAAAAGGAAATCGCACGGGGCAAGGTCATCGAATCCTATCAGGCGGCCCTGCCGAAGATCAACGCCAAAGGCACCTATAGGCGCCTTGACGAGGCAGGCAGCTTCGATGTGGGCGACGTTTCCATCTCCCTCGGGGATGTAGACAACTACTCTGTCGACCTGACCGTTTTCCAGCCCGTCTTCCGGGGAGGAGCGATCGGGGCCGCCCTGCGCGCGGCAAAGCTGGCCGAGTTGCTGAGCGATGAAGCCGTGCGCGCCGCCCTGCAGAAAACCATCTATCAGACCGCCCTTGCATACTACGACGCCCTCCTGGCCAAGGATAAGTACGAGGTGAACAAAGACGCGGTCAACTCGGCCCGCGTTCATCTCAAGGATGTCCTGACGAAACGAAAGCACGGGGTTGCCTCCGATTACGATGTGCTCCGCGCCGAGGTGGATGTGTCCAACTTCCGGGCCGAAATGATCAAACAGAAGAACAATGTCGACCTGGCAAAATCGCGACTGCTCAAGGCCATGGGCGTACTCCAGAAGGGCGATATCGAACTCGCCGACGAACTCGAATACTGGCCCATGAAGCCGGTTCTGGAGGAGGCTCTGAAAATCGCTCATGAAAACCGGCCGGACCTCTATCAAGCCGAGCTCAACGTGAGGCTGCAGAAAGAAGCGCTCAAGGTTGCCCGGAGCGAGTACTGGCCCAAGATCGATGCCTTCTTCGAGGAGTTGTGGGCCAAGCCGGACCCCAAATCGATCACCACGAATGAGTGGAACGATACGTGGAACGCGGGCCTTTCCGTCAATCTGTCGATCTTCGACGGCCTGGGACGGGAAGGCCGTGTCCACCAGCAGAAGGCCACGCTGGCACAAAGCCGCTACCGCCTGGCCAATACCCAGGAACAGGCCTTTCTGGAGGTCCGGCAGGCCCTGCTCACCCTCCGCAACGCGGAGGAGTTCGTTGAATCCCAGAAGCTCAACCGGGAACGGGCGAGCGAGGGCCTCCGGCTTGCGCAGGTGGGATATCGGCAGGGCATCGCCTCTCAGGTAGAGGTGTCGGATGCCCGTTCGGCCCTCACCACGGCAAAAGGCCTCTATTACGAATCCGTCTACGGACATGTGGTCAGCCGCCTCCGCCTTCAGCTTGCCATGGGGATCCTGGGCCCCAGGCCGGGCGAAGGCAAGGAACCGGGTGAATACGTGCCCGAGGACGTACTCGCCCCGAAACCCGGCGCCGTTGCGGGACAACCCGCCCACTAGAAAGCAGCAAAACCGAACGAGTCGAAGGAACGCGCATGCTTCTCCCCGACACCGCGATACGACGTCCCGTAACCACGCTGGTCGCCATGGCGGCCATGATCATCTTCGGCTGGATCGCCTTTCGGAACATGGGCCTCGACCTGTTTCCCGAGGTCGAATTCCCTTATGTAACGGTCACCACCACCCTGGTCGGAGCCAGCCCCGAGGTCATCGACATGGACGTAACGGATGTCCTCGAGGAACAAATCACCACCATCGAGGGAATCAAGACGATCCGGTCCCACAGCTACGAGGGCATATCCAGGATCCTCGTCGAATTCGAGCTCGACAAGGATGTGGACATAGCCGCCCAGGAGGTCCGGGCCAAGGTGAACCTGGCCGAGCGTGATCTGCCGGACGACGCGGACAAACCGATCGTGGACAAACTCGATGTCGCCTCCCAGGCGATCATGTGGCTCGCGGCATCGAGCCGGGGCGATTACGCGCGATTGGCACATTACGCCGACAAAGTGGCCAAGGAGAGGCTCCAGGCCATCCGGGGCGTGGGAATGGTGCAGACCTCCGGACTGCGGAAACGGGAAATCCGGGTCTGGGTGGATCCGGAAAAACTGGAAGCGCGGGGGCTCACCCCTCAGGATGTCGTACGGGCCATCAAGCTCAAGCACGTGGAACTTCCCGGAGGCCGGATCGAGACGTTCAGCAAGGAGTTCAGCGTCAAGATCGAGGGCGAATACGATTCCGTGGAAGAACTGAAGGGGCTGGTGCTCGCTTCCCGGGGCGGAGCGGTTACACACCTCCGCGATGTAGCTACGATCATCGACGGGCAGGAGGATTTGCGTACGATCGCCCGTTTCAATGGGTTGCCGACCATCGGGCTGGGCATTCGAAAGCAGTCAGGCACAAACACCGTTGCAGTCGCCCGGCGGGTGAAAGCGGTGGTCAAAGAGATGAAAAAGACCCTTCCCGAGGGGATCACCCTGGAGGTCGCCTACGACTCCTCCGAGTTCATCGAGGCTTCGATGAGGGGCGTACAAACGGATATCCTCTTCGGCGTTCTCCTCACCTCCATCATCATGTTCCTGTTCCTCCGGAACGTCCGCATCACCCTGATCAGTATCGTCGCCATCCCGATCTCCCTGATCGGCGGGTTCGTCGTGATGTATGCCATGGGCTTCACGATCAACAACATGACCATGATGGCCATATCCCTGGCCGTAGGAATGGTCATTGACGATGCGATTGTCGTACTCGAGAACATCTTCCGCCACGTGGAAGAGGGGACGCCGCCGATGCAGGCGGCGAGCGAGGGCACGGACGAAGTCGGCCTCGCCGTAATCGCGGCCACCTCGTCGATCGCAGCCGTGTTCATCCCGGTAGCCTTCATGAAGGGCATCGTGGGCCGGTTCTTTTATCAATTCGGTCTCACCGTCGCCGTTACAATCGCCATCTCGGCCCTGGTCGCCCTCACGCTCACCCCCATGCTCTGCTCCCGGTTGCTGAGGGAAGAAAAGGTACACCACCCCCTGTACAATCTTCTCGAGAGAGGATTCCAGGCCCTCGATGCATTTTATCGCCGCGTCCTTGGCTGGGTCACGAGACACAGGGGTGTAACCGTCCTGATCGCCGTCATCGCCTTCGGGGCGGGCATGGCGCTCACCCCCTTCATCGGCAAGGAGTTCACCACGGAAGCCGACGAGGGCCGTTTCATGGTGCGCTTCGAAATGCCCACCGGGACCTCTATCTATGCAACAGAAAAAAGGCTCCGGGAAATCGAACAGATCGTGTTCAACCAGCCCGAGGTGACGCACGGCTTTTCGGCCATCGGGATGAGGGGAGGCGAGGTCAACCAGGGGATGATCGTCGTCCATCTGTCGCCCCGCAGAGAACGCAACGCCGGCCAGGCCGAGGTCATGCGCCGGCTCCGTAAATTGCTCACCCCTTATCACGACATGATTTCCGCCGTGGAATACATGTCTATGATCGGCAGCTCGAGACGCAACTCGGATCTCGAGTACATCATACAGGGCCCCGATATAGCGGCGCTGTCGGAGGTCAGCGACCAGATCGTCGCGGCCCTGAAAAAGCTCGGAGGCTTTGTCGACGTGGACACGGACCTGCGGATCACCAAGCCGGAGGTCAAGGTTCACATCAACCGCGGACTGGCGGACGACCTCGGGGTGGACGTACGCTCCATCGCGCAGAACATCTACATCCTCTTCGGAGGGGTGGATGCCGCCAAATTCAAAGAAGGGGGTGAACGATACGACATCCGGGTGCGGGCCCTTCCGTCGGACCGCAACAAACCCGATGACCTGTACCGGCTCGCGGTTCGCTCCCTGGGAGGCGCCCTCGTCAAATCCCCGAACCTCCTGACCATCGAGGTGGGACAGGGCCCGAATGTGATCAACCGGCACAATCGGCGCAGGGCCGTCACGATCTACACGAATCTCGAGGGCAAGACGATGGGCGAGGCCCTGCTTGAACTCGAGAAGACGACCCGTAGCTTTCTCCCGAAGGACGGGAGATGGAGCACGGACACCATAGGGCGCACCCGGGCCTTCCAGGAGAGCTTCCTTTACATGCGCTACGCCATGATCGTCGCCGTGCTGATCATCTATATGATTCTCGCGGCCCAGTTCGAGTCCTTCATTCATCCCTTTACCGTCATGCTGTCGCTCCCTCTCTGCGTCATAGGCGTGTTCGGCCTTTTGCTCATCACCGGGAACACCCTGAACATCATGTCCTACATCGGGATCATCATGCTCATGGGCATCGTAACCAAGAACGCGATTCTTCTCGTGGACTACACGAACACCCTGCGCAGCCGCGGCATGGAAAAGCTGGAAGCCGTTCTGCAGGCGGGACCGACCCGGTTTCGTCCGATCCTGATGACCGCCGGGTCCACGATCATCGCGGTCCTGCCCGTAGCACTGGGGATGAGCGAGGGAGGGGAGTCCCGGGCGCCGATGGCGGTTGCGGTTATCGGGGGCATGTTCACCTCCACCTTTCTCACGCTCCTGGTAATCCCGGTCGTCTATCTGTTGCTCGACGACTTTTCAGCCTGGTTGAGGCGTCTGTTCCGCGGATCACCTGCGCCTGCGGAGCCCCGGAAGCCCGGAACAACGAAGCCCGAGCTAGAGGGATCGACCCAATAGGATGATGCAAACGATCGCAACAAGGAGATTACGATCGATGAAACCGCTGAAAAGGGCGGCTGTGCTCGTCACGTGCGCAATGCTTCTCACCCACGTCGGATGTGACTCCACGGAACAGGGCGGCAAGGCCGATGTCGCGCTCACAAAAGAAACCGCCTTACACCCGCTGCGTGTTTCCGTCACCGAGGTCACGAAACGCGATTTCAACCGGAGTGTCCAGTTCACGGGCACGCTGCAAGCGAAAAATCATGTGGGGCTCAGGGCGCTGGTCGAGGGAACGATCGACAGGATTCCCGTCGAGATCGGGGATCAAGTCCGGAAGGGACAACTCCTCTTCCAGATCCGGCTGGTGGATTACGAATTGAGGGTGCGCCAGGCCGAGGCGGCTGTTCAGGCGGCCAGGGCCGCGGTACATACCAGCCAGGTGAATGTGGAAGACGCGAAACGAGAAATGCGGCGCATGGAAGGCCTTTACAAGGAAGGTTCCGCCACGGAACAGATGCGGGACCGGGCCCGGACGGCACAGGAGCGGGCCGTCGCCCTCCTCGAGCAGGCCAGGGCCTCTGTCGTGCAGGCACAGGTCGGGCTGGACACGGCCCGCCAGGCATTGAAAGACTGCACAGTGACGGCTCCCTACCCGGGTTTCGTGACCGGCAAATTCTACGAAAAGGGCGAATATGTCCATCGGGGACAGGTAGTGGTCGAAATCATGGATCTGGCCACCTTGGAAGCGGATATTGCCCTGCCCGAACGCTATTTCGAAAATATCTCGCCCGGCGCCCCGGTATCCATCTCTGTAGGATCAGGGGAGATACGGGTCGAGGGGAAAGTCATCGCCGTCAACCAAAAAATCGATCCGCAAACCCGCACATTCCTGGTCAAGGTGGGCGTGGACAATCGGGAAGGTCGTCTCAAGGCAGGGCTGTTCTGCTCGGGCTCCATGAGCCTGCCGTCCATCCAGGGGGCGACCGCCGTGCCTTCGGCGGCGGTTCTGAATGACGAGGGCCGATCCTATGTATGGGTGGCCTCGGGAGGAAAGGCCGAAAGAAGACCTGTCCGGACGGGTGTCAGTGCAGGAAAGTTTATCCAGATAATCGAGGGGCTCCAGCCGGGCGAGAAGGTGGTTGTCGAGGGGACCGGCGGCCTGATGGACGGCAACCCGATCGAGATCGTTGCGGAATCTTGAGCCGGACGTACATTGCCTTTCCTCTCGACGCTTTCCCCGACACAGGAGACATCTGAGCGCGCCCTTCCCGGCCGACCCTTCGCGTTGGCTGGTGGCCGTCCGCACCCCATCTTCCAAGCCGCGGGGGGATCCTCCGGCCGAACCTTTACCGCCCTTTCCGCCCACGGCCTGCTTATTGTTGCTCCCGGCAGCCGGGTTTGTTACATTATGAATGGATTTAATGGGTCGTTTTGAATAAAGCGGCCCCCCAAGAACGTTTCGGACCATGCCGGGGGAGAGGGCCCTATGGAAAGGTTCGACAACGCCGAGGAGCAGCTCCGCGAAGAACTGGCCCGGCTCAGGAAACGACTCTCCGAGATGGAAACCCTGGAGGAGGAGCATGCCCGGGCAGAGAAAAACCTCCTGGAAACGAGATCGGAACTGGAGGAACTCCTCACCGCAAGCCCGGCAATCATATGCAGGCGAGAACCGAAGCCCCCTTATGCGGTCACATTCCTGGGGACGAACGTAAGGAGAGAGCTCGGTTATGAGCCGGAAAATTTTACCCGGGATCCGCGGTTCTGGGCGGACCGTATTCATCCGGAAGATGCCTCCCGCGTTTTCTCCGGGCTTTCTTCCCTCTTCGAGAAGGGTACCCACGAACAGGAATACCGATTTCTGCACAAGGACGGCTCGTACCGATGGATACTGGATGAGATGCGTCTGGTAAGGAACGCGGAGGGGGCGCCGCTCCACATCATCGGCAGCTGGATAGATTCCACCGATCGCAAGAATGCGGACAACCTGCTGCAGGAACGGGAGCGTTTCCTTTCCAATGTCTTTTCGAGTATACAGGACGGCATCAGCGTCCTGGATACCGAGATGAACGTAATCCGCGTCAATCCGACCATGGAACGCTGGTATGCCCACGCGGTACCGCTCAGGGGCAAAAAGTGCTTCCTTGCATATCACGGCCGGAACAAACCTTGTGAAACCTGCCCGACCCGCCGGACCCTTGAATCAGGGGAGGCTGCCTATGAAATCGTTCCCAAGACGGGTCCCGGCGGAAAGGAGGTCGGGTGGCTGGACCTCTACAGCTTCCCGCTCTTCGACAACGCAACGGGCCAGATGAAGGGAGTGATCGAATACGTCCGCGACATCACGGACAGGAAAAAGGCGGAGGACGAGCTTTATCAATCTCGAAAAATGGAAGCCATCGGACGGCTTGCAGGGGGAATCTCGCACGATCTGAACAACCTGCTGACCGCCATCGCAGCCTATGCGGACCTTTTGCTGATGGACATTCCCGAGACGGATCCGTCGAGTCTTCAGGTCACGGAGATCAGAAACGCGGTGGAGCAGGCGGCGTCCCTGACCGGCCAGCTCCTGGCCTTCAGCCGTAAACAGGTGCTCCGGCCGAGATTGTTCGAGCTGAATGAGATCATCGACTCCATGGAAGGCCTTCTCCGCCGTCTCATCGGAGAAAAGATCGAGCTGAACATCGTGCTACTCGCCGATCCGGGCCGTGTAAAGGCGGATCCCGCTCAACTCGAGCAAGCCATCCTCAATCTTGTCGTCAACGGACGGGATGCCATGCCGGAGGGGGGCACCTTGACCATCGAGACGGCCGACGTAAACCTGGACGAGGGGCAGGCGCGAGAAGGCATGGACCTGAGCCCGGGCCCTTACGTAATGCTCGCCGTAACGGACACGGGGTGCGGGATGGACGAAGAAGTCCGGTCCCGCATCTTCGAGCCCTTCTTCACCACCAAAGAACGGCACGAGGGAACCGGCCTGGGTCTGTCGACGGTCTTCGGAATCGTCAAACAGAGCAAAGGAGGCATCTCGGTTGTCAGCAGCCCGGGGAGCGGCACCACCTTGAAGATCTACCTGCCCCGGGTTACGGATGCATCGGCTGAAGCGGAACCCACCACAGCCACCGCCGCCTCCCTGCACACCGGGACCGAAACGATCCTGCTCGTGGAAGACGAGCCGTCCATACGCAGGGCGATCCGCCAGGCCCTTCAAAGAAGCGGCTACAGGATCCTCGAGGCGCCCAACCCCGGTGAAGCAATCCTCATCTCGGAGCAGCATACGGGGTTCATACACCTCATGCTGACCGACGTGGCCATGCCCAGGATGAGCGGTCCCGACCTCGCCGAGCGCCTGGAACCGTGGCACCCCGAGATGAAGGTCCTTTACATGTCCGGCCACTCGGAAAAAAGCATTCTGGAGGAAGACGTCCTGCCCGCCGGAGCGGCCTTTCTTCGCAAGCCCTTTGATATCCGGAATCTCCTGGAACAGGTCAGACGAACCCTCGACACGCCCAAGGGAAAGAGAAACGCCGTCAACCGATGACCGGCGGACGGACGCGCGGATCAGCCGGGACAGGAAGGCGTATCCGTCAATTCATAGAGTACGCCCTTGCCGCTCTTCGGGTGCAGAAAGGCGACGCGGAAGGGGCCTTCGAGGATCTTACTGATCATCGTAAGACCCTGTGACTCGAGCTTTTCGCAAAGCGCCGATACGTCTTCGCACAGAAGAGAAATGTGATGGAGCCCTCCCCCCTTTGCCTCCAGGAAGCTGCCGGCGGGACCGTCGGGGCCCGTGGGCTCCATGAGTTCGAAGCAGTCGCTTCCAATCCGGACGATGGAGGAGATCTGCTTCATCATCGGCACCTCCATCCTCTGGATTTCCTCCGCGCCAAAGGCCGCGCGAAGGAAAGTCAGGACCTCATCGATGTTTTTCACGACGATTCCTACGTGGTTGATCCCCTTGATCATTTCGCAGCCTCCTCAAGCCGTTGGTAGAATCCCTTTCCACAATCTTTTCCGGAACGAGAGCGTATGCTAGCACATCCAAGCCCTTCGGGCGAATAGAGACCCTTGCGGAGCAGGCGCAGATATTCGACTTGGTTCATTTGAGCGTGCTATAATGCTGAATTTCTAATTTTATCACGAACAGGAGAACAACATGAACAAACGTCCCGGCCGGAATTCCTTCGAGGGAACCTCGACGTATGTGGTGGACCCGGAACTCGCCAAGATCGTAAACATTTCGATCGCACTTGAGATGCCGTTGCTGCTGAAAGGGGAACCGGGCACCGGCAAGACCCTCCTCGCACACGCCCTTGCGGAAAATCTCAATATGAAGCTCATCGTACTCAACGTAAAGAGCAACATGAAGGCCGTCGAGGCCCTTTACCAGTACGACACCCTCACGCGGCTCAATGACAGCCGCTTCTCCGACTCGGGCAGAGACGTAAGCGACATCAAGAATTACATCCGCATGGGCAAAATCGGCCAGTCCTTCACCGCGGAGGAACGGGTTGTGCTCCTCATCGATGAGATCGACAAGGCGGACAGCGACTTTCAGGACGACCTGCTGGACGTGCTCGACCAGATGACCTTCGACATCGTCGAAATCGATGAAACCCTCAAGGCGCGCCATCGACCGGTGGTGATCATCACCTCAAACGCCAAGAAGGACCTGAGCGATCCCTTCCTCGGTCGATGCAACTTCCACCACATCGCCTTCCCCGACCCGGCCTTCATGAGGCGCATCGTGGAGGCGCACTTTCCGAACATCGAAGATCGTGTGGCCAAGGCGTGTATCGAAACCTTCTACAAACTGCGCACCCTCCCCCAGGTCGAAAAGAAGCCGGCAACCCGGGAACTCCTCAACTGGATCCGCGCCCTTCGCATGGACCCTGACTTCGACCCAAAACGCCTCGAAAAAACGCAGGACATTCCCTTTCTCGGTGTCTTGTTCAAGAAAAGCGAGGATTTCATACACGCCCGTGACTTGAACCCCTATTCAAGGTAGTTTGCATCATGTTCGTCGAATTCTTCTACACACTCCGAAAGGCCGGGATCCCGGTAACGCCGACGGCCTTTTTGCGGCTGCAGAAGGCGCTCGATATGGGCCTGGTCGATTCCCTGGAGGACTTTTACGTCGCGGCGCGGGCCATCATGGTGAAGAGCGAACGTTATTTTGACATTTACGACCGCATCTTTGCCCGCCATTTCTACGGAGTGGAGCAGGAAGAGGACTGGGAGCTGGAGCTGGAGGAGGCCATCCGGATGCTCTTGGATGAATGGCTCCAGGACCCGAAAGAACTCGCCGAAATGCTCGGCATCGATCCGGCCTCGCTGCCGGATCTCGACCCGGAGGAACTCGTCAAATATTTCCTGGAAAGGCTGAAAGAACAGACCGAGAGACACGACGGGGGCGACCGATGGATCGGGACGGGGGGCACTTCCCCGGTCGGCCATTCCGGTTTTCACCCGGGCGGAATGCGGGTAGGCGGCACATCCCGCGGCAAATCGGCCATCAAGGTGGCCCTGGAGCGACGCTACCGCGATTACACGCAGAATACCCGCTTGACCTCCTCCCAGGTCGGTGAAGCCTTACGCAGGTTGCGGCACATGATACCGGCCGGCCCCAGAGACGAGCTGGACATCGAGGAAACCATACGGCAAACGGTCAAGCTTGCGGGAGAAATCGAGATCGTTTTCCGACAGAGTCCCCGCGACCGCCTCAAGGTCATCCTGATGATCGACAACGGCGGTTGGAGCATGGAGCCCTACGTGGAGGTGGTGCAGACCCTTTTCAACTATGCCCAGGCGCAGTTCAAGGATCTGAAAATCTTCTATTTTCACAACTGCATCTACGACCGGGTCTGGGAAGATCCTCAACGCCGCCACAAGCCGTTTCCGACGGCCGACTTCCCGAGGCTCGACCCCGCCTCCCGGCTCATTTATGTCGGTGACGCCGCCATGGCGCCCTATGAACTCGAACATCCGCAGGGATGCATCAATTACGGCGAGAAGCAGTCCCGGCCTTCGATCGAGTGGCTTCGCTTCCTCGCCCACGTCTTCCGGCACTCCGCGTGGCTGAACCCGATGGTGACCTTCGCGAGCGACTATTACTCCCAGGGGTCCTACACGCAGCGAGAAATCGCGAACATCGTCCCCATGTTTCCCTTGAGCCTGGACGGCCTGGAGCGAGCCGTCCATCACCTCATGTCGGAAAACTGACCGGATGCGGCCGGCGCCGCCCCCGAACCCGGACGGCCCTTCCCCTTGCGCCTCGGCCCATTTTGCGAGGCGGGGATTCTTCCAACATCTATGCAAGAGACGCTGATGTCCCGATGAAAGACCCTATTCCCCTGTCAGGGGCCGCTTGCGGACCACGCTCAGCCGGTTTCTTCCCAGCCGCTTTGCGCGGTACAGGGCCCTGTCGGCCGACTCCAGCACGGCCATCACATCCTCCTTCCCGGATCTCCCCGCCGCCAGACCCCCGCTGACCGTAACACGCAGATTCGTCTTTCGCTTCCGCCCCACAGGAATGCGCATCTGGGCGATCGACGAGATCACCTCCCGACCCACCCGCTCCGCGTACTCGAGAGAAGTGCCCGGGAAAACGACCAACAGCTCTTCACCGCCGTATCGACACGTAATCCCCCGGGGGAGCGCCTTCTCACGCACCTTCTGCGCCACCTGGTACAGAACCGCATCCCCTGCCGTATGACCGTACCGGTCGTTGACCTTCTTGAAGTGATCGAGGTCAAAAATGGCCAGCGCAAACCTTTTGCCCAGCGACTTCCCCTTGCCCTGAAGCATATTATTGCAGTGGCCACGGTTGTAGATGTTCAAGAGCTGATCATAGTTGGCATGGTGGGAGAGGCTTGTCGTAAGGTTGGCGAAAACCATGAGGGCCAGCGCAAGCGGAACCAGGTGCAGGAGGAGAATCTCCCGCCCCGGCCCCTTCGCAAGGAAGCCGACGGTAAACAGGACAAGAAACGCTGTAATCGACCATGCGTAGGGGTCCCGCCTCCGCAGGGACAGGACATGAGCCACGACGGCGATGGCCGTGTTCAGGCCGAGAAGGATTGGAAGCTCATGCTGCAGCATCCAGGGCGCCCGTCTTTTCATCATCGGCGACAGGAAACCCGGACACGAGACGAGGCATGCCAACGCAAGAAGGATGAACAGGGCAAGACAAGAGCGCGTCAACCTCTTGGACAGATACGACGGCACGAGCGCGATAAGAAGAAGAATCATGCTGTAGAACAGGTACAAGAGAAGATGCACGCCTTCGTCCGGCTCAATCCGGAAAACCCCGCCGGCCGGAAGCTGGATCCCGATGAAATAGATCATGCTGAAGACGCCCATCATCAGGAACAGGCAGCTTCCGAGAAGGATCTTGATGCTGTACAGGCTGCGGTAGGTGAGAAGGGCCAGGAGCAGTGCCACGAGGTACAAGGCAAGGGATTGGTAAAAGAAAGGAGAGGACAACAGGTGATGCCGGATTTTCTGCCAGACAGGGAAGGGAAAACTCTCGAGGAGAAAAAGCGTCAGGATGGCCCCGAGCAGAATCCAGAACGGCAGGGCCGCTGAAGAGAACAGAAATCGTTTCATTTCATCCCGGGAGGCCCGAACAAATCGAATCGCAACAGGAGTCGTACTGCAGTTGGACGCTCTTCAGGGGCCTGCTAAGTCTCCACGGGGATGCCTGCATCCGCAAGGTTGAACTCAACCTTCTTGATCTCCTTGAATTGGCGGACAACCTCCATAATGTCTTCCTGACTCCTGTGCAGCCCGCTGGTCAAAGGTCCTGTACCAAAAAGTTTTCCGTTGATCCGGGCCACATCGCTGAAAACATCCACGTCGATCTGCATCCCCCTCGTCCGGTCCTCTTGGGCAAGTCTCAACTGAATCTGACAAGAAAGCGCATATGCATCGATGACCTTCCTTCTTTCCGGAGTATCCAGGAACTCCGGCTGCTGTACGCCGGTTTCAATCATGGAGCAGGCCGTATCCAGGCTCAGGTACTCCAGGTTGATCACCAGGTCGTACAACAGGGGATCCTGCCAATCCACATTGTACAGAAACTTGGCCCACCGGGTCCGGCCCTTGTCTACCTGTTCGATGTATTTGACGCCCTCTTCCTCGCTGAGCCCCTGTTTCTCTCTTACCATGCGCACACGGTAAGCCATCGGAGCGATCAATCGAACCTTGAAGACCCCCGGCAGCTTCTTCAAGAGCAGGTGCCCTGCATGCCCATGGTAGATAAAATCTCCTTCCCGTGCCCTCTCCGCGAGCGCCGTTTGGATGGCCAACAGATAGTGTCTGCGCTCTTCGCTGCTTCCGAACCTCCGCTGCACAATGCCGGGAGCCTCCTCGAGATGCCGGCTGAGCAGATTCTCGGCAATACCGTAACGGGAGGCAGCATCTCGTATCACCTCGCGGGAAATGGCGGGAATGCCGAGTCGCCCGGCGAGACACTCCGCCAATGCCTCTCCACCGCTCAGGGTTCCTCTCGAAATCGTAACAATCGCCACTCGCCGCTCCCACGCCGGAAAAGATCCCCTTCAGGGGTCTGAACCGATGCACCGGCCCCTCGGACCGGCACGTCCCTTCAATCGGACAGCATCTTCTGAAGCTCTTTCAGTTCCTGAATGACCTCGTCCAGCACAGAGGTCTTCTCCGCTTTCTCAAACTGAAGCTCCGGTTGTGAAATCTTCCCGTATCCCAGCTCCCGCAATCTTTTCCTCGCCCCATTGATCGTATAGCGCTCTTCATAGAGCAGTTCCTTGATTCGGAAAATCAGCTCCACATCGCTTTTTCGGTAAAGACGCTGGCGGGAGCGGCTCTTCGAAGGGTTGACCATCTTGAACTCGGATTCCCAGTAGCGAAGGACGTAAGGTTTCACCCCCGTGATCTCGGCTACCTCACCAATCTTGAAATAAAGCTTGTCGGGAATCGGACTGGCCTTCTTCGACGTGACTCGCTTGGCTACAGCGCTCATGGCGATACCCCCTGTCTGTGGAAACTGGGCATGCAGAACATGCCTCCACCCCTGCCTCTATCCTCCCCTCGTTCTTCCCCTTATAGATAAATCCGGCCTCCATGCTACGACGGGCAGGCGCCGTGCGCATCACCGCCCGGATCCCTAAGCAGAGTTCTCCGATCCCTCGTTCATACGCTTTTTCAGAACCTGGCTCGGCTTGAAGGTGAGCACATTCCTTGCCGTAATGGTGATTCCGTCACCCGTCTGCGGATTTCTCCCCTTTCTCGAATTTTTCTCCTTCACCATGAAGGTGCCGAACCCGGAAATTTTCACCTTTTCGCTCTTTTCCAGGGTCTCCTTGAGGATCTCGAAGACGCTCTCCACGACATCGGACGATTCGGTCTTCGAAATCCCCACCTTCTCGTAGATAGCCGCTACGATATCTGCCTTGGTCATGAATGTGCCCTCCCCCCGAACAAATGGACGATTGCCTCCAACAGCCGTTTTTTCAACCGACCCTTTGTATCGGGTCCGCTGCTGCAAGGATTCAACGCAAAGAGGCCCCCAACCCCGGAAGCAGCCGGCTCAGAAAGGCCTCTTGTATCTTGTTGATTTCTTCGTCAGTCAAATTTCTTGATGGATCCTGGTAGGTTATCCGAAAGGCCATACTCTGCTTCCCTTCGGGAACGGGCGGCCCTTCATAGAGGTCAAACAGCTCGATCGCTGTCACGCGGGGGTCCGCATGTTCCCGCATCCTGTCGATCACTCGGCTATAGGGCACCGTTTCGTCCAGTACAAGGGCGAGATCTCTCTCCACAGGAGGCCTCCTCGCAAAGGGCCTGTATCGCAGCGGATGATCCACGTGCGAGGCAAGCGCCTCGAGCCCGATCTCGAAGAAGTAGACTTCTTCCTCCATGCCGAAGGCCTCCTGAACCGACGGGTGGAGTCTTCCTGCACAACCAATCTTTGTTGTATTTATTAGAATACCACCGGAACACCCCGGATGTAAATAAGAATTTTGCTCGGGTCGTTTCCATTCAAAGGACTCGATACGGAAGGCGTCCAGGAGGGTCTCCAGGGCGCCTTTCAGATCGAAAAAATCCACACTGTCATCGGGTTGATTCCACCCCTCCGCATACCGCCCGCCGACCATCACAGCGGCCAGCATCTTGCGCTCCTCGGGAAGGGCCTCGTCCCCCCGATGCAGAAAGACGCGACCCAATTCGAAAAGTCTGAGATCCCGGTTTCTCCGCCGCAGATTCATCGCCGTCGTTTCCAGAAGCGACCCTGCCAGGGTGGTCCGCAGAAAGCCCTGTGCCTCACTGAGGGGGTTCTGAAGAGCCACCGGCTTTGCCCGGATGTCTCCGGTCGAAAACCCGAGAGGTTCGAACAGATCCGGCCCGGTGAAGCTGTAATTGACGACCTCGCAGAACCCAAGGCCGACGAGCACATCCCTGGCCAGATCCTCCGCCCGGCGCTCCGAATCGGGACGTACGACGGACACCGGCGCCTTCGGCATGTCCGGCGGGATCTCGTCGTATCCGTAAAGACGGGCCACCTCCTCGATGATGTCCATTTCCATCCGGAGGTCCGGGCGGAAAGAGGGGGGCGTCACCTCGAACACCTCGCCTGCGTCGTCCTCGACCCGCATCTCTAACCCTCTCAGATGACCGAGCACCTCCTCTTTCTCGAGAGACGTTCCCAGAAGCCGGTTGATCCTGGACAGCATCATCCGTATCTTACCCGGTCGATAGGGCATAGAATAGACGTCCAGCGCACCCGCAAGAAGCCTGCCCTCCCCCAGCGAGGTGATCATGCCGGCCGCCCGGTCGGCGGCCCGCAGGCAGCCCTCGATATCGATCTCTCTCTCAAACCGGTAGGATGCCTCCGTCGAAATCCCCAAGCGCTTGCTGGTCCTGCGGATTCCTCTCGGCTCAAAATACGCACTCTCCAGAAGCACGCGCGTCGTCCCGTCGTGGATTTCACTCTCCAACCCTCCCATAACCCCTGCCAGGGCCACGGGGCGCCGGGCATCGCAGATCAGCAGGTCTTCCCCGCTGAGCTTTCGATCTTCCCCGTCCAGCGTCGTGATACGTTCCCCATCCCTGGCCTTTCGCACGACGATACGGCTCTCCGCAAGCCGATCCAGGTCAAAGGCGTGAAGAGGCTGCCCCCATTCCAGCATGACGAAATTCGTTACATCCACAATGTTGTTGATGGGCCGAAGTCCCACCAGGCCGAGCAACCTGCGAAGCCAGAAGGGCGAAGGGCCCACCCGCACATCTTCGATCACGCGCGCTACATAACGGGGACAGGCCTCAGGAGCGAGGATCTCGATCGAACTGACTTCGCCGCTGGAGGGCAATCGTTCTTCAAGGGAAATTTTCGGAAACCGGAGTTCCCGCCGCTTCTTCGCGGCGATCTCCCGGGCAACCCCGATCACGCTGAGGCAGTCAGGACGGTTGGGCGTCACCTCGATATCCAGCACATCGTCCTCGAGCCGGAGGGCCTTTTCCAGTTCCAGCCCCGGCGGCGTATCCGCGGGCAGTTTCATGATGCCCGCGTGATCTTCCGAAAGCTCCAACTCGCGTTCGGAACAAAGCATGCCCTCGGAAAATACACCGTGGATCGTCACCGCCTCGATCAACTTTCCGCCCGGCAGGGAGGTCCCCGGCACGGCAAGGGGCACACAGTCTCCCTCGGCCAGGTTTTGCGCGCCACAGAGCACGCTGCGATCTTCCCCGCCCGTGTCCAACCGGCAAATCCACAGGCCCTCCGATGAGGGGTGGGCCTCCAGGGAGGCGACCCGAGCCGTAATCACCCCTTCCAGGCGGGGCCGGACGGAGGCACATTCGGAGACCTCGAGGCCCTGCCGGGTCAGCAGGTCGGCGATCTCCTGCGCGGACTCCTCGATCTCGACGTATCTCTTCAGCCAGCCCAGGGTAACTTGCAATGGATGGACCTCCGCTCGAGCCATGACTCCGGGAACGCCCGCGCCGCCCCGACCGCCCTCTCGGTCGCACCCGGCTTCAGGCCCGGAGGAAGTAGAGGCTGCCCCGAAACAGCCTCCTGTGTGTTACCGATGCCTCCCTTTCAAAATTGCCGGAGGAACCGCTGGTCATTTTCAAAAAAGAGACGGATGTCGTCGATGCCGTATTTCAACATGGCGATCCGCTCGATGCCGACCCCAAAGGCGAAACCCGTGTAAGCGTCCCGGTGGTACCCCACACTCTTGAATACCTCCGGGTGAATCATGCCCGCCCCAAGGATCTCCAGCCAGCCGGTCTGGGAACAAACCCGGCAACCCGCGCCCCGGCAAAGAAAACAGCCGATGTCGACCTCTGCACTCGGCTCGGTAAACGGGAAAAAGCTCGGCCTGAACCGGAGGGGCACATCCGGGGAAAAGAGGGCCTGACAAAAGACGGCCAGCACACCCTTGAGCTGGGCAAAGCTGACATCCCGGTCGACCAGGAAGCCCTCCACCTGGTGAAACATCGGCGAATGGGTGGTGTCGGAATCACAACGGTACACCGTCCCGGGTGCCAGCACTCGAAACGGCGGGGTCCTCGCCTTCATCGTGTGGATCTGAACATTCGATGTGTGGGTACGCAGCACGACGTCTTCGGCTACATAGAAGGTGTCCTGCATGTCCCTGGCCGGGTGGTCCCGGGGAAAGTTCAGGGCCTCGAAATTATAGAAGTCCAGGTCGATCTCCGGTCCTTCGACAACCTCGAATCCCATTCCCTGAAAGACGGCGATGATTTCCCGTGTCACGAGGGTAAGAGGGTGATAGGCCCCTCGAAGGGGCCGTCGGCCGGGCAGGGAGATGTCGATCCGTTCCTCGCGTACCTTTCGCTGTCGTTCCTCGTCCCGGATCTGCGCGCGCCTGCCGTCCAGGAGGCCGGCGACTTCCTGCTTGATCTGGTTTGCAAGATTCCCCAGGACAGGCCTCTCCTCCTCGGGAACATCCTTCATCCGCCGCAGAATTTGCGTAAGCGATCCTTTTCTCCCCAGGTAGCGGGTGCGGAGCTGATCCACCTCCTGTTCCGTCGTCACCGACCCCAGGGCCTTGGATACTTCTTCCTTCAGAGCAAGGAGCTGCTCACGCATGCGTGTTTACCGTTTCCTCGAGTCCCTTCGCAGGGGAGTTCGCCGGGTTCCCGCCCCCCCGGGGCAGATGCTTTCTTGCCGTTTCGACAATCTGTTCGAATCCTTTCCGGTCGTGTACCGCCATGTCGGCCAGAACCTTGCGGTCCAGTTCAATACCTGCCTTTTTCAGGCCCCCCATGAACTCGCTGTACGAAAGGTCCGCCTGACGGGCCGCCGCATTGATGCGCACGATCCACAGACTTCTCATGGTCCGTTTCTTCACCTTTCGGTCCCGGTAGGCGTATGACCAGGCCCGCAAGAGGGTTTCACGCGCCTTTCGGTAGGACTTGCTACGGGCCCCGTAAAAGCCCTTCGCCTCCTTCAGCAGCTTCTTTCTTCTCCGGAGAGCCGTCTTTCCTCTCTTCACTCTTGGCATGATAACTTCCTCTTCCCAGCACCCTCGCGCAGTGCTTGTCTGTCGAATGCTTCTCGTCTATTTGTAGGGTATCAACCTTCGTACCTGCGCCTCGTTCGCCTCGTCCATAATACCGGACTGGCGAAGATTCCGTTTTCTCTTCCGGGATTTCTTGGTCAGAATGTGACTCTTGTACGCCTTGTAGCGGCGGATCTTACCGGACCCCGTAATACGAAACCGTTTATGGGCACTCCTGTTCGTCCTGATTTTCGGCATAATAAACCCTTCCTTCCCTTCCTTCTGCCATTCACACAAGGGCCCGACAATCCCGTTTCGGGAACCGCCACGGACATGGCTACGGGGCGCGGGACCGTCGAGGGTCAAGGCTTGCCGGCAACCGGCCGAAGCACGAAGATCATTCTTCTGCCTTCCCTTTTCGGCCGTTGATCGACAACGCCTATCCCTTCCACGCCTTCCAGCACCCTGTCGATGACCCTCTGCGCCATATCCGGATGCGCGATCTCTCTTCCCCGAAACTGAATCGTCACCTTGACGCGATTTCCGTCGGAAAGAAATCGTTTGATGTTTGCGGTCTTGTACTGGATGTCATGTTCTTCCGTCTTCGGCCTGAGTTTCACTTCCTTCACATGGATGACGGTCTGCTTCTTCTTGGCGTCTTTGGTCTTCTTCGCCTGCTGATACCGGTACTTCCCATAGTCCATGATCCGGCAGACCGGAGGAGTCGCATTGGGAGCCACCTCAACGAGATCCAGGCCGCTCTCTTCCGCGAAACGGAGAGCCTCCTCAATGGCAACGATCCCCGCCTGCTCCCCATCCGGGTCAATCAGCCGCACCTCACCGGCCCTGATATCCCGGTTGATCCTGACTCCTCCCTCTTCTCTTTGCGGTCGTCTGTGGTTTGTCATCCCCTCCTCTTCGTTGTAGTTATCGGGTAACAGCCGTCTCAGCCGACTTCCATCCTGCGCTCTTCGACGTCCTGCCGAAGCCGGTCCAGAAACGTCTCCAGGGCGATCCCCTGCAAATTCTCTCCCGACCGGGTACGAACGGACACACTTTTTTCCTCGACCTCCTTGTCGCCGAGGATCAGCATATAGGGTATCTTGGCCAATTGCGCTTCCCGAATCTTCAGGCCCAGCTTCTCGTTTCTCAGATCACACTCCGCCCGGAACCCCTCTTCCGACAGGACGGCGACGATCTCCCCCGCATAATCATGGGCCCTGTCGGTAATCGGCAAAAGAACGACCTGCTCCGGGGCCAGCCACACCGGAAATGCGCCGTTGTAATGCTCGATGAGACATCCGAAGAAACGCTCCAGGGAACCCATCAAGGCTCGATGAATCATGATAACGGAATGACGCCCCCCGTCTTCGCCGACGTAGTGCAGATCGAACCGTTCGGGCAGGTTGAAATCCACCTGAATCGTCGAGCACTGCCACGGCCTTCCCAGGCTGTCCCGGATCTTGATATCGATCTTCGGGCCGTAAAAAACACCCTCGCCCGGATCCACGGTAAAGGCCAGCCCCGCCTTTTCGAGGGCGCCCTTCAGGGCATCGGTGGCCTGTTCCCAACTCTCCGGCGTCCCCACATACTTCTCGGGCCGGGTGCTCAGGTACACGTCGAATCGATCAAACCCGAAGGTCTTGAGAATGAAGAGGGTAAAGTCGATGACGCGCCTTATCTCGTCCTCCAGCTGATCGGGCCGACAGAAGATGTGCGCATCATCCTGGGTGAACCCCCGCACCCGCAACAGGCCGTGCAGAACACCGGACCGCTCATACCGATACACCGTGCCCAACTCCGCCCATCGTTTCGGCAGATCCCGGTAACTTCTCAGGCGGGACTTGAAGATCTGGATGTGAAACGGACAGTTCATCGGCTTCAACTGGTAATTCTGCCCTTCCACATCCATGGGCGAAAACATGTTCGCCTTGTAAAAGCCTGTATGGCCGCTGGTCTCCCAGAGATGAAGCTTCGCCACGTGGGGCGTATAGAGCAGTTCGTACCCGCTCCGGCTGTGTTCCTCTCTCCAAAAATTCTCGATGAGGGTCCGAATCCTTGCCCCCCTCGGGTGCCAGCAGACCAGACCGGGACCCACCTCGTCTGAGATCGAGAACAGGTCCAGATCCTTTCCCAGCCTGCGATGATCCCTTTTCTTCGCCTCCTCTACAAGCCTGAGATGTTCCTTGAGTTCCTTCTTGCTGGGGAAAGCGGTCCCGTAGATGCGCTGCAGCATGGGCCGCCTCTCGTCCCCGCGCCAATACGCCCCGGCCACGCCGGTGAGCTTGAACGCCTTGATTCGTTTCGAAGAAGGGAGATGAGGCCCACGGCAAAGATCCGTAAAGCCGGCCAATCTGTACAGCGAGACCCGTTCGTCGCCAATCCCCTCCAGGAGTTCGACCTTGTAGTCCTCGCCCTTTTCCCGAAAAAAGGCCAGCACCTCGTCCCGCGGGAGAACGACGCGCTCAAAGGCCTCATTCCGGGAGATGATCTCTTTCATCCGTTTTTCGATCAGAACGAGATCCTCCGGCGTGAAGGGCTCTTCCCGGTCGAAGTCATAGTAGAAACCGTCCTCGATTGCAGGACCGATCGTGACCTTCGTCCCCGGGAACAGCTCTTGAACGGCACAGGCCATCACGTGCGCCGTGCTGTGCCGCAGGATTTCCAACCCGCTCGGACTGTCCACCGAAATCCCTTCGAGACGGCCGTCTTCGTCGAGGGGCCTCAGGAGATCCACCGGCGCGCCGTTGAACCTCGCTGCTATGGTGTCACCTCCGACACGCTCCCCGCCGTCTTCCAGGGCCTCTCGAACGAGCACACCCCTCGGATAAGCCTTCGCCGCCCGTCCGTTTACCTGAATCTCGATCATTTTCTCTGACGTTGAGGTCATACGCACCGTGTCTCTCGTTCCGGACCCGACTCTTGCTTCGCGGCGGAATCCGCACACGATTCTCCGCTTGCGTGCATCCGAACCGCACGGCGGAGATTCCTGTGACTGCTGGACCAAACCCGGGCGGGCAAAAAAAACAGAGGCATCCGTCGCGTGTGGCCTGTCCGCAAGCGGGTGCCTCTCATGTCTGAACGAACAAATCCGAATCCTCTGTCAAGGCCCCGAGCGATCGAATCAGATGCCCTGACTTCAAGGGGAACGTCTGTCCCACTCGCCCCGTCCCCGGCAGAGGGGGCAGGAAGCGGCCGCATCGAGGCGTCGTGCTCATCCCTTTTCAACGCGCGATACCGAGCAGGGATGCCTCATCCTCCAGCATCTCGTACGCCCCTCGTCCGGCCATGACTCGCCAGCCCCTCAAAGGAAATGTTTGCCGGCACCCTCTGGTAGGCACGGGCGGGATCGAACCGCCGACCCCTACCGCGTCAAGGTAGTGCTCTCCCACTGAGCTACGTGCCTACAATGGTTCACCGCTTTCACACAAAAAGATAAGATAAAATAGCAAGTTCTAATAGATCTGTCAACGATTGGATCAATTCTCCTTCACAATCCCTTCGCGTACTTTCTGAGAACTCTCTCGAAACCCGTTGGATGGGCGGAAAATTTCCTTGCCCTCATCCCCAGGCCCTCCCGAATTTCCGGCAGGCTCACGTCATCGAGGAACCTCGCCCCATCCCGGCTCAGCATCACATCGGGAACAAAAAGGATCTCCTGCGATCCCCGCAGTGGACGGATCCGGTCGATGACATCCCGCCCGGCGACCAGTCCGGTCACGTTGACGGATCTTCCGAAAAGGCGATTCCGGACCGGAACCAGGCGCAGTGTCGCCCCGGAGACATTTCGGAGCCATTCCACGTAGGGCAGTACAAAGGGGTATGCCGCCTCCCCCGTAACGATCAGGCAGTCGGGCGCACCGACCATCTTCCGGGACGTTTGTTGCCGCCTTCTCTTCCGCCACTCGCGGAGAAAGAGGCTGACCATGCCGACGCCGTTCTCCCACTGAGCAAAGTCGCCGTATGCTTCAGCCGGGGGAAAAGAATGCTCCGCCAGCCGGTAGAGTTCATCGGAAGGAAACACCATATTTTCTTTATATTTTTGTTTAAATGTTTTCTGCAATATATGAATTCTATTGATTATTTTCTTTGCATCATCCTTTCCAACGCCGCGAATCGGCCAAAGCCCTTTCCCCTCCCTGTATCGTGTGAGCCCCACAGGAACAACGGCGATCGAGGCAACAGCCGGGAACAGGCCCGCAAGGTCCAGGACCGTCTTTTCCAGGATCCTCCCATCGTTGATGCCCGGACAGAGTACCACCTGGGTGTGTATCGTGATACCCCCTGCCGCGAGCACCTGAAGCACTTCCATGACGTCCCTGCTCTTCTTGCGCCCCAGCAGAAAGTTACGGACAGACGGTTCCGTTGCGTGTACAGAGACATACATCGGGTCAAGCCGGAGCCGACAGATCCGATCCAGTTCCTCGTCTTTCACGGAAGAGAGGGTCACATAATTTCCATACAGGAACGAGAAACGGTAATCCTCATCTTTCACATACAGGGACCGCCGAAGCCCGTCCGGCAACTGGTCCACGAAACAGAAGAGGCAACGATTCCTGCATCGCCTCGAACGCATCGGGGCGAAAGCGATACCGAGGACCCCTTCGCGGGACAGCCGCACCCTGCGAACGCCCTCCTGTCCGCGGCCCTGCACAAGGAGGGAAGCGCCCTCGCCCGCCGCATAGAAGCGGTAGTCGAGCTCATCCTCGACCGGATGTCCGTTAACCCGGAGAATCCGATCACCCGGGCGGATCCCGGTTTCCGCGGCCGCCTTCGCGTCCAAGGCCCTGACTCGGAGTCCCTTGCAATCCATGGGCGGTCCGTCCTCCCACGATCCGTTTTTGCAGGCATCGATACAATGGGCGACGGCCAACTGTACCCGGAGTTCAACCCACTGCACGCCGCCGGTTCAAGGCCGTCGCTGCAATCGCACGGGTCGGGACCGGTGGCTTCCGTCGCATTCCGTGAAGGGCGGGCCGCAGGCCGGGGCCCTGATTCTACTTCCTGCCCGGCACCAGGGAAACGCGAATCTCCGTCTCATCCGCCTGCCCCACTGCAAAAGAAAACTCTTCAGGGTGCAGGTCGGAGATCGCCGCCAGCAAGTCGTCGAGAGTCCTTCCGTATTCCAACCGGAGCACCAGGGAGGTGCCGAAGGCTTCGTAGGGGGTTACCGTCTTCATGCCCGGCAGCCGGCGGAACATCTGCAGCAACTCCTGATACCAGCGCACCGAGGAAACCCCCTCGATTCGAACAAACCGTTCGACAGGCTTTCCCGTGCCCTCCTCCTCCCAGGTGATGCCCAGGCTCGCCAGATCCTCCCGGATCTGGGGCACCGAGAAGGTCGCCTCCACGTTCACGAAAAACGCCTGGAGGGCCGGCATCTCAGAAAGAACCCGGTATTGCACCAGGTAGCGCTTCAGCCGGCCGGCGAGCTGGTTCAGGGCGTCCTGTCGTTCCGCAAGGGAAACGTTCAGCGGCAGGATCTCGACAAGCGCATTCTCAAAGGCCTTCTGCAGGGCATCCTCCAAGGCCTCCCCTCTGGCCACCGACAAATCCCGGCCCTGGATTTCCGCTTCCCCCTCCCCCTCGGTCGTGATCCCATCTCGCTCATGCCCGTTTGCGGACGAAGCCGCAAGCACAGGCGAGGCCGCAAGCATCAGCACAACAAAAAGCAGCTCGGAAAGGCTTCTTCTTTTCATAATCCTATACTTTAATTTATTCCTGTAATTATTTGATATTGTATAATTTTCATTCCATCCTTACCACGGATCCACCAAACAGACTGTCCACCTTGCTCGCCAGCTCGGAGCAAGGCCGCACCGAGAAATCCTCGGACATGGCCAGGATGGTCTCCCGGCGGTCCGGCTCCATGAGGTGAAGGTAGGCCGGGCACGGCCCCCTGTAATCCAGTAGAATATCCCGCAACTCCTCCAGTCTCTCCCGGGTCGCCCCGTAAACGTCGAGAAGGATATGCACGCTCGACTTCCTCGCAAAGCGGAGTTCCCTGAGGGGCATGATCTTGGCCGCGATGATCTTCGCCCCCTTCTTCCGGCCTTCAGCCCTTTTCCGATCCCCATCATCCTCCTCCCCCCCCGCCTCCGCAGCGGTGTCCGCAAGCTCCAGCCTGCCCTGCACAACGATCGGTTCTTCCTCGCGGAGAAAAAGCGCTCCTTCCCGGTAGACATCCGGGAAGACGATGATATCCACCCTGCCCTGGACGTCTTCCAGGGTCAGAAAGGCCATACGATCGCCTTTTTTGGTCTGTGTCTCCCTGCGGGAGGCGATGAATCCTCCCACTGACACATCGTTGCCATCGCCCGCGGCGAGGAGGTCCCCGGTGGAAACGACCCCGGCATGCCTCAACTCCTCTTCGTATTCCTTCAGCGGGTGACCGGTCAGGTAAAACCCGAGAACCTCTTTTTCGTTGCTCAACCGAACGGGCAGGGACCATTCCTCGACCTCCGGCAACTCGGAGGCGCTTTCATGGAAGGGGGACGCCTGATCGGTAAGACCGAGTTCGAACAAGCTGGTCTGAGAAGACGCCTTTTCCGCCTGCATCTTGCCCGCTCTTTCGACGGCATCTCCCACGGCCTGGAGCAGGGCGGCCCTCCGTCCGTCCGAAAGGGAATCAAAGGCGCCCGCCTTGATCAACGACTCGATCACCCTGCGGTGTACCTTTTTCAGATCCACGCGGCTACAGAAATCATAGAGCGTAGCAAACGGGCCCTCCGCCTCTCGGGCCGCGAGTATCGATTCCACGGCCGCCTCCCCGATATTCTTCACAGCCCCCAGGCCGAATCGGATGCGATCCGAACATACCGCAAAATCCCGGGCGCTCTCGTTGATGTCCGGCGGGTCGACCGGGATGTTCGATTCGCGGCAATAATGAATATACCGGATGAGCTTGTCCGACCGGTCCTTCTCCGAGGTAAGCAGGGCGGCCATATACTCGGTAGGGAAATGCGCCTTCAGATAGGCGGTCTGGTAGGCGACCATCGCGTAGGCCGCGCTGTGGGATTTGTTGAACCCGTACTCCGCGAACTGTTTGATCAGGTGGTAGATTTCCTCCGCCTTCCCCTTCCCGATCCCCTGCTTCTCCGCACCGGAGACAAAGGCGTCCTTGTGCCGGTTCATTTCGACCATGTCCTTCTTCGACATGGCCCTCCGGAGGGTATCCGCCTCGCCCATCGAGAACCCCGCCACCCGCGTGACGATCTCCATGACCTGCTCTTGATAGACAATCACCCCGTACGTCTCTTCCAGGGTCTCGCGCAGAGCAGGATGGGGATACCGGATCTTCGCCTTGCCGTGCTTCCTTCGGATATAATCATCCACCATGCCGCTGTTCAGCGGACCGGGCCGGTACAGCGCCACCAGCGCAATGATCTCCTCGAAATTCTCAGGCTTCAGCTTGGTGAGCAATTCCCGGATTCCCGAACCCTCCAACTGGAAGACCCCGTCCGTATCCGCCCGGCCGAGGAGCCGATAGGTTTCCGGATCGTCCAGGGGCGTGGCATCCCAGTCGACGCGAACCCCCCGGTTTTCCTCGATGAGCCGGATGGCTTGATGGATCACGGTCAATGTCTTCAGGCCCAGAAAATCGAACTTGATCAGACCCAGCTTCTCGAGGGGCTTCATGGAAAACTGCGTGGACACGACCCCCGTCTTCTGGTCCTTGTAAAGCGGGGCGATGTCCTCGAGGCTCCGGCTCGATATGACGATTCCGGCCGCATGGGTAGAGGCATGGCGCACCAGCCCTTCCAGCTTGAGGGCGTTCTTGAAAAGATCGGCCGCCTTCGGATCCTGCTCCATCACCTGCCTCAACCCCGGCTCCGTCTCCAGGGCCGACTTGAGGCTCACGTTCGGCCCCTCGGGAATCATCTTGGCAAGGCGGTCGACCTCGCCGTAGGGCAGGCCCATGACCCGCCCCACGTCCCGGACCGCGGCCTTGGCCTTCATCCTGCCGAAGGTGATGATCCGGGCCACGTTTTTCTCCCCGCCGTATTTTTCGACTACATACTGGATGACCTCCTCGCGGCGATTTTCACAGAAATCCACATCGATGTCCGGCATACTGATCCGTTCCGGGTTCAGGAAGCGTTCGAACAGAAGATTGTAGGCAAGAGGATCGATGTCCGTAATGCCCAGGGCATAAGCGACCAGGCTCCCCGCCGCACTGCCTCGCCCCGGGCCGACGGGGATCCCGTGCGCCTTCCCGTAACGGATGAAATCGTACACGATCAGAAAGTAGCCCGCATAGCCCATGCTCTGGATGACGGCGATTTCTTTGTCGAACCGCTCCTCATAAACCCGCCGCACCTCCTCCGACACCGGCACACCGTCTCTCTCCACCTTTTCCGCCAGACGCCTCTCCAGGCCCTCCCGTGCCTTCCGAAGCAGATGGCTGTCCAGCGTCTCCCCCTTCGGAATCTCGAACTGGGGGTAATGGTACCCGCCGAAATGCATTTGAAAATTGCACCGTTCCGCAATAGCCATCGTGTTTTCGAGGGCCTCCGGAATCTGTCCGAAGGCCGCCCACATCTCTTCCGGGGATTTCAGGTAGAATGCGTCCGATGGGAAGCGCATCCGCTCCCGGTCATCGAGCAGCCGGTTCGTCTGAATGCACAGCAGGACATCGTGGGCCCGTGCGTCCTCCCGGAGCAGATAATGGCAATCGTTCGTGGCCACAAGAGGAATCGACAGGGATCCGGAAAGAGAGACGAGCGCTTCGTTGACCTTCGTCTGCTCGGGGATCTCGTTGTCCTGGACCTCCAGGTAAAATCTGCCGTCGTCAAAGATTTCCTTGTATTCGGCCGCCGTCTGCCGGGCCTGGTCCAGGGAATTCTGGCGGATCAGGCCCGGAATCTCGCCGGCCAGGCAGGCACTCAGGGCAATCAAGCCGCCGTTGTACTCACGCAGAAGATCCTTATCGACCCGCGGCCGATAGTAGAAACCCTCGAGATATCCGGCGCTGACCAGCTTGCAGAGGTTTCGATAGCCTTCCTCGTTTTCCACCAGCAGGACCAGGTGATAAGAGGCCTCCCCGATGCTCTGGGCGGACCGTTCGCGCCGGTTTCCCGGAGCGACGTACACCTCGCATCCAATGATCGGCTTGATCCCCGCCTGATCGACCTTCCGGTAAAAATCGACGGTGCCGAACATGTTCCCGTGATCGGTCATCGCCACCGCCGGCATGCCCAGCTCGCGGGTTCGGTCACACAGGGAATCGATTCGTATCGACCCGTCCAGGAGGCTGTATTCGGTATGGAGGTGCAGGTGAACGAAGTCTTTCCCCACCGCTCCCACTCCTATCTGACGTTCTAAAAAACAACCATCTTCGCCAATCGACGCCACCCCAGGCGAAGGGCGATCCGGGTCACTCCCACTCGATCGTGCTGGGAGGCTTTGAGGAGATGTCATACACGACCCGGTTGACGCCTTTCACCTCGTTGATGATTCGGTTCGATATGGCGGCCAGGAGGTCATACGGCAGGCGCACCCAGTCGGCCGTCATTCCGTCCTGACTCTGGACGGCCCTCAGTGCGATGACGTGTTCGTATGTCCTTTCGTCTCCCATGACCCCCACCGTCCGCACGGGCAGAAGAACGGCAAAGGACTGCCAGATCGATTCGTAGAGGCCCGCTCGGATGATCTCGTCTTCCACGATCCGATCCGCCTGCCGCAGAATCGCCAGCCTGTCGCGTGTAAGCACCCCCAGGACCCGGACGGCCAGCCCCGGCCCGGGAAAAGGCTGGCGGAGCACGATCTCGTCAGGCAATCCCAGGGCCCTTCCAACCAGCCGGACCTCGTCCTTGAAAAGCTCCCTCAAGGGCTCGATGAGTTCGAGCCGCATCTTCTCGGGCAATCCCCCGACATTGTGATGCGTCTTGATGACGGCCGAGGGGCCTTTCACCGAGGTGCTCTCGATCACGTCCGGATAGAGGGTCCCCTGGGCAAGGAAACGAGCGTCCTTCTCGCCCTTCGCCTTCTCTTCGAAGACCCGGATGAACTCCTCGCCGATGATCCGCCGCTTCCGTTCCGGATTCTCCACCCCCTTCAGCTTTGCCAGAAACCGGTCACTCGCGTCCACGTAGATGAGAGGAATCTTGAAATGGCCTTCAAAAACCTCCCGGACCCTCTCGGGCTCGCCTTCCCGAAGCAGCCCGTTGTTGACGAAGATACAGTGCAGCCGATCCCCGATGGCCCGGTGGAGCATCACCGCCACCACCGAAGAGTCCACCCCCCCGCTGAGAGCACAAATCACCGTACCGTCCTTCACCCGGGCTCTCAGGGACCGGATGGAGTGATCGATGAAGGAGTGCATGGTCCAGGACGGGTCACACGCACACACGCGGAACAGGAAGTTTTTCAAGATCTCCCTCCCCTCCGGCGTATGGTGCACCTCCGGATGGAACTGGAGGCCGAAGATCTTCTTCCCGGGATGATGAAACGCGGCCACCGGCGCGCCCTTGCTTTTCGCCAGGCGCCGGAACCCCTCGGGCAGGATCTCGATCCTGTCGCCATGGCTCATCCAGACCCTGAGACTCCCGCCTCCACCCCCCAATCCGTGCAGGAGATCCCCCTCTTCTTCAACGGCGATTTCGGCACCCCCGTATTCCCGGGTCTCTCCCCGGGCGACCTGTCCGCCGGATGCCCGGGCAATCCACTGCATCCCGTAACAGATGCCCAGTACGGGCCGGCCTCCCTCCAGCAACCGCGGATCCCCCTGGGGAGCGCCGGTATCATAGATGCTGGCCGGCCCGCCGGAGAGAATGATCCCCGCCGGATCGAGCTGACGAACCCGTTCATGGGGAAAGTCGAACGGCTGGATCTCGCAGTAAACGTGATGTTCCCGAACCCGGCGGGCAATCAACTGGGTATACTGGGATCCGAAATCCAGGATCAGGATGGACCCCTTGAGCCTTCCCTTCTTGCTCATTTCTCCCCTCCGCAGGCATATCCCCCACTTTTTCAACGGCCTCCCGGGATCTCGGGTGTGGCGGAAGCGTGGCAGGACAAGGCGCCCGCCCGGGCCGGGCCGTATGAACGTGGTCTCACGAAGGACGTGGGCAGGAGATTGCGCTCATTCCAGGCGATAGTTGGGGGCTTCTTTGGTAATGATGACACCGTGCACATGGCTCTCCTTCAGCCCGGAAGAGGTGATACGAACGAACCGGGCCTTTTCCTGAAGTTCGGCGATGGTCCTGCACCCCAGGTAGCCCATGCCCGAGCGAACGCCCCCCATGAGCTGGAAGACGCTGTCCAACAGCGGGCCCTTGTAAGGCACCTTGCCCACGATCCCTTCCGGCACGAGCTTCATTTCGTCTTGCTCTACGTCCTGCGCATAGCGGTCCCGGCTCCCCTCTTTCATCGCCTCGAGAGACCCCATCCCCCGGTATGCCTTGTAGCTCCTACCCTGGTAGAGAAAGAGATCTCCCGGGCTCTCGTCCGTACCCGCAAACAGGCCGCCGATCATCACCGTTTCGGCGCCCGCGGCCAATGCCTTCGCGATATCCCCGGAGTATTTGATGCCTCCGTCCGCGATGATGGGAATCCCGTACTTCCCGGCAACCCGAGTGCAATCGAGAATGGCCGTCAACTGGGGCACCCCCACCCCGGCGACGACACGGGTCGTGCAGATCGAGCCGGGGCCGACCCCCACCTTCACCGCATCGACGCCCGCGCGGATCAGATACTCCGTACCCTCCCCGGTGGCGACGTTTCCTGCAATCACGACGGCGTCCGGATGGCTTCTCTTGATCTCTTGTACCGCTTCCCGTACACGCAGGGAGTGCCCGTGGGCCGTGTCCACGAAAAGGATGTCCACACCTGCGCGCAACAGCCTCTCCACCCTCTCTTCCCAATCGCCGGAAACACCGATGGCGGCCCCCACCAGCAGCCTCCCCAACGCATCCTTCGAAGCATCCGGGTATCTCCGGGCCTTCTCGA
>WFRX01000404.1 GCA_015486285.1 bacterium
GGAGATGGAGGCACGGGGCACGGAACAACTCCGACAGGAGGGATTTTCCGGCCCGTCGGTGGTGCTGATCCGATCGGCCGACATGCGGTATGTCCGCCAGTCCTACGAATTGCCGGTCCCTGTAACGGAAGACGCGCTGACGGAGCAGACCCTCGCGGCGATTACAGAAGACTTTCACAGGCTCCACAAGAAGGCCTACGGATACGCCCGCAACAGCGAGACGGTCGAATTCGTCAACCTGCGAGTGGTTGCCCTGGGGAGACTCCCCGAATTCAGGGGCGCGAAGAGGACAGCGCGGGACCCGGGGGCACCGAAGCCGGCCGGCTCGCGCGAGGTCTGTTTCGCCGGACGGCCCGTGAAAACCCCGATCTACCTACGGGACCGGCTCCCGGACGGGACGGCCGTCAACGGACCGGCCATCGTGGAACAGATGGATTCCACCATCGTCGTACTCCCCGGATACCGGGCCGCTTCAGACCCTTACGGCAACCTGATCATCCGGGCCTCGGGGGAACCGGAGAAAGGCCGGACATGAAGCAGCAAGCAGACCCGATCACCCTGGAGGTGATGCGAAACGCCTTCCAGTCCGTGGCCGAGGAGATGGGCGCGGCCCTGATCCGGGCGGCCCTGTCCACGAACATCAAGGACCGCCGGGACTGCTCCACCGCCGTCTACACGGCCCGTGGGGACCTCGTAGCGCAGGCCGAGCACATCCCCCTCCATCTCGGCCTAATGGTCTCGGTCGTCAAGAAGACCCTGGAGCGGTTCCCGGTCGAGGCCCTCGAACCCGGCGATGCGGTCATCACGAACGACCCTTACATCAGCGGCTCCCACCTGCCGGACATCTGCATGATCACGCCCCTGTTCGCCGGGGACCGATGCCTGGCCCTCCTGGCCAACCTCGCCCACCACGTGGACGTGGGCGGCATGACGCCGGGAAGCATGCCGACCGTTTCCACCGAGATCTTCCAGGAAGGCATCCGGATTCCCCCCATCAAGTTGAGGAAGCGGGGACAGGTGGACCAGGCGATCCTGGACCTGATCGCTCACAACGTCCGGACCCGATACGAGACCTACGGGGATTTTCAGGCCCAGATGGCCGCCAACAACGTAGGCGAGCGAAGGCTCGAGGAACTCGTTTCCAAACACGGCCCGGAAGAGACCTGCTTCTACATGGAGGAGATCATCCATTACGCGGAACGGCGGATGCGGAGCCGAATCCGGGAACTACCCGACGGAGTCTTCGCCTTCGAGGATTTCCTGGAAGGGGACGGGATCTCCGAAGAGCGCATGAAGATCGCCGTAACCCTGACGATCGAGGGAGACCGGATCCGGGTCGACTTTACGGGAACGGACCGCCAGGCAAAGGGTTCGGTGAATTCCACGCGGGCGGTCACCCTGGCCTGCGTCTATTTCGCGTTGAAGTCGGTTATCGATCCCGATCTCCCCTCGAGCGAAGGCTCGTCCCGGCCGGTAGAGGTGATCACGCCGGCGGGCACCCTGGTGAACCCGAATTTTCCGGCCCCGGTCTCCAACGCCAACATCAACACCTCCCAGCGGATCGCGGATGTGGTGCTCGGCGCCCTAGCCAAGGCGGTGCCGGGAAGGGTGCCCGCGGCCTCCACCGGAAGCATGAGCAATTTCACCATCGGCGGGGTGGATCCCCGGACCGGCGAATATTATTCCTACGTCGAAACCTACGGAGGCGGACAGGGAGCGATGGAGGACCGGGACGGGATGGACGGAGTGCACACGAACATGACCAACACGCGGAACGCCCCGGCAGAGGTCATCGAGATCGCCTACCCCCTGCGCGTGGAACGGTACGGCCTTGTGGCGGACTCGGAAGGCCCGGGCAGGGCCCGCGGCGGCATGGGCATGACCCGGGAGATTACCATCCTGGGCCACGAGGCGGTGATCACCCTGGGCACCGAGAGAAGGGCCCTTCGTCCCTGGGGGCTTTGCGGAGGCGGGCCGGGGGGAGGGTCCGATTGCCGGATCGTAACGCCGGACGGTGAAGGGAAGGTCCTGCCGACCAAGGTGACCATGCGGGTCGAGCCGGGAACGCGGGTGGTCCTGAAGACCGCGGGAGGGGGCGGCTACGGGCCTCCCGTCGAGCGATCACCCCAGGAGGTGCTGCGCGACGTGGAGGAAGGCCTCATCAGTATTCGGCGGGCCGAAACCGAGTACAGCGTGGCGGTGCGCGACCATCCCCTGCGGATCGATGAGCAGGAGACCAGGCGGCTGCGGGGCGTCAAGAAATGAAACCGGCCCGGGCCAACGATGGCCCATGATCAACTCGCCTCTTTTGCGTCCATGGGTTTTCGATTCACCTGTAAATCTATAGAATCTACTGTACAAAGCTGCTGTATCGCATAGAGGTACCCCGGAGCTGTCGATCATGCCTGACCAACCTGCAGACACAAATGTCCATGATGCGGCCCCCAGCCGTTGGCGGCGGATACTGCTCAACCGGTGGCTGTTGGGCGGGATTGCGGCAGTGGTGCTGTATTCCCTGTGTGGTTTCTTGCTGGCCCCCTGGCTGTTGAAACGCTATGTAACCCGCTATGCCGCAGAAAAGCTCGATCGCCAAGCATCCTTCGCCAAGGTTTGCATCAACCCGTTCTTGTTCACATTTGAAGCCGACGAGTTTGCATTTCAAGAAGCGGACGGACGGCCCATTCTTGCTTTCGATCGCCTGTTCGTAGACTTTCAGCTGTCCAGTCTTTTTCGCTGGGCATGGACATTTGCCGATATTCGAATCGAACGGCCGTCGGTCTACCTGGAGCTTGAGCAAAACGGCCGCCTCAATTTCGAAGCGCTTGCGGACGCATTCCCCAAGTCGGAAGACCCTGAACCTGCAGACCGTCCCCCGCCGCGCTTCCTGGTACGGCACGCCGAGGTCATCGGCGGCACCTTCACGTTCAGTGATCTTTCCGGCGCAACGCCGGCCACCGAGACCTTTTCGCCTCTCGATCTGGAACTCAAAGAGATATCCACCCTTCCGAAACGCAAAGGCCCCTATACCGTCAGGGCCGAACTTCCCGGGGGCGGCACGGTGGACTGGCGAGGCGAAATATCCATACATCCTCTTTTTTCCGAAGGCGCGTTACGCGTCACCGGCTTCAAGCTCGCTACAGCCTGGAAATTTCTGCAGGACGAGTTGCGCCTCTCCGAGCCGTCGGGGGAGATGGACTTCAGCACCCGCTATCGTTTCGATTACCGGGAGCACACTCCCTTCCTGGTCATCCAGGACGCGAACTGCTCCATCAAGGGCCTCTCGCTTACAGAGACGGGCAGCCAGGCCCCTTTGCTTGCTCTGGAAGCGATTGAAGCTCACGGCATGCGCCTGGATCTCCAGGCACGGGAATTTGTGGCGCCCGACATCCTCGCTCGGAATGGTACCCTCTCGGCTTCGGTGGATAAGGACGGGCTGTTCAACTGGCAGAAGCTTGACAGGCGCCGGAAATCCACAGAGGTTGCAGCACAAAATCCTGCCGCTTCAGCATCCCTTCGCCGGCCGTGGAGTCTCAAGGCGGAAGCCCTGAAAGTGCAAGACGTTGCCGTACATTTTCAGGATCGGAGTCGCGCAAACCCCCTCACACTTGCCGTGGGCGGGCTCAATATCGACTTGAGTGCTTCGGCGGAAGTGGGCCCCCATACGGCAAAAGCGGTCGTGGACGATCTGGAAGTGCTGTTGAATCGCGCCTCTCTTTCGGAACCGGGTGGGGACACCCCATTCCTGACCCTGGACGCCGTTTCGTTGAATGACGGCCGTATCGATATCGGCAATCACAGTATTGCGATCGCCCGGGTAGGATCCACCGGCGGCGAAACCAGCCTAGTGCGCGGCAAAGACGGACGTATCCGGCTGGCCGAGCTGCTGGATCCAAGAGACAGGGGCAGGGTGAAACGCGATCTTGAAGAGGCCACGGATGAGGCGCGAGAGGAAGGGAATCCCTGGTCGTTCAGCCTGGGTACGTTCGAAATGAACGGGTTTCAGATGGCCTTACAGGACCGGACCTTTGATCCGGCGATCGTTTACGATCTGGCGAATGTCCATGTATCGCTCAAAAATCTGACCAACGATGGGACAACGCCCATCGACTTCGAGACATCGCTCAAGATCGGACAGGGCGGGAGCGCGAACGTCAGCGGGCAGGTGAGCCAGGGCGGCGATCGTGCCGAAGCACGCGCGAAAATAGCCGACGTCAACCTCGAGCCGCTGCGCCCGGCCCTGACCAGGTTTACGATTCTGACACTCGAGTCGGGTAAGGTCTCCGCCTCGGCCGGCATAAAGTATCGTGCCGCCGAATCGAGCAAATCGGATCCCCGGTTGCGTGTCAACGGCTCCATGACGGTGGACCATTTCGTCCTCAACGAAGAAGGCACCGGCGAACGATTTCTTGAATGGAGGAATTTGTCCGCCGGCGGCATTGTGTTCGACCTGTCGCCTCGCCGCCTGCATGTCGAAGAAATACGGCTGCAGGAACCCGGCGCCAAGGTCGTTATCTTCAAGGACCGCCGCATGAATTTCTCGCAAGTGCTGAAGCGTCCGAATGGGGCTCTCGAAGAGAGGGAAGCGAAACCGGAACGACCCCCGGCCGCCGTCTCAAGCATCGACCGGGAATCTCTCCCGGTGAACATCGAGCGGATTCGTGTGGAAGGCGGCGTTGTTGATTTCGCTGACTTCGGTCTTGTGCTCCCTTTCGCCACGCAGGTGACGGACTTCTCCGGGGGCGTTACGGCAATCTCTTCGGATCCGAGGAGCCGCACATCGGTAAAGTTCGAAGGAAGAGTCGGCGCATACGGACAGACCACGGTGGAGGGCAGGATCAGTCCCTTTGCGCCTACAGAGTTCACGGACATCACCGTATTGTTCCGCAACATTGCGATGCAGCCCCTCAGTCCCTACAGCGCGACGTTTGCCGGCCGCAAAATCGCGTCCGGCTCACTCAATCTGAAGCTGGAATATAAGATTCATAACAACGAGCTTCTTGGAGACCATAAGGTCGTGCTGAAGCGATTCACCCTCGGCGAACGCGTCGAGGCGCCGGATGCGATTCGCCTCCCGTTGGACCTGGCTATTGCACTGCTCACCGACACCGAAGGGAAGATCGACGTAGAGGTGCCGGTGCGCGGCAATGTGGATGATCCGAAATTCAGATACGGGAAGGTAATCCGGAAGGCGATCGTCAATCTGATCACCAAAATCGTAACCTCGCCCTTCAGAGCCCTGGGCAGCCTCATGGGCGGCAAGGGCGAACCGGTGAACGCCGTCGCCTTTGCTCCCGGAAGCGATCGCCTGCCTCCCCCCGAGCGGGAAAAGATTGAAAAGGTGGCCGAAGCCCTCAGGAATCGGCCCCGGTTGAAGCTGGTGGTTCAAGGCCGTTTCGACCCGGAAGTCGACGGCGTGGCGCTGCGGACGCTCGGTGCACGGCGCGCCCTTGCCGAGCGGATGGGGATGAAACTCGCCCCGAAGGAGGACCCCGGTCCCATTGCATTCGACAAGGCAAAGACGCAGGAAGCATTGGAGAAGCTTCTCAAGGACCGTAACGGGAAGGATGCGGTTGCCGCCTTCGAAAAACAGTACGAGAGCAATACCGGCCGGAAAGTGAAACGGGTGAAACCCTATCTGGCGGCTTTCGGCCGGGGAAGCTCAGATACCGCCTTTTACCAGGCCATGTTCGAGGAGTTGGTGAAGCTGGAACCGATGCCCGACAGCGACCTTCAGGATCTTGCTCAGCGGCGTGCCCGGGCTATCGTAGAGGAAGTGCGCAAGACCGGCGGATTCGGCGCTTCCCGGGTGGCCGCCGGGACTCCCGGCCCTGTGGAAAAGGGTTCGGCCGAGACCGTAGAAACCAGGCTCACACTGGACGTGGTCACCCCCCCATCTTCGTAAGCCTGCTCAGGGGCTCAGCCCCTCTCCCCCCCACGTGGCCATGGTGGATGCCCTGACCGCCTGGATCCCGGGATGGATCAATCTCCTTGCCCCCCTCACGGCCCTTTCGGGAC
>WFRX01000405.1 GCA_015486285.1 bacterium
CACTTGCCATATACAGTGAGTTCATGAAGAATCAAATCAGAAGTTTAGCAGAGTTTCCCCCAAAAGCCATCCGGCCAAGAGGCAAGGGGCAAAGGGATAAAGACAAGAAACAGAAAAGGGGACGCACCTTTTTTTCTGCTCTGTCCACTTGTCCGTGATTAGGAGACGCATCGGGCGTATGTGGGAGGCGCATTGCGCGGGGAGATTGCTTCGCTTCGCTCGCTATGTCCACAATTGGGAGGCACAATGGGCCGGAGGATTGCTCTGCCGCGCTCGCCATTGCCGCGATGGTGTCGCGGGCTTTCCGTTTTGGCGGCGTTTCTCGTGATCCTCGTCCGCGCGTCTCTTGTGTTTTCCGCAGAGTGGGAAACGAGCCGGTTCGGCGCCTTTGTCTTTCATTACCGTGCCGACAGCGAAAAGCTGGTCAGCTATCTGGGCGGCTTATCCCGGCAGGTGGAGGAGCGAGTGGTAAAGGATCTGGGACTTCAACGGCTGAACGAAATACAGGTTACCATTGCATCCACCCTTGAGGATTTCGTTGCTTTGCAGCCCCCCGGCCGAAAGGCACAGAAATGGGCCGCCGCTCTCGCTTACCCCTCTCAGGACCGGATCCTGATGAAATCCCCCCGGCTCCTCCTCGGAGGCCAGCCCCACTACGAGCAGATTTTCCTGCACGAGGTTGCCCATGTTGCCCTGGACCAGGCCTCCAGGGGCGGGCCGCCGGAGGCGAGAAGGGACCCTGGTGCGGGATCGCCGCGACCCGGAATCCCGCGGTGGCTCCACGAGGGCTATGCAATCTACGTGGCCCGCCAATGGTCGCCCTCCCGCGAAGTCATCATGACCCGCGCCGTCCTGGCGGGAAGACTCATTCCCCTTGGCCGCCTCGTAAGCGATTTCCCCGAGGACGACAGGCAGGCCCAACTGGCCTACGCCCAGAGCGCCGACCTCGTGCATTACCTGATTCGCAGGTACGGCGGCAAGACATTCCGCGATTTTGTCATCGCCCTGGGTCGGGGCTCCCGGTTTGGATATGCGTCCCGGACCATACTTGGGGAAGACTTCCACACCCTGGAAGAGGACTGGCAAGGACGGCTGGAACGGCGGTACACCTGGATTCCACTGCTCACCAGCACGGGGAGCCTCTGGTTCCTGGCCAGCCTGGTCTTTCTGGCCGCCTACATCCGCAAAAAGGCTGCTTCGCGGGCAAAGGTGGAAGGGTGGTCAAAGGACGACCCTGACCCGTATAACTAGGACGGAAGAGGATTTTTTTGTTGCCGGACATAGCGGGGATGGCGGAGGCGACGCGGGAATGCGGTGTCGCAGTGGGCGGGGAAGTTGCTTCGCTGCACTCGCAATGTCCACAATTGGGAGGCGCATGGAGCTGCGGGATCCTCGCATGGGGCCGACAGAAAAGGGGGACGCACCTCTTTTTTCCTCTTCTCGCATTGTCCGCGATTGGGGGGCACAATGGGCATAAGTGAGAGGCGCATCGGGCGGGGAGATTGCTTCGCCGCGCTCGCAATGTCCGTAATGGGGTGATGCGGTGGGCTGTTTTCGCGCTCCGGGATACGACACGGGGAGGGTTGCCCAAGAAGTCCCCTCTACGGCGTTCGGCTCATCCCTCGTCTTTCGACGGACGGTTACAGGCGGGGATCGTAATTGCCCGATTCCGGCCCCCCGCACTCAGGGGAATAGCAGGTCACGTCTGTGAACGTGCAGGTCTCTCCACAGGAAGGGCAGGTCTCCGGGGTTCCCTTCTCTATCTCTTCCTGGAACCGGTAGCCGCAATGGTTGCACTTCCACCAAACTTTCTTCGTCATGGTCGCCTCCAGCAGGATCTGATATGTTTCCTCATGGTATTGATTCCTTTGCGTGGCCTTTCGATTCAGATTCGTTTGCCAAAGAGGGGCAATACTGATAATTTAGGGTCTGGAATCGAAGAACGAAGACGGTTCACAGCCCGGAGAGATGACCGAGAGGCTGAAGGTGCTCGCCTGCTAAGCGAGTGTGGGGGTTATTCCTCACCGAGGGTTCGAATCCCTCTCTCTCCGCCACAATGGATGCGCGAACCCGGCCCTGACCGAGGGCCGGGTTTTTTTGCGCAAAAAGAGGGCCTGCGTTCCCCTCTTCCCCGAGTTGCCCATGGGGAGGCGGAAGTGGTAACGTTTTTTTGCGGGCAGCGGATCGAATCCGGGGTCTTTCCCGTTTCTCTTTCCACCGACTCAAAGGAGAGGACGCATGGATTTGAGCGCAGGGATCGAACGGGCGGCAGAGGCCTTCCAGCGGACGCGGAAACTGGTCACCTTCTCCGGGGCAGGGATGTCGGCCGAGAGCGGGATTCCAACCTTTCGAGACCCCGGAGGCATCTGGGACCAGTTTGATCCGGAAGAGGTGGGAACCGGACCGGGCCTGCTGGACACGCTGTCGCGGACACCGGAAAAGATCCGCGCCTTTGCCGACCAGACCATAAGCGTCTTTCTCCAGGCCCGACCCAACCCGGGGCACCTGGCCCTGGGGACCCTGGAACAGATGGGAATCCTCAAATTCATCATCACACAGAACGTGGACAACCTCCACCAGGAAGCGGGGAACAAGAAGGTGATCGAGATCCATGGGAACCTGTTCAGACAGCGTTGCCTGGCCTGCGGCGCCAAAAAATCCTTCGGCCGCGAGGAATTCCTCACGAAGTTCAAGACCGCGCTGGGGGAGCTGGCGAGGGTCGACCTCTCCTCGATCATGGAAATATTGCCCAAATGTCATTGCGGAAGCCCGATGCGCCCGGATGTAGTCATGTTCGGCGAGGCGGTCCAGGGGCTCCATGAGTCCTTCGAGGAGGCAGGCGACTGCGAGGTGATGCTTGTTCTCGGCACTTCAGGTGTGGTCTACCCTGCGGCCGCCCTTCCGCAGAGGGCCAAGGAGGCCGGCGCCACGGTGATCGAGATCAATCCGGGCGAAAGCGCCTATTTCGGCGTAGCCGACATTCGCCTGCACGGCAAGACCGGAGAAATTCTGCCCCGCATCGTGGAGAAGATCCGGAACGCCTGATGTGGTATTGCCTGTTCCGTCTCGGTTTTCTCGGGCTCCGTCTCCCCCTCTCCCGAAAGTCGCCCTTCGAAAACCTCGTCCGGAACAGGCAATACCCAGATGCCCCCCATCACCTACCCGCGATGCAGGTTCCTGACGGGAGCAGAAAGGGCAAGGGTGGTGTCCGGTCGACACACAATCGCGGACTTTGCGAGCGAAGCGAAGCAATGTCCGCCAGTTGTGTGACTTGGATCCGCATGGACGGCGGAGTGCCAATATTTTGGCGTTCCCGCTCCTTCTCTGTCTTTTTTCCCCGTCTCATGCGTCCCGTCTTCGCGGCGACTGCATCCCCCGGATCGAGCCTGACCGTACATAACCCCCCGCCGCAAAGCAATATTTTACCCCGCTCCTCCTGCCTTTTCCCGGAATATCGCCACACGAAGCGCTGTGGCACCCTTTTTGCCTTTCCTTTTTCGGCGGCGGACTCTTTTCAGCGGGCGGCGAAACGCAGAAAAAGACAATGGAGGATTTTCGAATGTCCCAGGTGCATTCCGAGCGTAGTTCGAGCCACAACATCATGGGAAATCTGGAGAATTACGACAAGGCAAACGAGCAGTACCGACGCTTCGCTTCCTTGAAGGAGAACGTTGAAAAGGAGCGCCAGAGCGTCCAGGTGCACATTTACGAGAAGGTCAAGAGGGAATACGAAGAGAAAATGCTCGCTGTGGAGCAGGAGCTGAAAAAACAGAGGGAACTCCTGCAGGAGAGGATCCAGGACGTCCTTGCCAGGCGGACCGAGCTGGATAGATCCTGCCGCAAAGACAGCGAACGTCTGGAGGAAATCGACTTCCGAACCCGGGTCGGGGAATTTACAGAGGAGGAATGCCGGGAAAAACGGAACGAAATCGAACAAAGGACCCGAAGCCAGACGCAGGAAC
>WFRX01000406.1 GCA_015486285.1 bacterium
GACAGCTCTTCGCACGCCTCGCCCCGTCCCATTCGTTTCCCCAGATCTTGAAGGCGCTCGGGGCGAGGCGTGCGAAGAGGTACCGGCGGTTTCGGTAGCCGGCCCCCACGAAGGAGACCGGGCTTGCGTATCGCTCCCGTTCCTCCCGGGACAACGAGCGGGGCCGGTGGATGTCCGGCTGGGCCGCCAGGGGCAGGTACCGCACAAAAGGCGCTCCCGCCGACCGGATGGCATTCCGGGCCTTCCGTTGAATCACGAAGAATGCGTCTGTCCAGGGCGCGATCCGCTTCCAGTAGGGCATCCTCCGGACGTCTTCGACGAACCAGTAGGCCACAGGGACCCCATTGCCGCGGATCCTCTTCAGGCTCTCTTCGCAGAGCGGCGCCTGCGCCATGGCAATGACCAGGTCCGGGTCGAAGGCCTCGGCCCGGCGCTCGATGAACCGCGAGAGAATCTGCTCCAGCGGCCCGAGAAGGTCGCTGCGCGTATCCCATGACTGCAGCTCCCGGTAGCCCGGATAGAAGGCGCCCAGGTCCACGAGCGACGCGATGTGGCCGAGTTTTTCAATGGAATCTTTGACATAGCCGGCGATCGGGTAGGAGCCCCCGTACACCGGACCGACGACCAGGATGCGAAGACGCTCTTCCGCATGGAGCCGGTAGGCGGCGAGCGCCTCCAGGGCCTCCAGGTAACGATGCTGGACCTGGTTCATGGGCGGATGGACGTACCATCTATCGCGGTCCGCGGGGATCCTGTCCGCCAGGCGGCCCGGCGGCTCCTCCAGGACGAGGGAAACTCTCTCCAATACGTGGCGCAGGTCCCGGTCCTCGAGCACGGCCCGCAGGAGCCCTCCGTCCGGTTCGACCACCACCGGCCCCTCCGTCTCCCCCCCGGCCAGGAGCGCTTCAATGTGGTAGCCGTCCCCGAAGCCGATCACCCATGGCCGGTCTCCGTGAAGGTGTGCCGTACAGCGCCGCGCTTCCCGCAGGGGGTCCACCTCGGAGTGGAGCAGCTTGCCCCGGTACCGGTGCACGGGCAGGCCCGTGCGCGTCAGCCGCAATTCGACCTCATCGGAGCGCTTCCGATCCTGCAGGAGCGAGGCGGCCTCAGGCTGTCGCCGTCGCAAGACGGCAAGGTTGTTCTCGAATCGGTTCATGGCATATCCGTTTCAGTTCTGTGAAGCCCTTCCGCAGGATCGCCCGGAGCCGCTCTCGATCCCGCCGGGGAAGCGATTCCGGGACCGCCGTGTCCAGGGACGCGTCCACCTCCTGGAGCAGGGGCCGGGTGATTCGGTAGTGATCCACGAGAAGACGCAGGCTCGTGGAAAGCGACGGCATCCTCCGCAAAGGCGCCCGGAGGTAATCCCCCGCGCATCCCCAATAGAGGAAAGCGATGACGTCTTCCCGGCAGGCCGGCCTTCGATGGAGCGGCCGGTACGCGATCCAGTCGTCCGCAAAGCCCGGCGCATAGACCTCGAACCGGGGCTCCGGGTCCAATGTCTCTCCCACGAGAACGCCGAGGACAGGTCCGGGAGGCACGAGGGCGCGGCATCTTTCGTCCCGGCAGACCGTTTCTTCCCGGCAGGGCGCGCACGGGAGCGAGGCCTGAAAGACAACGTGTCCCTTTCCATACGGACCGGTTTCGAAGACGTATGCGGGCCCGAAAAAGACCGCCAGACAAGGCACGCCGAGGTAGGCTGCAAGATGAAGGGTGCCGGTATCCCCGGAGACGAGCCGGTCGCAGGCCCCGAGCACCTCTACGAGATCCTCCAGGCTCGTCTTCCCCGCAAGGTTCCGGAGACGCCCGAAGCCCACCCTGCGGGCGACGGTTTCCGCCAGCGCCGCTTCCCGTCTTTCTCCGAGCAGGAGGATTTCACAGCCGACTTCCCGGGCCAGCCCGCGCAGCAGCTCGATGAAGCTCTCCGGGCCCCACGTCCTTTTTCCGCATCGCGTTGCAAGCTGGACGCCCACAACGCTCCGATCCGACAGGGGGGAAGGTTCGGCTGCGTCCCGGCCCGCGAACGGGGCCCTCCGGCCGGCGTGAAAGCGGAACACGTCGACCAGATGAAACCGGTTCCAGCGCCTGTCGGACTGGATCAGCCGCGAGACGAACTCCACCCACGGGTCCCCGGGGGAGCCTTCGGGACCGGCATGAAACCCGCTTACCGGCGCCTCACCGCGAACCGCTTCGGTCACTGCCGCCGCCAGCTTGCCGTAATTGAGATTGATGAGCCGTTCGAAAGGGGCGTTCCGCACGGGGCGCAACTCCTCCGCGAGGCCGGGCCATAACCGCGTCCAGGGAACCCCCTCCCGGAAACCCCGGAGGTATTTCTCCAGGTCCAGGGTATGGACCGTGTCCAGCCAGGGAGCGCGTCTCCGGACAAAGCCTTCGAGCCGCTTGTCTATGAGCACGGAGACCGCGCAGCCCTCCCCTTCCGCGAGGTCCCGAAGAAGGTAGAGGCTCTGCGTGAGATCGCCCATCCGTGCCAGCTGGGAAACGAGAATCCGGGGCAAGATGTCTCCTTGTGCGATTGGACTCATCCTCGAGCGTGAGAAATTAGCAAGTTCTGTACCAGCGGCCAGGATGCCGGGGGGAGGAATTCTCGAGGCGATTTTCGGGTCCCTTTCGCCCCGTTCCGCCGGCTCCGAGGAGGCCTCCGGAGACCGATTTTCCCCGCAGTCTTCCCGGGTTGGCCCACGGCCGGCCTGCCCGCAAAAAAGAGGCGTGCCCCACCCCTTCCCGCAGGGTCCGGCCGGTCGAGAGCGGAGGAAGCGTCAAGAAATTGAGCCCCCTTCGCCAAGGAACGGGACGGCCCGGCGGGATCATCGACAGCAGGACAGTCCGTCCAGCCGCGCCTTCGCCTCCTCATGCCCGGGCGCGAACAGCAGCACCTGTTCGAGCCTCTGCCTCGCCTCCCCGACTCGTTCCTGTTCGTCGAGGAGCCGCGCCGACGCCAGGAGCAGGTCAATGTTGGCGGGACGCATACGGAGGCACGCGTCGATGATCGTCGCGGCCTCCCTTTTCTCCTCCGCGGTGGTCGCGAGCGCGGCGAGTCGTCGTGCCGGTTTGCCGTCCACTTCGTTTCGGGCCAGGAGGTCTGCGTAGAGCCGGAAGGCTTCCGCTCCCCTCCCCTCCTCCTCCATGCGTTCCGCTCTTTCGAGCAGGTGCTCCCGGGTCCGCACCCCGCGCAGGAGGAACTGGACCGTGAAGAACTCCCTGACTTCGTCCGGTGTGAGGTCGTGGAGGGTGATTCGGCCGAGCCGCAGATCGATCGTCTCCCCCGGCGGCGCCTCCGGGCATCTCCGGTCCAGGTTCGAGAGGGCTTCACCGCACTCGAGCCCGCAGGAGGCCAGAAGCCGTTGGATTTCGGCCCAGGTGAAGAATCTCACGTGGTCCCGGTCGAGAAGGCCTTCGTCCTGATAGGTCCAGTAGCCGTCGGCCAGATTCTTGACGACCTCCCAGAAGCGGACGTTCGGAATGCTCATGACCACCGAGCCCGTGAGGTTCAACCACCGAAGGTAGTGCCTGAGGACCGCCTCCGGGTCCGGCAGATGTTCCAGGACGTCCGCGAAGATGATGGCATCGAAGTAGCCTTCCGCCACCGGGGGTTCCCACTGCCGTGCGTCCGCGCAATAGGCGCGATCGAGCCATTTTTCCGCTTCCCGGCAGGCATCCGGGTGGATCTCGACGCCCCAGACCTCCCGGTCTTCCGCCCGGCCCTTGAGGAGGCGGCCCAGATGCCCGCCGCCGCATCCCACGTCCAGGATCTTTCGGGCGCTATGCGGAACGAGGGCCGCGACCTCGTGGCGCTCCTTCATGTAGTAATCGGGCAGGGCTGAAGAGTCGCTCCCAGGGGGGGACAAACCCGGCTCCGGCTTTGCGTCGTCCCCGGCATGGGGGCCGTGTACCACGGCGTTGTGGCGCCGCCCGAGGGGATCCTCCTCCAGCACGGCCCGCCACCGTTCGACGAATTCCCCGATCGGAAACCGTTCGATGACCGACTCCCTCGCCCTCCGTCCCGTAGAGACCGCCCGGGGTCGGTCCTTCAGGAGTGTCTCGAGAGCGTCCCGCAGTTCCCCCTCGTCTTGCGACACATAGCCCGTGACGCCGTTTTCAAGGGGCGAGGTGCTGTTGGGGGTGGAAACGACCGGCATCCCGGTTGCCATCGCCTCGAGCATGGCCAGGTTGTACCCGTCTTCGTAGGGTTCCAGGGTGGTGTTCAGGTACACCCGGTGGCTCCGCAGGAGGCCCCGGTATTCGTCCCAGTCGCGTGGAAGGCGGGCGTGAGCGATCCGCGGATTCAGGCCGAGAATGGTGGAAGGGAGACCGCGGGTCAGTCGCTCCTGAACCGAGTAGCCGAGCATGACATCGCGTTCCTTGAGCCCGTTTCCGATGCGCAATATCTTCGGCCGCTCGCCGGAAAAGCCGTGGTAGTCCGCCGGGTCGATCCCGGGCGGGATGATCCGGCCGTCGAGGCCCCAGTCGTCCCGCTTGGCGGCCGAGACGAACACGAGGGCCGGGTTCCCGGCTTCAGAAAAGAGCCGCGAGAGTTGCCCAAGGTATTCGACCCTGTCGACCGGGTCCCCGGCGAGGGCGATTTCGGTGGACAGCTTGTTATGGAAGATCAGCACCTTTGGAATGTCCACCCCCTTGAGAAACAGGAGGTCGCCCGGGTTATGGGCGATCACCCGGTCGTAGAGGCCCGAGCCCAGCCCGGCGCGGGCCTCTGTTTCGGGGATGAGGCGGCAGTTGTCCGGAACGGGCCGGATTGCGCGGATCCAGCCGTAGACGCCCGCCTTGCTCTTCTCGACCACGTCGAAGGCATAGCCGGTCTTCGCAAGCAGGTGGATGTAGGCTTCATGCCAATTGAAGGTCAGGATCCTGAGGGTCATGGAGGGGTTGCTCCGCTGCCGTTCCGCGGCTGATTCCGCCGTGGTCCGGAAGACAGCAATTTCCATACCAGGATCAAACGCGTTCAGAGAATTGGCCGGCCCGGCCTCTTCCGGCCGGAGAGCGGCTTCGAAGGAGTCTTCTGAGGGATGCGACAGTCTTCATTTGTTCTTTTACGTCAAGGAGTTCTAAGGATAGAAGGCATTCCATCTCCCGGTCGAGCCCGAGGATGGCCTCGAGCAATTCCCGGTCGTCCTCTCCCGGTTCGTCAAGCCCTTGGACGTCCGCGAAGAGTTGTTGACGCCTCGCCTGCAGGTCGAGCATGGCGTCCAGATCCCCACGGGCCAGAAACGCCCGTTGTTTCTTCGCGATGTGAAGGATCCCGGCCAGCCCCCGGGAGGCGGATGCGGTTCTCCTGGATGGCTTCACGCGGCGACCCCCTGTTCGGCAAGGGAGGTCCAGCCCTCTTTCAACTCGCGCAAGACCCGCAGGGGGCCTTCCATCAGCGCCGGGTCCTGCTTGAGATTGGCCTGGGTGAAGGTGTGCAGGACGTATCGATACAGGACCTCGAGCCGTTCGGCGATTTCTCCGCCCCGCGTTGTGTCCAGGCTGTTCAGGAGTTCGGTGACAATGGCCGTCGCCTTGCCCAGGTACACGCCCTTCTCCGCCACGTTGCCCCTCCGCATTTCTTCCTGTGCCCTCGAGGCATTGGCGATGCACCCCTCATAGCACATCACCACGATCCGGACGCGGTCCGCGGTGGTTACACTCGCCTTCTGATAGTCCCTGGCCACATTCAACTGCATCGAGATTCCTCCCTATCGCCCTGTTCACGTATACAAAGCAGACAGATTCGTAGACTGGATCGAGCCGATCAGGTTTTCCAGGGCCGCGAACCGGGCCCGAAGCCGCTCCTCCATGCGATCGAGCATCGCTTCCTGCAGCTCGATCTTCGAGTCGATCGCCCGGACCCTGTCCTGCAAGCCGTCCATCCGGACGGCGAGATACCCGTCCCCGGATCGCGTGGCGGTGTTGGCGAGCTGATAGAGTTGTTCCGCGACGCCCTCCGATGACTCGCCGTTTACGAACAGGTTCGTAACCCCCTCGAGGTTTTCATCCAGGGCGTCCTGCAGCTTCCCTTCGTCCAGGGAGAGGGTTCCGTCCCTCTCCGTGGTGATGCCGATCTGGGACAGGGCCTTCATGTCGCTGGGGAGTCCCCCCACGCCGGTGGAGACGATCCGGCCCATCCCCCGTTCGATAGAGCGGACCGTCCCTTCTCCGAAAAGCGGGTCCGCCTTGTTTTTTTCCGTGTCGTAGTTGCTTCGCGAGTTGATGAACTGGATCACATCGTTGTAGCTCTTGACCAGTTCCTCGATGCTTTCCCGTACCGCCTCCCGGTCTTCACTGACCTGGAGCGTAACGGTCTCGGTGGGGTCCGCCTTCTGGAGAAAAAGGCTCGCCCCGGGAACCAGGTCCGTGACCGTGTTGCCGGACCGGTAGACGGTCAGCCCGTCCATGACGATCTCCGCGTCCTGCGGGGCCTGCAGGTGCTGGGCGGAGGTGAGGTCCGTGTCGTTCACGGGGAGGCCCAGATTCGTGTCGTCACGGGTGACGATGATCTTGTTGTCCGCGCCGGTTTCATCGCTCGAGAGGATCAACTGATAGGGGTCCGTATCGGTCCCGTCATTGATGATCACCGCGTGGATACCGGCGTCGAGGTCGTTGATCGCGTTCTTGAATTCCTGCAGCGTCATGCCGGCGTCTATGTCCACCGTCTGCTCGGTTCCGTCGTCTCCGAGCTTGAAGGTGAACTGTCCACTGCCCGCGGCGACGGCGGCATCCGCCGAGGCGAGGCCGGAGGCCCCCTTGAGCTTGTGGGCAAGGGCGAGCCGGTTGACGGTGATGCTGTAATTGCCGGTGGCGGCGGCGGAGGAGACGTTCGCCGTAAAGATTTTTTCGTCGCTCACGGCCGCCTCTTTTCCCCCGAAGCTCGTGGAAGCGCGCAGGGCGTCGGCCGCCGATTCGAGGGCCTCCAGCTTGTTCGAGAGATCTGTATAGGCGGCGCTTTTTTGTTCGTAGGCGGTTTTCTTCCTCTCCAGACGATGAACCGGGACCCGGTCTACTTCCAGCAGTTGCTGGATCAGGCTTTCATAATCAATGCCCGATGCGATCCCGGAAACGGTCAGGGTTGCCATGAAACGTCCCTCCTCTGCCTGGGATCAGAGGACCCCATGACGAGGGTGAATGAAAAAACCGTTCCGGATGGGGAGGGGAGTGCTTCCCCTCCCCACCGGACCGGCCGGTCAAGCGAGCTGCTCGGAGAGCAGCAAGAAGGTTCCCTTTGGCCGTATTGCTTCCACATCCGCGTCTGATTCCGTGATTTCCGTCAACCCTTACGCCTCAGGGGACCCGGACTCATGCAACCTTTCTCAGCGTAACAGCGTCAAGGCGGCCTGAGGCAGGACATTCGCCTGGGCGAGCACCGCGGTGCCGGCCTGGACGAGAATCTGATTCTTCGTGTAGATGGCGGTTTCCGCGGCGAAATCCGCATCTTCGATCCGCGAATTGGCTGCGGAGAAGTTCTCTGCGGCCGACGCCAGGTTCGAAATCGTGTACTCCAGGCGGTTCTGCACCGCGCCGATGTCGCCCCTCCGGCTGGAGAGCTCCGTGATGGCGCTGGCGTCGATCACCGAGAGGGCGGACTGGGCAAGCTCTGCCGTGCTGATGCTGTCCGCGCCGGTCGTGTTCAGGCCCAGGGCCTCTGCGTCGGTGTCGGCGATGGATACGCTCAAGCGGTCGTTGGCCGTGTTCTGGAAACCGATCTGGAAGTTGACGCCCCCCGCCCCCGCCGAGATGGTCCCGTCCAGGAGCTTCTTGCCGGCGAACTCGGTCACGTCCGAGATCCGGTTGATCTCGCTCTTGAGGGCCAGGTACTCGTCGTTCAGGTATCCCCGCTCGGTGTCGCCGAGGACCTCGTTGGCCGCCTGCTCGGCGAGTTCCCGCATCCTCAGGGTGATGTTGCTCATCTCACCCAGGCCGCTCTCAGCGGTCTGCAGCAGGCTGACGGCGTCATTGGCGTTCCGTGAGGCCTGGTTGATGCTTCGGATCTGGGCCTTCAAGGTCGTTGAAAGCGCGAGACCCGCGGCATCGTCGGCGGCACGGTTGATCCGCAGGCCGGTCGAGAGCCGCTCGACCGACTTGGTCAGGGTGTTGTTGGTGTGGTTCAAGTTCCTCTGTGCGATCAGTGAAGCGATGTTCGTGTTGACTACGAGTGCCATTCTTCCATCCTCCTTGATGGGGTGATGAGTTGCTTCCTTGCATTACGGCTCGGCGATCGGGCATCGGGCTGCTTGCACGGTCACGGACGTCCCTCCTTTCCTGCCCGGATTTGTGCCACTGTCACCAATTCAATGTATCGGTGAGTCCCGGAAAAACTTTAGACAAGGGGGGGGAGTGGCGGGCCTTGGGGCCTCTCAGGAGGCCTTCAAGGGAACCGCGATCGTGGCCTGCTCGGCGTCCGTGACCACCTGGACGCCTTTTCGGGAGGATGGATCGATCAGGAGAGGGGCCTGTACGTGGACGTGGAGGGTTCCCTTTTCCCGGTCTACGTGCAGAATGGTGAGGGTTTCCAGCCTCTTCGGGTCCGGGGCATGGTTCAGGGAGCGGGAGACATCCGACTCCGGTATCCTGAGCTCGAAGGAAGGCAGATAGGTGGACGGATCGGATACGAGGAAGGCGGTGTCCGGATCGTCCAGGGCCTGGAGCCACTGGACCACGGAACCTTTGGCGCTGTCCAGTCGCGCATACCGCTTGAGATGCTCGAAGCCGATCAGGCCCCGCGGAAAGAAAAGGATCCTCTCTTCCGGAACCTCGATCCTGCCGAACCTTGATGTGAGGACTTCAACCGTCATAGCGAGTCGAGATCATCCTTGCTCGTTCGTGAGGCCTGCATGTTGAGTTTCCGGATGCGTTCGTACAATTCATTCCGGTAGATCCCTTTTTCCTCCGGTGCGTCGATGCCGATCCGGACCTGGCCTTCCCGCACCTCGAGCACCTGAATCCGGATGTCGTCGCCGATCCAGAGCCCCTCCCCGGACTTCCTTGTCAAGACGAGCATGGGCCTTCCCTGGCCGCTGGAGGTTCGATTGCTATTCTACAAGATTCCCAAGGTCTGGAAGATCCTCTGTGTGGACAGCACGGATGCGTTGAGGGCGGTCTGGTACTGGGTCAACGCGGAGGCCGCCTGAACCAGGTCGAGGTCTTCATCCCCGGACACGAGTTTCTCGAGGGTGAGCGTGGTCTCGTCCATACGGCCCTGGGTCTGATCGAGGCGGTTGACGCGGCCGCCGATTTCCGCCATGTGTTTGCTTGCCTGGCCGATCGCCCGGTCCAGACCGTCGAGTGTGGATTGCACCCCCGCCGTGTCCCCTGTCTCCAGGGCCTCCTTGAGGTCCTTCAAGACGCCGAAGACGTCCACATCCCCTTGAAAGATCCGGGCCCCGGAGAAACCGACGGTGGCCCATTCCCCTGAGCCGACCTCCACCTTGTACTCTCCGTCGTCGCCCTGGTAGACGCCTTCCTCCGAGAAGGCCGGGGTATCGCTCTTATATCCGGAGAAGAGGTATCGGGCCCCCTCGATGCCTCCGCCGGAATAACGGCTGTTCGCCACAGCGACGACCTGGTCGTAGATGCCGCCCACCTCTTCGGTGAGCCCGGCCAGCGTCTCCGCGTCGAGGCCTCCCGAAGCGCCCTGCATGGCAAGCTCTTTGGCCCGGGTGACCAGGTTCGAGACGGTCTTCAGGGCGGACTCGCCCTCGGCGAGATAGCCCAGGCTCGACGATATGTTCCGTTCGTACTGCTTCATCGTGGATTGAACGCTCTTGTAGCCCATGACCCTGCTGAAGGCGACGGGGTTGTCCCCGGGCCTCAGGAGCTTCTTGCCCGTGGCGACTCCTTCCTGGACATCATACAACCTTTGCATGTTGTCCATCAATCGCCGGTTCGAGGCGTGGAAGAGTCCGGTGGTTGACACTCTCATTCCCATGTTCACCTCGGCTTAGAGTTTGAGCAAGCTGTCCATCAGGCCTTCCACAACACTCATAAACTTTGCGGCCGACTGATAGGCATGTTGAAAGGCGAGGAGGTTGATCTGCTCTTCTTCCAGGGAGACGCCCGATACGCTGTCTCGGTAGGCCTCCATGGATTCGTACACCGCTTCGCCGGCATCCGCCTTCCGCGAGGCGTTCTGGACCTCGGACCCGACCCTTCCGATCAGAGACTGGTAAAAACCGGGAAAGGTCGTTTTGCCGCCGTCCACCACGGTCGCATGACGGAGGTCCGCTATGGCCAGGGCGTTCCGGTTGTCTCCAGGCAGCGCATCCGGGTCCTGCGCCGCCGCGACCCGGCCGGGGTCCTGGATATGGACCCGCATTTCGCGGGCCGCGTCCTGCGTGACGCTCACGCGGAACCGATCCCCCGCCGCCGGCGTACCCCCCTGATCCGCGAGAACCACCCGAAGGCCATCGAAATCGATAGCGGCCCCTGAGGCGTATCCCCGGCCCGAGAGGACGACCGTGCCCCGGGTGGTGTTGACGACATCAAAGGTGTTCGAATCCGTGAAGCGGATTTCGTAATCATCGAGGGTCACCAGAGACGGATCGGTGATTTCCTCCGACTGGGCCGCCGCTCCCCCCTGGTTCGTCGAAAAGGAGGAGGCGTTCACGTCCAGGGGCGCGAAGAATTCACCGCCGGGGTTCCCGGCCTGGTCGTATCCGGCGGCATGGAGTTGATTGAGCTGGAGGACGAATTCAGCCGCCAGGCGATTCACGTCGTCCTGAAAGGCGGCCATTCCCTCTCTCGCCTCCATCAGGCCCTTGATCTTCCCGCCCTGAAGGGAGTCGGAAATGTCCGTGCCCCGGACGGACACCCTGTAGAACCCATGGTTGTCCGGGTCTGCGCGCAGGTCCAGGGTGTAGCTCGTATTGCCCTCTATCAAGGGCTGCCCGCCGGATACGAGTACGGTGACCATGCCCCTGTCATCCTGGATTACGGACGGATCCAGGTAGCCGGACAATTCCTGGATGAGGGCGTCTCTCCGGTCGAGCAGATCGTTGGGAGGGGAATCGGCGTCGCCGACGCGGCCGATCTTCTCGTTCATCTGGGCGATTTCAGAGGCGAGCCGGTTGACCTCGCCCGCGTATCCCTCGAGCAGCGTATTCGTGGACTGGATTTCATCCTCCAGAGAACCGTGAAGGTCCCTGAAGTTCTCGGCCAGGGCCTCCGACTTTGCCAGGACCATCTGGCGCTCCGCCGATCCGGCGGGGTTGTTTGCCAGGTCCTGCCAGGCGTTGAAAAAGTCGTCGATCATGCCTCCGAGATTGGAGTCTTCGGAGGGGTACAGGATCGATTCGACACGCATATAGGCCTGTTCGCGTGTCTGATAGTCGTTCAGGTCGGCGTAAGCCTTGGTGATCTGTCCTCCCAGGAAGGCGTCGTAGACCCTTTCCACCCCCTGGATCTCCACGCCTGAACCGTACAGGTTGCCCCCCAGGGAAACCGACTCGCGGGGGGTATGAACCGCCCGTTGACGGCTGTAGTTCGGCGTATTGACGTTGGCAATGTTGTTCGCCGTGACGTCCAGCCCGTACTGGGCGGTCAGCAGGGCGGAGCGGCCGATGTCCAGCAGATGGTTGATGCTCATGGTCTGCTCAGGTTTCCTTTGTGGTCGTATGTGGCAGAGGGATGTTGAAGGTTCCGCAGAAAGCCGAGGAGATGCTCCACTTGTTCCCTCTGTGCGTCGATCATCTCTTTGTGTGTACGACTGAGGTCCCGCAGTTCGAGGAGCAGGGATCTGCGGGCGCGAACCAGACGGGCGGTCGCCGGGGCCTCGGATAGAGATCCTCGGCCCCCTTCATCCAGGCCTTCTCCGGCGGCCGCCAGACGTTCGATCCCCAGCGCCAGGGCCTCTTTTTCCCGGGTCAACCGAAGCAGCGACTCCCGGTCCATGCGCGCCAGGCATTCCCTTTCCTGGAGCATCAGGCCATGCAGCCGCTCGAGTTGCGCCACTTCCTCTTCGAGAATCTTTTTCGCGGGACTCGACATGGATCAATCCTCGCCCAGCATCCTGGCCGCTTCGGCGATCATCTTGTCCGCCACCTCGCGGCTGTTCGGCCTGTAACGGCCCGCCCTGATTTGCGGCCGGAGCCGCTCGACATGTTCCGTGCCGGACTCCAGATCGTCGGAGGCCGTGAACCGCTTCTCCATCTCCAGCAACTGCATAATGTCCTTGGACAAGCGGATCCGGTCCTGTCGAACGCCGCCGGACTTTGCCGTTTCCTTGCCGGCGCGACGGCGATGTTTCGTCGTGGTTTCCGGCACCTGTACGTCGTTTTTGCCGATGTAGGGTATCTTCATCGCCTGTGCTCCTTGCTTGTTTTTTCCCCCCGGCCCCGCCGTGCGGCCCTTTGCGGCCCGCCGCACTGCCGGGGGATGACGCCCGGCGTCAACAGAGGGGAGAGAACTTCGTACACATTATCGGTTCGTCTCCCCGGAAACTTTAAAGACGGCGGCTGAATCGCGGGCTCCCGGGGACCTCCACCGAGCCTGCCTGACCGGCCGAAGTCTCTTTTTCTGTTGGGAAAACCCATCGCTGGAGTTGATCCTTGACCCCCAGTCCGCCCGCGCGGGTGATGGCCTCCGCCATGGCCTGGTCGAACCAGCCCGCGTAGATTTCCTTGCCGAATCCGCCGCCGCTCCAGTAATCCTTGCAAAAGGTCTCCCGGAATCCCCGGATCAGCTGCGAGACGAAAACCGATTCGAAGGATTCAGCCACCCGTTCGAAGGCCGCCCTCTTTTCCTCCACGGGGGCGTCGGGCGCCAGGGATACGATGGGGGGCAAGGCTGAAATCATGTCCGATCCTTCTCCTGATCCGGGGTGCCTTACATGATGACCAGTTCAGCACTGAGGGCGCCGGCGGCCTTGATGGCCTGCAGAATCGCGATCAGGTCCCGCGGGGTCACGCCCACCGCATTCAGCGCCTTGACAACCTCTCCGAGCGAAACGCCTGCAGGGAGCACCATCAGGTGGGCAGGCTCTTCCTTGACGGAGACCTCTTTGTCCTTCGTTTCGACGGTGCGTCCCCGTCCGAAGGGATTCGGCTGGGAAACGATCGGTTCCGTCGTGATCATGACGCTCAATCCGCCGTGGGACACGGCGACCGTCGAAATCCGAACGTTTTCTCCCATCACCACTGTGCCGGTTCTCTCGTTCACCACCACCCGGGCCGGCGCGTCGACGGGGACGTTGATCGTCTCCAGGCGGGCGATGTAGTCCACCACATGGTTGCGGTAGTTTTCCGGCACGTCGACCAGGACGGTCCGCGAGTCCTGGCAAAAGGCCACGTCCCTTCCGACGGTTTCGTTCATCGCCTTTGAAACCACGTCGGCCGTGGTGAAGTCCGGCTGGTTCAGTATGAAATGGATGCGGTCCCGAAGCTGGAGCGGCACCTCTACGGCCCGCTCGACAACCCCGCCGCTGGGAATGGTTCCCACCGTTAGGTGGTTCTTCGTTTGTTTGTCACCGCCGCCGCCCGCGGAGAAGCCGCCCAGGGAGACGGGCCCCTGTGCCAGGCAATAGGTCTCGCCGTCCACTCCCTGCATGGGGGTCAGGAGCAGCGTTCCCCCCTGCAGGCTCTTGGCATCCCCGATGGAAGAGACGAGTACGTCCAGGCGCGTTCCCGGCTGTGCAAAGGCGGGCAACTCCGCGGTCACCATCACGGCGGCGACGTTTTTCACCTTTACCTGCTGGGGGTCCACGTTGATGCCCATCTTGAGAAGCATGTTGGTCAGGCTCTGGATGGTGAACTCGGTGCCCTGCTTGTCTCCGGTCCCGCTCAGCCCGCCCACGAGACCGTATCCGACCAGCTGGTTGCCCCGGACGCCCGAGATGCTTGCGATATCCTTGATTCGCGCACCATGGGTCGGGTCAGGGGCCGCCAGCAGGATTCCGGCAAGCGCCAGGAGCAGAACGAACCGTGTATGCCATGCCATGGCGTCTGTCTCGCGTTGTGAACCCATGCTGTACATTTTTCCCTCGCGATGTCTGAGAAGTACCTTCCCGGGCGCCCGCCGGGACTCCCGGCCGCTTCGTTACAGAGGCCAGAGCCAGTCCATGATCCGTGCAAACCAGCCCGGTCCCTGCGTGTCCCCGAGAACGCCCCTGCCGGAGTACCGGATCTTGGCCTCCGCCATCTGGGTCGAAAGGACCGTGTTGTAGACGCTGATGTCCTCGGGCCGTATGATGCCCGAAAGGGTGACGCGCTGTTTTTCCCGGTTCACCTTGATCTCACGATTGGCCTCGATTCGGAGGTTTCCCCCGGGAAGTCTCTCGACCACGGAGGCCGTAATGGTGGAAGTCAGCTTGTCCTTCCGGACCGTGGTGCCCCCTCCCTTGAAGTCCCGATTGTACTTCCCCTTGACCGAAGGCCTGAAAGGCTCCCCGGAGCCGAGAAAGTCGCTCATGCCGTAGTCCTGTGGAAGCCCGAAGGTGTCATCGAGCTTGGCGTCCAGATTCGAGGTGCGCCCGGTCTGGGTGCTGGCTTCCTGGCTTGCGGTGGACTGCTCGATGATTTTCACCGTGACGATATCCCCCACGTTTCTCGCCCGCCGGTCCAGGTAGTAATTCGCCATGCCCTGCTGCCAGATCGACCCGCTTGCCGAGGCCGGGTTCAGGGCGCCGTCGTCAGGCGTTTCAGATACGGTCCGCTCCGTATGGGCGCATCCGAGCAGGCAAAGCACCAGGAGCAGGCAAATGCAACTTGTCGTCCTCACGATCCACCTCCTAGAAGGAAACGGTCACTGTTTTGGAATCCACGACCGTTGCGTACACCTCTTTCCCGGAGGCGCTGTTCAGCACCCGGACGCGGTCGCCGGGATTCCCCGACTCGAGCAGCCGGCCCGGGGCCTCTACGCGAATGGCGCCCGACTCCGCCACGATCACAACGGCATCCCCCCGCTGCATGTTCCGGTGCGCGCGGACATGCCACGTCTTGACGCACGCTCCCTTGGATACGGGCCTCCAGACCTTCTTGCCCACAACATCGCTGGTCCGGGAATAGAAATCCTTGTGACTCCTCCAGCCTCCGCGAATCTCCGTGGCCACGTCCTCCTGCTCGATCCGGTGGCCTATGGGAAGGTTCCGGCGCGCCACGACAACGGGCCGTGCCCTCTCGAGAATCGTGTTGACCCGGAGCGTCCGCCGATGACCGGCCGTCGTCTCCACCTCTGCGCGCAGAGGCGTCCTGGCTCCCCACCGGGCGCCCGGCGGCAGCTCGATGCCGACAATCTTCCCGCGAAGAGGAATCGAGTCCCCGCGGCGCAGCTCCCACTGTTCCATCTCCACGCCTGCGGGCGCATGGGCCTTCAAGAAAGAAACCAGGGCGTCGCGCAGGCCGCTTTCGGTTACCTCGCCGGCAAGACACGGCCCCACAGGCCCCGCCATGACGGTAAGAAAGAGAACCAGGGCCGCCGCGGCGAGCGAAAAAGCGCCTTTGGCCCCGGAGCCTCCCGGGGAATGCGGCAGCAGATAGCAGGCCGTCTCGTTATTACGCATCATCCTTACCTCTTCAACCGGTTGACGGTCTGGATCATTTCGTCGGCGCTCTGGATGGCCTTCGAGTTCATTTCATAGGCACGCTGACTGATGATCATTTTGACCATTTCCTCGACAACGTTTACGTTCGACATCTCCAGGAAGTTCTGGGAAACATGTCCGAGGCCGTCTTCGCCCGGCACCCCGGTGATCTCGTCGCCGGAGGCCTCCGTGGCCAGGAAGAGGTTCTGTCCCGCCGGACGCAGTCCCCCCGGATTGATGAATTTCGCCAGCTCGATGTTTCCGATCTCGGTGGGAATGTCCGAGTCGCCCTGTGTAATCGAGACGATCCCGTCGGCGCTGATCGTTATGCTTCGCGTGTCTTCAGGGATGGAGATCTCCGGGTCCATGGGATACCCGTTGGGCGTGACCAGCCTTCCGTCCCGATCCAGCTTGAAGGAGCCGTTCCGCGTGTAGGCGAATTCTCCGTTCGGCAGCAGGATCTTGAAGAAGCCGTCTCCCTCGATGGCCATATCCAGGGCGTTGCCGGTCTGCTCCATGTTTCCTTCTGTGAAGATCTTTTCGGTGGCCACCGGCCGCACCCCCAGGCCGATCTGAAATCCGGTGGGAATCTGCGTCTCCGGGGAAGAGGAGGCCCCGGGCAATCGTTTTTCCTGGTAGAGCAAATCCTCGAAGTCCGCCCGCCCCTTCTTGAACCCAACGGTGTTTACGTTGGCCAGGTTGTTCGCGATGACGTCGAGATTCAGCTGTTGCGCACCCATGCCGGTGGCGGCGACCCAAAACGTTCGAATCATCTTCGAATGCCTCCCTTCGTTAGACCCTTCCCATTTCCTGGATGGTTTTCCCTTCCAGTTCATCGAACCCCTTGATCAGATTGAGATAGGATTGATGGTTTCGGAGCTGTTCCAGCATGCCGGCCATCTGCCGCATGGGGTTCACGTTCGACTTTTCGATGTATCCCTGGGAGATCCGGTACGCCTCCGGCGCCGCGGGTTTCCCCTTTCCATCGACGACCATCAGCCGCCCGAGCCGTCTTTCGCCGGCTCGAATTTCGCCGTCCGGTGAAATTTCCGTATGCTCCCTCCGGTCGACCTGGATTTTTTTCCCCTTGTCGTTCAACAGGGGGTACCCGTCCATGGTTACGAGGGTTCCTGTCGGAGTAAGCCGGCACCGTCCGTCGCGTACGGACCGAAGCCCCCGGGGCGTCCGAACCTGAAAATACCCCTTTCCCTCGATCGCCAGGTCCAGTGCCCGGCCGGTCTCCTCCAGCAGGCCCTGCGCCCTGTCCAGGACCGGCGGCTTGAGTTGCACGAAAGCGAGGGGTTCCGGCGCGTCCCTGTCGGTCCTCTGCAGGGAGAAAGGGACGGCCTCCATGTGTGCCATGCTCTCCTTGAATCCGGCCGTGGAGGTATTTGCCAGGTTATTGGTGACCATCTCGAGAATCTTCTCGTTTGCGATGGCCCCGGATGCCGCGATGTAAGCCCCTATATCCATTGTCTCCGTCTCCCTTGTCCGCGTCGTTTCATCCGCGATTCCGCCCGGGGTCCGCCCCCGGCGAACCCATGCTCTCGGTTGCAGGCGAGAGCAAGACCCGTACCAGCCGGGCGATCTTGAAAATCATCTGTATTCCGAGTAGTTGCAATATGCACGGAGGCGCCGAAACCCGGCAAGTCCTGCCTACCCGGAAGAGAATGCCTCCTTTTTGACCTGATAGAGAAATACATAAATTTCCGCGATGACCTGATAGAGTTCCTCTGGAATCTCCTGGTAGAGGTCCAGCCCCATGAGGGCCTGTACGAGCAGCGGGTCCTCTCGAAACGGTATGCCCTGCGCCTTTGCCTCCTCGATGATCTTTCGGGCCAGCCGGCCGGCCCCTTTGGCAACGACCTTCGGCGCCCGCTCCCGCTGCCTCTCGTACCGAAGGGCTACCGCCCTTGGCGATCGATTATCCGTACGATTCGACAAACCGGATCCCTTCCAGCTCGTTTCGGAGTTTCTTCGGTATCCCCCTCGAAACCCGGACGGTAGCGCCGTGAAGACCGATGTGATGGAGTTGCTCTTCCAGCCTGTAAGCCGCATTGCGGAGGGCCTGATAGGCCGCGGGCCCCGTCGAAAAACGAATGTCTACTCGGCGGAGTCTCCAGGCCACCGTGAGGAGGAGTTCCTCCGCCGGAAGGAACGGTACCCGCAGGGTGAGCAGAAGTCCGTCGCCCCGTTGCCTTCGGAGGCGCTTTACAAAGCCTTCGATAATCGTTTCGCTTCCGAAAGGCAGCCAGAAAGGGAAGAGCCCGTCGACGCCGCCCTGGAGGCAGAAAAACTGGCGGGACTCGATCTGCTTGAGGGCGGCGGTGATCGTATCGTGGAGCGAGGCGGCCGGGTGTCCGCCCGCCCGGCGCAGCAGGAAGCCTTTCAAATCGTCCGCGGGAGGCCGAACCGAACCTTTGCGAAGGGCTTCCCGAACCCTCGCCTCATAGAAGAGGCCGCAATTCAAGAAGGCCTCGCGGACCGCGGCGGCGGTGCGGCAGTCGGTCAGAAAGCCGGCCGGCAGCGGCGTGTCCGCGGCCAGAAGGCGCAACAGCGAGGCGATGGGCGTCTTGACCAGCCGGCCATGGGCCGGCGTGGTTGGCAGGAGGTTGACCGGTATGGGGCTGGACAAGAGCCGAACGGCGCCCCCGCGGATTTGGATCTCCGCGAGATACCTTGCCCCTTCTTCGAGGGGAATGCGGCTCTGTACGGATACGGGCTGTTCCCGAACCAGGATACGGTACCGGTTTTCCGGGAGGGCTTCCAGGACCCGGAAGACCACCTTGTTGCCGTCTTTCAAGACACGGGAAACCGCGGGGTCCGGTCCCTGGGCCGATGAAGGCTTCACTCCCTGCAGGCTGAACGCGCCTTTCTCTATGGGCGACATCGAGCTTCTGTCCTTTGTTGGCTGGTTGTCCGCGGCGCAGGCTTCCCGCGCCTGATCCCCCGCCTTCGCCTTCGGCCCTTCAGGCGGGATGCGCCGTCTTCGGATCGAGTCCGAAGGGCGCCGACATGCCCGCGCCGGGGGCTTCGTTCCGGGTCATCTCGGAGATGGCCAGGACCATTTCGACCTCCCGCGTCGGTACGCGAAGGCGCTGGGAGATTTCCTCCAGGCTGCACCCCTTCCGGCGCAGCACGGCAGCCTGTTGCGGGATGTTTTCGAACGTCTGATCCCCGGGAACGTCTTCGGGGGGACGCGGCCTTTTTGCCCCGCCCTTGTCCGGCGTAGCCGGGATGCCGGAGTCGCTCGTCTTGCCGCCGAGCGCCTCCAGGCGCGACTGTACCCGGGTCCAGATCAGGTACATGGAGAGCAGGATCAGGACCGCGGACACGACAAGGTCAAAGCCGATCAATAGGAGAGGATTCATGAGAAACTCCTTGTTCTGCGTCAAACACGCGTATCGAGACGATGGTCTCCGGTTGGCTTTTTTTTCTTCTTTCCGTCTCTTCTTCTTTCATTGGACTCATCGCGCTTGATCGTTTCCCTTTGTTTCCGGATTTCATGGATTCGGTCCGGGTGTTGTACCGGATAGGCAATGCCTCCGATCTTGTCCGACACATCGATCATCCGACTCACCCCCTTTCTTCCTGCGATCAGGCGCCCGGAAGGGCGCGCAGGCGACCACGATTCCGGTCAGGGTGGTCACCGGTTCAACTCCTCCTTGTCGAGTTTCCCCTTCAGACGCATCAGGGCCTGCGCCTGGAGCTGGCAGACCCGGGATTCCCCGATTCCCAGGACCTTTCCAATCTCTTTCAGGTTGAGTTCCTCGAAGTAGTAGAGCTGAATGATCCGTGCCTCCCGCTCCGGGAGGGAATCGATCGCATCGGCCAGGATGTCGCGGACCTCCTGATACTCCGCCGCCAGGCCCGGGTCCATGGTCTTGTCGCGGGGCCCCTTCTCCAGCCACTCTTCTACGGCCTTCGGCGACAGGTGCATGTCCTCCAGGCTCAGGAAGGAAAGAGGCCTTGCGCGCACCAGAAAGGCCTCGTATTGTTTTTGCGAGAGCCCCAGTTCCTCGCGGATTTCGTCATCTTCCGGCGGCCGTCCCAGCTTTTTCCCGAGCGCCTGGATGCTCTGGACGTACTTCTTGTACCGATCGCGGAAAGACCGGGGTGTCCAGTCCTGCTCCCGGATCGCGTCGAGCATGGCGCCTCGAATCCGGATGGAGGCGTACGTCTCGAAACGGTTTTTCCGGGAAGGGTCGAAATCCCGCATCGCCTGCAGAAGGCCGAGGGATCCCGCACTGATCAGGTCCTGCATCTCCAGGTTGTAGGGCAAACGGACCGCGAGGCGGTAGGCAATCCATTTCACAAGGGGAAGGTATGCGAGGACGGATTCTTCCTCTTCCCCCTGGAGATCCCGAAAACGCGCCACAGAAGCCTTTTTCATCGTCTCTCTTCCTCTCAGCGCCGTCACCCGATTTCCTGCCGCGCCGCCGCGGGATGGCTCCGCTTCGGCCCGGAATCTCTGCCCTCCCCGGCGGTGTCGGAGGCCATCAGAGTCGCCGCCAATGAGCGGATATCCGCAGAAGCCCGGCTGTCAGGCTGGAATTCCAGAATCGGTGTTTGCGAAAAAACGGCCCGCTGCAGGTTCCGGTCCCTGGACACGAACCCGAACCAGGCCGGACGAATTTTGAGAAAATGCTCCGCCGCCCTGCGCAACGTCCGATACACCTCCCTTCCCTGCCGTTCGGACTCCACCTGGTTGATCATCAGGCGGAAATCCTGTTCGCCGGGCATCAGGGAGAGAACCTTCATGGTGGCATAGGCGTCCGTGATCGACGTCGGCTCCGGTGTGGCCATGAGGAGAATCCGGTCCGCGAGACTGCTGAAAAAGATCACGTTCGAAGAGATGCCGGACGCTGTATCGATAAGGATCGTGTCCGCCTGATCGCACAGTTTGTGAAAGAGGGAAAAGACGCGCATCTTCTGGCCCGTGTCGAGACGTGTGAGTTCCTCGACCCCCGAGGCGGCGGCCAGGAGCTTGACCCCTTTCGGCCCCTCCACGAGAGCCTCCTCGAGAGAACACCTCTGCCCAAGGATGTCTTCCATGGTGTAGGTGTGCCGGATGCCCAGGAGCACGTCCAGGTTTCCGAGACCCAGGTCCGCATCCACGATCAACACCTTCCTGCCTGCATCGGTCAGCGCCAGGGCGAGGTTCAACACGATGTTCGTCTTGCCTACACCGCCCTTGCCGCTCGTGACGGCGTAAATGGATGTACGCTGCGCTCTTTGTCTTCCCGCCGCCATGTGTCACGCCTCCATCATCATGTCCAACAGCATTCCCCTGTTGACGGGTAGAATGTCGCGAAGAATGTTCTGGCCCGTGGTCATCCAGGACAAGGGAACCGGGTGAGACAGCATGGCGTCCATCAGGCTCCCTACCTGACGGGTTTCGTCCATCTTGGCGAGGATCACGCTTTTCAGCGAAAGCCGGTCGTACGTTTCGAGATCCTCCAGCAGGACGTCTTTCCGGTAGTGGGGGCTCAGGAGAAGGTGAAACTGGGCATGAGGACACAGGGTCATCATGTCGAAGAGTTTTTCGCGCAATCCCTTTTCGCCCAGCCTCTTGCCCGGCGTATCGACGAGAAGGGTGTCGACCCGGTCTCCGAGTTCGAAGACCTTGGAGAGTTCTTTGCGTTCGTAGGCGACGGCGACCGGGACGTCCAGGATTTTTCCGATTCGCTGAAGTTCCTCTGTGGAACCTACCTTCTCCCCGTCCAGGCTGATGAGTCCGACACGCCTCTTTCGCTGGAACCGCTCGATGGAGGCGAGCTTCGCCAGGGTCGTGGTCTTGCCCACGCCGGTGCGTCCCAGCAGGCCGATACAGAGCTTTTCCTCGGCCAGGGGCTCCGTGGTGGCGATCCGGGAGCAGAAGAACCGCCGAAGCTCCTTTTCCATGACCTCCTTCTTCATCAGCTCGTCGGGTTCGATCCCTTGTGAAAGCTCCTGGACGACCTGATAGGCGATCTTCTTGCTCAGTCCCTTCTGCTTCAGCTCCTGATAGAGGAACAAGGCCGCCTTTCCGAGACGTAAGACCTCCTGCTCTTCCACGAGAGAGAGAAGGATCTGCTTGATCTCTCCAATCTCTTCTTCCAGGCCGTTCGTATCGCGGGACCTGGATCCCCGGGGGGGCTCCACGGCCACCGTCAGCTCGATCTCTCCCTCCGGCAGGGTCTTCTGGGAGAGGATGACCACGTCCTCCCCGAGTTCACTCTTGGCCTGTTTCAGGACCTTCTTCATGCTGCTTCCGTACAGTTTTTTGACAAGCATCGTCCGCCTCTAACGGTTTACGGCCAGGATACGCGTGTCCGGTGCGATTTCGTTGTATGAGAGAATCGACAAGGTCGGAAGAAAGCGGCTCAGGAGCCTGCGCACGTGCCTGCGGAGCTCCGGGGTGGTCAGCAGGACGGGGATCTGTCCCGTTTGACTGACCTCCTCCATCGATTTGCTCACATCCCGGACGAGTCGCTGCACCTCATCCGGTTCCAGGGCCGCGAAGCTGCCCTGATCGGTCGAGACGAGTGTACTGGAGATCTTCTCTTCCCACTGGGGAGCCATGATGATCGCGGGCAGGGTTCCGTCTTCGTTCTTGTGTTGCCTGCTGATCTGTCTCGCCAGGGCGTGGCGGGCATACTCTGCGAGGAGTTCCGGATCCCGTGTGGTGTGGCCGTGGTCGCCGAGTGCCTCGAGGATGGTCAGCAGGTCGCGAATCGAGACCCTCTCCTCGAGCAGGTGCTGGAGGACCCGGTGCACGACGCCCAGAGGCAGGGGGTTGGGCACGAGTTCTTCCACGACTTTCGGGTTCTCCCGGGCGACATCCTGCAGCAGGGCGTGCACATCCTGCCGAGTGAGCAACTCCTGGGAATATCGCTGAAGCACCTCGGACAAGTGCGTGACCAGCACCGTCACGGCATCCACAACGGTGTAGCCCATCATCTGCGCCTTTTCCCTGTCTTCCTCCGGGATGCAGATCGCGGACAGACCGAACACGGGCTCCTGTGCCGGGATCCCTTCCAGGCCCGGTTGCGCGGTCCCCGGATTGATGGCCATACAAGTGCCCGGCTGAACCTCTCCCCTCGCCACTTCGGTTTCCTTGATGTATATGCGGTACTCGGAGGGGCCGATCTGGAGGTTGTCCTTGATGTGGATCGGAGGGACCACCAAGCCGAGGTCGCGGGCGATCTGCTGTCGAAGGGTCTGTATCCGTTCAAGCAGAGAGCCGCCCTGCGACTTGTCGACAAGGGAGACGAGTTGATAGCCCAGGTCCAGGGCGACCAGATCGATCGGCTCGACCTGCACAAGGGCCTCTTCGTCGGCGTCTTCCGGCTCGGCGTCAGGGACCGCCTCCGCCTGGGCGCGCGAAGCGCGGTACCCGAGAAACGCCGTGATTCCGCCGAGGGACAGGAAGGACAGGTGCGGCAGGCCGGGAATGAGGGAGAAAAATACGAGAATCACGCTCGCAAGGTACAGCACCGTCGGGTTGCCGAAGACCTGTTTCTGAACGGTGCTGGCGAAATCGCCCTCGGTTGCCGCCCGGCTGACCACGATGCCGGCGGCCGTCGAGACGAAGAGGGCCGGGATCTGGGACACGAGACCGTCCCCGACCGTCAGGAGGGTATAGGTCTGGGCCGCCTCCCCGATCGGCATGCCCTGTTTGAGCACGCCGATGGCCAGACCGCCCAGGATGTTCACCACGGTGATGATGATCCCGGCAACCGCATCGCCGCGTACGAATTTGCTGGCCCCGTCCATGGCGCCGTAAAAATCCGCCTCTTTGGATATCCGTTCCCGTCTTTCCCGCGCCTCGGCTTCGCCGATCAGGCCCGCATTCAGATCGGCGTCGATGGCCATTTGTTTGCCGGGCATCGCGTCCAGGGTAAACCGGGCCGCCACCTCCGCGATTCGTCCCGCTCCTTTGGTGATGACCACGAAATTGATGATGACGAGGATCACAAAGACTACGAGCCCCACTACGTATTCCCCGCCGACCACGAACTGGCCGAAGGAGGCGATGACCCTACCGGCGGCCTCGGGCCCCTGTTCCCCGTGGAGAAGGATGAGCCGGGTCGTGGCGATATTCAGGGAAAGGCGGAAAAGTGTGGCTACGAGCAGGACGGCGGGAAAGACCGAAAATTCCAGAGGCCTGTCCACGAAGAAACCGATGAGAAGGATCGTGATCGCCAAGGTGATGCTGATGGTCAGAAAAAAGTCCATCAGGAAGGCGGGCACCGGCAGAATCATGATGCCGAAAATCAGGATAACGCCCACCGGCAGCGCGAGCTGCACCCCTTTTCGCCATTCGTGCAACACAGGAAGGAACGGTTCAGCCGTCGGTTGCGCCATCTCTTACGTTTCTCCCGAGTCGATAGACATACGAAAGTACCTCTGCCACGATGCGATAGACTTCCACCGGGATTTCCCGGCCGAGATCCACTTGCCGATAAAGCAGTCTTGCAAGGGGGGGCTTCTCGACGATCGGTACGCCGTGCTCCCGGGCAAGCTTCTTGATGCTCTCGCAGAGCCACCCGGCGCCCTTGGCGACCACGACGGGCGCCGACTCCTTGAGGCGGTCGTATCGAAGGGCGACGGCCACGTGGTCCGGGTTGGTGATGACCACGTCGGCATTCGGGACCTCCTGCATCATTCTCCGCCTGGCCTGGGTCATCTGGACGCTCCGGATTCGCGCCTTGACCTGCGGATCCCCTTCGGTTTCCTTCATTTCCTCCTTGACTTCCTGCTTGGTCATGCGAAGCTCTCGTTCGTAGTTCCAGCGCTGGAACATGTAGTCGAGAACCGCGAGGAAGACCAGGGCGATCCAGACCCGGATCGTGACCTTGAAGGCGATGGTTGCGGCGTAGTACAGGGCCGCCCCCAGGGGACGGATGGCCAGCAGCGGCAGGGAGCGCATCTCCGGCCGCAGCGTGGCGTAGGTGATCCAGCCGATCAATACGATTTTCGCGAGGCTCTTCAGGGTCTCCACGAGTCCGTTTACGGAAAAGAGCCGCTTCACCCCGGAAAGGGGACTGATTCGATTTGCCTTCGGGCTGAGCGCCTTGGGGGTGATGTGGAACCCCACCTGCGGGAGATTGGCGGCGAGGGCCAGGAGAGGAAAGAGAATCAGGAAGGGCGCAAGGATGACGAGCAGGCTGTGGAGCCAGTATCGGCCCAGTACGCCCCAACCCTCGTCCATGCCCACGATGGAGAAGACGTCCAGCCCCTTTCGCATCGTTTCGGTCCAGGTGTGCATCCATGCATCCCCGAAGAGGACGAAGATTCCGAGGGCGCCCCCGAGCAGCATCACGGAGTTGATCTCCCTGCTTTTGGCGACCTGACCCTCTTCACGGGCCTTCTCGCGCTTGCGCGGGGTCGCCGGCTGGGTTTTTTCCTGGCCCGTCTGTTCCGCCATCTCAAGTCCCCAAGGCGGCGAGAAGCCGCTCTACAGCGAGAAACGCGTCCTGAAAGATCCGTTCCGTTCCGACGATGAAAGGAGAAACACCCAGGAGAATCACAATCAGGCCGACCGAAATCGTAATCGGAAATCCGACCATGAGCATGTTGATTTGCGGGGCCACGCGAACGAGAAGCGCCATGGCGAGGTAGACCAGAAGCAGGGCCACGCTGACAGGCCACCCGATTTGAAGGGCGACCCGGAACATCGTCGTTCCGCCCGACAGAACAAGATCGTGGAACACTTCGCCGCGTATGGCCCCGGAGAAGGGAGGGATCCACTCGAAGCTCTTTGCCACGACCTGTACAGCCATCAGGTGTCCGTCCATCTCAAGAAGTACGAAGAGAGCCGTCAAGTTCAACAACTGTGCGACGATTGAATACCGGTCGCTCGTCGCCGGATCGATCACGTTGGCGATGGCCAGGCCCATCTGGAAGCCTGCGAGTTGACCCGCGAGCGTGATGGCGGCCAGAAAGAGCCGGACGAGAAAGCCGAGGAGGGCGCCGGTCAGGAATTCCCGGAGACCGCCGATTACGACCAGCTTCATGGTCAGGGTCTGGGGCAATGCGTCCACCGGTACGATGAATCCGAAGAGGATGCTCAGCCAGAGCGCCGCCGTCAGCTTCCATGCGACGGGAAAGCGCCCGCTCCACATGGGCAAGGCAAACAGGATGGCCGCGATGCGTATCAGCACGAAGCCGAATGCGAGGACGTGTTCCATGAGCAGTTCCGACATGAGGCATCACCGAAGGATGAGCGGAATCATCTGAATGAGATCCTGTGTAAAGCCGACGAGGCGGCTGATCATAAAGTGTGAAAAAAGGAAAAGACCCCCCATGAGGGCCAGAATTTTCGGCACGAAGGTCAAGGTCATTTCCTGAATCTGCGTGATGGCCTGCAGGATGCTTACCGCGAGTCCGACCACGATCGCGATGGAGAGCAGGGGCGCGGAGACGAACAGAATCGTCTTCAGCGCCTCGGTTGTCACTTGTGCCACCAGTTCGTTGCCCATTCTCAAAAGCTTTCGACGAGTGATTTCACGACCATATTCCATCCATCCGCCAGTACGAAGAGCATCAACTTGAAAGGCAGGGAGATCATGACCGGCGGGAGGAGCATCATTCCCATGGACATGAGGACGCTCGCTACCACCATATCGATGACCAGAAAAGGGATATAGAGCAGAAAGGCGATTTCAAAGGCGGTTTTCAGTTCGCTCGTGATGAAGGCCGGAACAAGTACCGATGTGGGAATGTCGGCCAGTTCCCGGGGAGGGGTCGTGTGGGAGAGCTCGACGAAGAGGCCGAGATCCTTCTTTCTGGTTTCATGGAACATGAATGTGCGGAACGGGGTAAGGGCCTTCTCCAGGGCTTCCTGCTCCTGGATGGTCCCGTCCAGGTAGGGCTCCAGAGACTGGTCGTGAACCTGGACCCATACCGGACGCATGACGAAGAAGGTCAGGAAAAGGGCCAGGCCCACCATGACCTGGTTCGGCGGGGCCTGCTGGGTGCCCATGGCGTGTCGCAGCAGGGAGAAGACGATCACCAGACGCGTGAAAGAGGTCATGCTGAGCACCAGGGCCGGCACAAAACTGATCAGCGTCAGGACCAGCAGTACCTTGACGGCGCTGGAATAGCCCGTGGACTGCAGCGCGTCCAGCAATGAGGAGCCCGCCGCCCAGGCATTGCCGGGGCAGAGGAGGAAGAGAGTGGTCAGCGCGGGTGTCCACCGTTTCACGTTTTCCGGTCCTCCTGCCCCGTTCCCCCGGCGAGGCCGGCGACCCCGTGGTGGAGGAGGGAGATCCGGTGAGCGGTGATCCCGACGACCATCCTCTCCCCGAGGACTTCCAGGACCGCCACCTTTTCCCTTTGTCCCAGGGGCTTGACGGCAACCACCTGGATGGTCGTGCCCGGCGACTTTCCCCGCCTCTTCTGCCAGGCGACCGCTCCGTAAGCGACGATTCCGAGGAGGAGGAAAAAGGCGGTGATCTGGGCGCCCCTCCGGGACAGGCCGTCGTCTTCGGTCTGCGCCCGGGGGTCGAGAGGACCGGCCGCTTTTTCCCCTCCTTCCGCTTCCGGAGCGACGGAAGCAAGGAGCAGGGCCAGAAGTATGAAGCACAGGGGTTTCGCCAGGGCCTTCATCCGAGTCGCTGAATCCTTTCCACGGGACTGATGATGTCTGTAAGGCGTATACCGAATTTTTCGTTCACCACGACGACCTCTCCCTTGCCGATGGGCCGTCCCTGTACGAGAATCTCCAGGGGCTCTCCCGCCAGTTTTTCGAGTTCCACGACGGAGCCCTGTCCCAGTTGCAGGACTTCTTCCACCGGCAGACGTGTCCTGCCGAGTTCGATGGAAACGGTGACGGGAAGATCGAGGATCAGGTCCAGGTTCACCGAAAGCCCCTCCCGCGCCGGTTCCGGGATCGCCTCGGGCGATGCCTCAGGGGGTTCCGGCGAAGATGCCTCGGTCGAGTGGATCTCCTCCTCGGTCATGGAAACTTTGGGTCCCTCTTGTGGATCCACCGCTTTTCTCCTTCGTGGGGGTTGCGTCTATGGCAAGGATTTCGACGGCATAATTGCCGTTCCGCTGGCCCGCCATGCACCTGCCTTTTTCAACGTCCTGGATCTTCAATACCATCGGATCGTTCGTCCCGACGTTCATCGGGAGGATATCGTTTTCGTTCAGGTTCAGGAGGTCCCGAAGCGTGATTTCCGAGCTGCCCAGTTCAACGCTCAGCTCGACGGGAACCGTCCGGAGATGTTCGGTCAAGCCCCCCTTCCAGGATGTATCGATCCGGGCATGCTTGGGGGCGGGGTTTCCATACAGCCGGTCCTTGATCGGATTGAGGGAGGCATAGGGAATGCAGTAGCCCATCATGACCTGCCCGTGTTCCATGTCCACCTGGAAGACGCTGGACATGACGATCTCGTCGTGGGGGACGATGTTGAGAAACTGCGGGTTTGTCTCGGAGCGAAGGGTGCGAAAGGACATCTCGCCCACGACGGACCAGGCCTTCCCGAGATCCTGGAAGCACAGATCCTGAAGCCGTCGAATGACCCGGTACTCCATGGTCGTGAAATCCCTGCCGAGCATCTCTACAGGCAACCTGCCGGATCCTCCGAAGAGGACGTCCACGACGAGGCTGATCAGCTTGGCGTCGAAGAAAAAGAGGCAGGATCCGCGGAGAGGATCCATCCCGTATACGTTGAAAGCGGCCCTTTCCGGGAGGCTCCTGAGAAACTCCGCGTACTTGACGAGTTCGAAGCCGCCCACCGAGACTTCGATCGTCTTGCCCATGAACCCGAACAGAGAGGTGGTGGAATGCCGGGCGAACTTCTCATTGATGATTTCCATGGTCGGCATGTGACCATGGAGGATGTGGTCCTGGCTGAAAAAGTCGTAAGGCAGGACTTCCCGACTGCCGGTCTCTTCCGGGCCTTCGGTCTCGATTTCCCCGTCGGAGAGGCCCTGCAGGAGGGCATCGACTTCTTCTTGCGTCAGCAGCTTTCCCATGTCGTTACTGCACCACGAAATCTGTGAAATAGACTTCCTTGGCCTTGCCTTCTCCAAGGATCCGGTTCAAGCGGTAGAGAATCTCTTCGCGAAGCCGGGCCTTCCCCTCGAGGGTCCCGATCTCCTCGTATTTCTTGCTCGACAGCAGGACGATCAGGCTGTCGCGGATCTTGGGGGTCTTCTTGACCATCTCTTCCTCTGTGGTATCCCAGACCTCGACGTCCAGCCGGACCTTCAGGTACCGGACCCCTTTCTCATCAAAGAGGTTCACGATGAAAGGATCCAGCGAGTACATGAATCCTTCTTCCTCTTTCGGTGCCGCCTTGGTCTCTTTCTCGACCACCTTCGCATCGGCGGGATGGTCGGAAACCACTTTCCAGACGAGTACGCCGTTGATCCCCGCAAGGACCAGGAATCCGACGGCCAGGCCGATAAAGAGTATCTTCTTGCTCTTCGGCGGCGGCGCTTCGGGCGCCGCTACGGTTTCCTCCGGTGCCATGACAGCCTCCTTAAGCCGGATGGGGGTACACGTTCATGAATGGCACCCGCAGAGAGAGCAACCCTTATGCCAACCCGGTTGAAAGCATATCTAATTGTATTCAAAGGAGAATTTTCACATGGAGGGAGCGCCGGGAGTCAAGCTTTCCGGTGGGAACAGTCAGAATAATGACAGAGGGAAAGGGAATTCCCCGGCACGATGTGCCGGCGGTCCCCCGCCTGAAGACCGCGGAGATAACGGCCTTGGCGGGAAACCGCCGGCACCGGGGCAAGGAGGGCTATCGTTTCAGATTGACGAGTTCGGCGAGGATCTCATCCGAGGTGGTAACGATCTTGGAGTTTGCCTGGAATCCCCGCTGTGCGGTGATCATATTCACGAATTCCGTGGCAAGGTCTACGTTCGACAGCTCCAGGGTGTTCGATTTGATGTGTCCCAGGCCCTGGTCGCCGGCCGTTCCGATGATGACCGGACCGGAATCGGGGGACTCGGCGAAGAGGTTCTTACCCACGGACTGGAGGCCGGAAGGGCTTGCAAAATTGGCCACAGCGATCTGTCCCAGGGTGCCGGTTCTGCCGTTGTCGAAGGACCCGGTCAAGGTTCCCGCCCTGTCGATGGTGATTCCCTGAAGGCTGCCCGGGCCGTATCCATCCTGGTTGAGGCTGTAGACCCCGGAGTCGGCCGCATACTGGGTGACCCCGTCCAGTCCGCTGCCCCCGCTCGAGATATCGGACCCGAAATCGAAGGCGATGACCTGGTTCGGTTCCGCACCGCCGGAGAAACTGAAATCGCTCGTGGTGGTGGCCTGGCTCACGAGGGCGCCCGTCGTGTCGAACTGCAGGGTGCCTTGTCCGCCGACCTCCGCGCTTCCGCTGGCCGCATCGGCCGCATCGATCACCGCATACCAGTCCCACTGGTTCCCGGTCGCCGTTTCCGCGGTCTTCCGGTAGCACAGGGTGACCGGGTGCTCGTTCCCCAGGGAGTCGTGGAACGTGACGGTTGTCTGGAAATTCGTGGTTCCGTCCAGATCGTTCACATCGAAGGGTGTCGTGGCGGGGTCCAGGAGCGTTGAGCCGGCGTCGAGGTTGGCGCCGACGGCGAGGTTCTGCGTCCTTTGCGGCGGATAACTGGTCCTGAGAATCTGGAGGCTGTCCAGGCTTGTCAGGAGGTTCCCCTGGCTGTCCACCCCGTACCCCTGGAGATACATCCCGGACGGGTCAACGAGGTATCCGTCCTGATTGAGCTGGAATCCGCCGAACCGCGAGTAGTAGCTGGCCCCGTTCGGGGCTTTCATGACAAAAAATCCGCTGCCGTCGAGGGCCAGGTCGAGGGGACTGGCCGTGGTTGCGAAGGCGCCTTGCGAGAAGGTTTTGATCACCCCGTTCAACTCCACACCGGCCCCGATCTGGTTGGGCCCGGAGATCCCCTCCAGGCTCTGGGAGAGGAGGTCGGCAAAATAGGATCGACTTCCCTTGAAGCCGTACGTGTTCATGTTCGAGATGTTGTGTCCGATTACACTCAATTCGTCCATGTGGGCATTCATGCCGCTTACGCCTGTAAACAAAGAAGTCAACATTTCAACTGTCCTCCCTTTCTGGTGGGGTCCGTCGTTTTAAGCCTCTTTACCTTTGGGAAGCCATCTGGATGCCCTGAACTTCAGACAGCGGAATCCAACGTTCACCCACACGCACCGAAGGCGCCCCGTTTTCGAAAACAACCTCCCGAACCACGCCCTGCTGCTTCAATGTCACGGGAACGTTGCTCTGCGACGCGTCCCTGGCCGTCACCTCGCAGCGGTAGGCGCCGGCCGGAAGGGGCTGTCCCGTGTCGTCGGCGCCGTTCCAGCCCACGATATGGCTGCCGGCCGCCATGGGGCCTTTGTCGATGGTGCGGACGAGATGCCCTTGCGGGTCATACAGTTTGACCGTGACCAGGGCGGCTTCCGCCGGGAGGTCGAACCGAACCTCTGACGGCAGGCCTTCCTGGTGTGTTACCTGATCTCCCGCAAAGGCGACCTCTTTGCCGAGAAGCGACACAGAGGAAAAGTTGTTCAGAGAGGCCATGTAGGCCTGCAGATCTTTTTGCCCGCTCGTAATGGCGCGTACTTCGTCGAGTTCGCTGAACTGGGCCAACTGGGTGACGAACTCGGTATCCTTCATGGGTTCGAGGGGATCCTGGTTCTTGAGTTGGCTGACGAGCAGATCAAGAAAAACATCCTCTCCGAGGGCATCGGGCTTCTTCGATGACGAGGCGCCGGCGGCGGTGGTGGCGCCGATTTGCGGGATCATGATTTTTACCTCCGTGATGGACGGGCGAACCTCGGTCTGCATGTGGCGTCAACGTGCATCTCATGCATAGAGGTCCAGCCCCTGGTCCGGGTTTGCGGGAAGCGTGAGTACGGACGGTTCCCTGCCTGTTCCGAAGAACGGCTCCAATGTCAGCGTGCCGGCTGCTCCGGAAGCGTGTCGCTCGAAAGAAGAAAAAAGATTCTGTGAGCCCTGATCGACCGAGACGTCGAGGCCCTCCACCTCGACACCCACGGCATGCAGCCTGGATTCGAGGAAATGCTGGTGATTGTGGAGAAGCGTCTGGGTCCGGGCGGTTTCCACAAGGGCCTCCGCCCTGATTCCGTTCCCGTTCAGGTGGATCTTCCATCGCATGGAGCCCAGTTTTTCGTCCTCGATGCGGAGGTGAACGGCATTCCGAAAGATCCGGAAGGTTCCGGCGGCAGCGGTCTGAGCCGGAGGAGCGGGGGTCTGCCGGAGCGACGATGCATGCGAGGGCGGGGGACCGGAAGGCGGATCGAGGCGGGCCTCCACCTTATACGATGCCCCTTCCCTGCCCGCCGCCGCGGCTGCTTCTCCCTGCGGCGCGTGGCCCGCGAATCTCGCCTCCCCTGTTTGCAGTCCCCCGGGCTCCCCGGATCCCTTCAGGATCTCCAGGCGGGACGGCATGGCCCGGGCGGGCGGTTCCGGGGCCTCTGTCTTCCC
>WFRX01000407.1 GCA_015486285.1 bacterium
CTCCGGTACCCTGGATAGGTCGGCGGATGTGTGATCAGCTGCCAGGCCCGAAGGGAGAAGACAAATCCATCCGGGGCCTGCCTGCGCCACCGTGCGAAAGTACGTTCCGCGGGAGGATCGAAAAAGCTCTGTTGAACCTCTACCAGGTTGAACTTCTGAAAGTACTCAGGGAGTTTTCGCGAGAATCCGGCGCACCCGATCTTCCAGCGACTCCCCGCGGCTCTTTCGGTCTCCATACTCGACAACGCTCCTTCCGGCAGGATGTTTTCGACCATTTCCCGAGGTACAACGGGACCCACGGCTCTCCCTGATCTCAACCCGAATACTTCCCGTTGACGGAGGCCCCCCGTTGTTCCTCTCGCCTTCGATGAAGTTCCTCCTGAAAGGCGCACCAGCGGGAAAACTGGCTGCCGATAGCGGAAAATTGCTCCTTGTCGTCCACATCCATGGCCGCGCCTCCGTAAGTCGTCGTGGCCATGGCAAACCGTGTCTGCAACAGGGCGCCGATATCCTCCTCAAGCCTGCCCTTGTCGAGAAAACCTCGCCAAAGGCGGTTCAGCGGTATCCAGGGCGTCCGCCCCAGGAAACGGCATGCATGGAGAAGGCAAAACCGGAAAAGCATCCCAGGCGTCAATTCGGGCAGACGCAACGACTCCCGGAAGAGGAGCAGAATATTCTGCCACCTCCGCTGATGCCGGAACCGGTACATCAACTCGGCATAGCGGGTGTTGACCACGCGAAAAACCCGGATCATGTGCAGGTTGTTCTGCCGTTCCTTCGAATCCTTGAAATGGAAGTAGGCCATCCGGATGCCCGGTCGCCCTCTCTGTGGGTAGTACGGCTTCAGGGCCTCTTCGGGGGTCGTGCCCGCCACGTAGTCATAGCGACGCATGTCACATCCCTCGATGAATTCCTCCAGCTCGTAATGGGTCAGCAGAGGCATATCCGCCGCCAGGAACAAGGCCACCCTGCCCTCGTACCGTACACGTAGGGCCTCCTCCGGCAGGGGCTTTCCGTCCGTTTTTCCGGGAGAGAGGGTCTCGAGAAAGGCATTCCACCCGTTCTCCAGGAGAGAGTGTCCCTGTTCGAGAAGAATGATTTCCTTTGGGCCCTTTGCCACGCTTTCCGCCCGTTCCAGGGCTTGCCCGATTCTCGCTTTGGGCCCCACGACGAAAATCCGTGTAACGTACCGACATCGCTGCAGCGCGGCAATGACGCGGCATATCACCGGAACGCCCTCTATCTCGAGGAGCGCCTTGTTTTCCTCACAAACCGGCTTGTAGGCGTCCCGGTCGCCGGCCAGCACAACGGCATCCAGATCCTCTTTCGGGTCGTTCCACTCGCCGTACATCCGACGCACCCCTCTACCCCGCCTGGAGGCCCACCCATAAAAACGTTTCGTTTCTCTTCATCCAGCCCTCCGAGAGGGAGGCGCCTTTTTCCCGAAGGCCCACTTCCTCTTTTACTCGAACCGGGGAAAACGAAGCAAGCTCTTTTCCCGGAAAAGCAGTCTTCCACGACTGCGGCGTCCCTGAAGCCGACGCTTGAATTTTTTTGCCTTCCGGGCTGATCTACCCCATTTTTACCTTGAAATATATGTTTTAATATATTATGTAAGACTGAAATTGGTTCCCTTACGGCACGTAAAGGGGCCTATGGGAAGGCAAAAAACCCCAGACAGCCACGGCTTACGGCTTTTTCAGGCGATTTACAAACAGAAGAGGAGAAAGGGAATGACCAAGGCCGAATTGATTGACAAAGTCGCTCATCAGATCTCCAAATCCGCGGACGTCAGCAAGAAGGCAACGGGGCAGATCATCGATCTCGCCGTCGCAGAGGTCGCAAAGGCGATCAAGAAGGAAAAACGGTTCAGCTACCCAGGCTTCGGGACCTTCAACGTGAAGGCCCGAAAAGCACGCAAGGGTCGCAATCCTCAAACCGGCGAGGTGATCAACATCAAGGCCAGCAAAACGGTTTCATTCAAGCCGGCGCCGGAACTCAAAAAGAAACTCTAGGGCCGCTGTTTACCTGAAAATCGGCCGGCCGGCATGCCGGGAGGAGCGCATCCCCACGGCATGCCGGCTCTTCCCGGGTTTCACCGGGTGCAGGGAATCCTCCCTATTTTTTTTCCAGGGCTTCGTCAAACCGGTCGAACTGCATGGTAAAGGTGCCCCTGCCCCTGCTGGCGGAACGCAGGTCCGTCGAATATCCGAACATCTCAGACAAGGGGATCGAGGCCCGGATCTCCGTGATCTGCCTCTTGGGCAGAATCTCAAGGATTCTTCCCCGCCGCGCTTGCACGTCCCCGATGACTCCACTCGAATACTCTTCCGGCACGACGATATCCACAGCCATGATCGGCTCAAGGAGAATGGGATGCGCACGTTCATAGGCCTTCTGAAAGGTGGTCGCCGTCGCGATTCGGAAGCCCAGCGGCGTGGATACCCCCTCTTTGTACTCCGCCGAAAGAAGTTTCCCCTGTATGTCCACGACAGGATATCCGCCCAGCGATCCGCTCACGCAGGACTCCCGAAAGGCTTCCTCCACAGCCTGGGCGCATTCCGGAGGAAGCACGATGTCCTCGGGCAAATCGAAGACGCTCCGGATTCCGGCGCCGCGGGCCAGGGGTGAGATCTCCAGCAGGACGGACCCGGCCTGCTGCTTGCCGTTGATCTCCCGAGCGAACTCGCCTCGTTCCACCACCGTGCGGGTTATCGTCTCACGATAAACGACCTGGGGCCGCCCGACGTTCGCCCGCACGAAAAACTCTCTCGTCAATCGCTGCACCAGGACGTTCAGGTGCAATTCTCCCATGCCGGAGATGAGGGTCTGGCCTGATTCCTCGTCGAATCGGTATCGAAACGTCGGGTCCTCGACCGCAAGCTTCTCAAGACTGGCAAAAAGCTTCTCCTGGTCTGCAATACTTTTGGGCTCAATGGCGATGAAGATGACCGGTTCCAGAAACTGCATCGGTTCCAGAACGATGGGCGCCTTCTCGTCGCACAGGGTGTCTCCGGTACGGACCGTTTTGAGGCCCGCGGCGGCCACGATATCGCCGGCATCCGCCTGCTGAATCCTCTTGCGCTGGTTTGCGTGCATCTGGAAAAGCCGGGCCACCCTCTCCCTCTCTCCGAGACTCGCGTTGTAAACAACCGCCTCGGACTTCAAGGTCCCGGAGTAAACCCTCAGGTAGCTCAGCTTGCGCCCCTCTTCCATGGCGATCTTGAAGACCAGGGCCGCCAGCGGCTCCTTCACGCTGGCTTCACGCTCGACGGGCCTCTGGTCCCTCGGATCGAACCCGGCCACGGGAGGGCGGTCCAGCGGGGAAGGAAGAAATTCGACGATTCCGTCGAGAAGGGGCTGGACGCCTCGATTCCGATACGCGGCTCCGCAGAAGACGGGCGTCAGCTGCAGGCGCAATGTCGCCCTCCTGACCGCTCTGCGGATCTCCTCCTCCGTAATCTCTTCTTCCCCGACGTATTTCTCCATCAGGTCGTCGTCATTCTCCGCGATCTTCTCGATCAGGATCTCCCGATTCCTCCACGCCTCCTCCGCCAGCTCACTCGGGATCTCCACGTCACGAAAGGTGGCCCCCTGTTCCTCCTGGTCCCAAACAACGCCACGCATTCGGATCAAATCAATGACCCCTTGATGGCCTTCCTCGACCCCCAGGGGAATCTGGCAGCAGACCGGATTCGCTCCCAGCTTCTTGTTCATCATCTCGACAGCGCCGTAGAAATC
>WFRX01000408.1 GCA_015486285.1 bacterium
ATGTAGCTGTGAGCCGCGTGCAGTTCGAGGCCGTCGAACCCGGCCTCCCGGGCCCTCCGGGCCGTGTCGCCGAACTGCTCGACGATTTTTTGGATCTCTTCGACGGCGAGTTCGCGGCACTTCTGCCGGGTCGTGTGGCACAAGGCCGGCGAGGGCCCTACGGGCTGCGTTCCGTTGAACAGAGGGGCCAGGGATTCCGGGCCGGGGTGGGCGATCTGCGGGATGATCCTGGCGCCGTGCGCGTGGACCGCATCGGTCAGGGTCCTCAGGCCCGGGATGAACCTGTCGTCCCACAGGGCGACGGTCCTGGGCACATAAGGAGACCATTCGTCGACGGTCACGACCTCCATGATGATGAGTCCTGCGCCGCCGCGGGCGCGGGCCTCGAGGTAGTCGATCAGCCTCTGGGAGACTGTGCCGTCCGGGTTGGCGAAGTCTGTTGCCATGGGGGCCATGGCCAGGCGGTTCTTCAGTTCCATGGAGCCGATTCGGAAGGGAGTAAACAAGGCCTGCAGGGGTTTCATGCGTGGGCTCCTCGTGCTCGGGTACGGCGATGGTAAGGACCGCGCCTTTCCGGACAGATCGATTCACCGGGAGAGGGGGCACCTCACGAGGGAAAGCATAGTAGATGACGGGGGGCGAGTCAAGAAAAATAAACAAATTCAGCTATTTACATCTTTTTTACATTTCTTTTGCCTTGATTTGACAACTGGACAGCCGGCCTGTGTTCACATAGAGGGCGATTCCGGAAAGCGGTGCCGCGCGAGGCCCTCCAGGGCGGTGCGGAAGACGCGGGTCACGATCCTGCGAAGGAGAGGACCGCATCCCGGGATCTTGGAGTCGAATCGACAGCGCCAGACGATCTTCGTCTTATCCCCCACGGGCTCGAAGAGGACTTCTCCGAGATGGTTGGTGATGCCGAGACCTCCCTTGACGACCCGGTAGGTCATGCGCCTGGGGGGATCGAAGTCGAGGATTTCTTCATGGGAGTTGATGCCGTAGGAACCCAGGCATCGAACCGCGCCGGTTCCGTTCCGGTCGGCCCTGCCGGGGACCGGGAGAGACGAATGGGTCATTCCGGCCCATGACTTCCAGCCGGTATGGTCTGTGTATACGTCCCAGAGCTGTTCCGGGGTTGCGGAAAAGGTCCGTGTGACTTCGACTTGCGGCATGTCCAAATCCTCAAAGGGTTGTGGTATGATGGGTTCGTTTCCTCATGAAACGTCTCTTATAGTACTATATATTGTACTGTATGATGCAGGAGATCTGCTGTCCAGCAATCCATGAGAAGGGGAGGCAGCGGGATGCCACTTCCGGCTATCGCACAGCTCTTTGACCTTACCGGGAAGTCCGCCATTGTGACAGGCGGCGCCCGGGGTATCGGTGAGGCGATCGCCCTGCGTCTCGCAGAGGCGGGGGCCCGTGTCATGATCGCGGATATCGACCAGGACGCGGCGGCGGGGACGGCGGAACGTATTCGGACGAAGGGCGGGACGGTGGAGGTGTTTTGCGCGGACGCCGGCAGCGCGTGGGACGCGCACAAGGCGGTGGCGGCGGCGGTGGATGGCTTCGGGGGGCTGGATATCCTCGTAAACAACGCGGGCATCTTTCCGCTCGTACCGGTGCTGGACGTGCCCGAAGATCTCTGGGACCAGGTCATCGAAATCAATCTGAAGGGGGCCTTCCTGTACGCCAAGGCCGCGGGTGCGGTCATGGCCGAAGCGGGCCGGGGCGGGCGGATCATCAACCTGGCCTCCATCGACGGCATACGGCCGAACGGCATGGCCGCCCACTACAATGCCTCGAAAGGCGGGGTGCTCATGCTGACCAAGGCCCTGGCCCTGGAACTGGCCCCTCACGGCATCCTCGTGAATGCGGTTTCCCCCGGAGGCATCACCACGCCGGGCACGGACGCGGCGCGGGAGAAGGTGACACGCTCCATGGGTATCCCGGCGGAGGACATCCTCCAGGGATGGATACAGCGGGTCCCCCTGAAGCGAATGGGGCAGCCGGACGAGGTCGCCCGGGTCGTGCTCTTCCTGGCCGGCGCTGCGGCGGACTTCATCACCGGGGCCAACATCGTGGTGGACGGCGGGTATCTGCTTTCGTGACGGGAAGCAGAGGCGGGGAGCGCTGTGCAGGCCGATTTCATCGTGATTGGAGCTGGGGGCGCGGGCCTTGCCGCCGCGGTGACCGCGGCCGAGCAAGGGACCCGCGTACTCGTCCTCGAGCGGTCGAGGACCGCCGGGGGCGCAACGGCCTTTGCCACGGGGACCTTTGCGGTCGAAAGCCGCCTGCAGCGGGAGCGGGGGATCCGCATTACCGCCGATGAGGCCTTTCGACGGCACATGTTCTACACGCACTACCTTTCGAATCCGCGCCTGGTGCGGCGGGTGATCGACAGGTCCGCGGACACGATCGACTGGCTCGAGAAGAGGGGGACGGAATTCATCGAGCCGGCGGCATTCTATCCGGGGGCGCCCCGGACCTGGCACACCATGAAGCTCGACGGCAGGGGGATGACGAGGGCCCTGGAAAGGGCGGCCGGGGAGGCGGGCGTGCGGATCCGTTTCGAGACCAGGGCGAAGGGGCTCGTCATGGAGGATGGGCATATTG
>WFRX01000409.1 GCA_015486285.1 bacterium
CCCACCGAAGGGGATGAGGCTTGAAGATCCGCGCTTCCGGTTCATGCATCGGACTATAGGGAGATGCCCCCGTGGATCGTCGCGTTGTTTACAAGGATGTCCACGGGCCCCAGGATGGCGCCCGCTTCCTTTTCCCTCGACCGGCAATTCACGATCACCTTCGCCTCCTCCTCGGCGAGGCGCAACGCAATCGCACGGCCGATTCCCCTCGAAGACCCGGACACCGGGGCCGTTCTTCCTTCGAGCCCCATCGATTGTCTCCTGTCGCTCCGGGGTCGCTGCACGGGAGAGTCGTATCCCCTCCCCCCGCAGCCCCCACAGCATACCCGGCGGAATGGATGACAGGATGCCTTCCCGAAGAAGGCGTCAGTACGTGTAAATCTCGTAGTGGGTTTTTTCTCCGAGCAGACGATCGATCTTCTCCTGTACCGCCACTCTGTCGTCGCTGGTCAGCCAGGCTCGCCACGCTTCCCGGCTTTTCCAGGTGCTGATGACCAGCTCCTCGCCCGGATTGTCAACCCTCCTGAGCGTTTCCCCAGAAATGTAGCCGGGCTGCCTCGCCGCATGGCATCGCAGGTCCTGGAGAAGCGGCAGGAGAGCATCCACCTTGTCAGCCGGCACAATACGCCTGATCAGAACCTTCACCCCCATACTGTCTTCCATGTTGTCCTCCCCATGTCACAGGTTTTCAAAGAGGGCCGTGATCGATTTCGAGAGTTGAGTTCCGGAAAGATCAGGACATTGGCGTCACCCTGCAGACTGGAGAAAGAAAAGGCGGATTTCATCAATTCAGGGGCGACCGCCACGTCCGCCTGCATCTCGCCGTCAATGACCAGATCCGGGCGCCTCTCCTTTGCGATACGGACAGCCTTCCGCACCTTTTCCGCCGCGGGATGCTTGTTCCCCCCGAAATTCGAGAAGGAGACCATCGCAATCCGCGGTTCGACATTGAAGAACTCCGCCGCCCTTTCTATTCTATATCATAAAGGCCGTCTGTCTGGGAAGGCGGAAGGGATCGACTCCTGAGGACGTTGGTGTAATATCATGTGTAATATCATAGAGTGTGGGCCCTTCATTTTGAAAGTACCCATCAGCCGCAACAGGCTTTCCATTGACATCGGGGGGCGCAATGGGGAATGAAACAGCGCTGCCCGTCGGGCCGGGACAGCCTGTCCGGATGGAAGAACTCAGCGTATTTGACACCCCCTACGTCCACCTCACCCTGGACAACAAAGACGATCTGTACGTCACGGTCCACGGACTCCCCTTCATCGAACCATTGATGCCGGGAAACTGGTGGCTGGACAAGGAGTGGTTCCGTGCGAACGCAACACGCCTGAGCGGGACCAGCACGATCTATCGAATCAGAACGAAGCCGGCCAACGGCAAATCCATCGACATCGTTCTCAAGTGGAACCGTATGGGCCAGGACATCCCGGGAGAAGGGTTCCTGGAAGAGGCGTTCGGTTACGAGTTCAACAGCCCCTTCGAGGAATTCTCCCTGTTGATGGAATTGAGAAACACGAGAACGGAATCCCCCGGTATTGTCTGCACACAAAGGCCCCTTGCTATCTACGTCCCCGGGCAACGAAAAGACTTGGATAGACTCGGCAGAAAAGACTACAAGATGATGCCGATTGTGCAGGCGCACAAAGAACTTGCCCTGGACATTTACCGCTCCTACGCGGTTGTGTATGAATGGGTAAAGGGCATCGACGCCGTCCAGGCCGCGGACCAGGGGCTTCTCACGCCGGACGAAATGTCCGCCTTGACCCTTCGAGCGGAGAAAACGCTCGCAACAAAAGGCTTTATCGTCCACGATCGAAAACCCCATCATCTCATCCTTCGGCCGAGGAAAGGCCGGGGGTTGGCAAGAGACCGACAGGGAGAAATCCTGTACGCCCTCGTAGACTTTGAACTTCTTGGCAGAACGCCGGAGCGGGAGCGGGAACGAAGGGAAAGAAAACAGCGGATCTATCTCGAAAGGCTGAGGGGCAAAGCCATGTCTTCCCGGATCGATTATCCGGCGCACCTGAGCCACGTGCAAATACTCGGCGTGGACTACGTTTACGGGAATGTGGAGAGTACGCAGGGAAAACTCTGGGTGGTCGGCACCGATCCCGAGCTCTTCGAATACTTTCTTCCGGAACGCTGGGAGACAACCCCCAGGATAAGACTGAGGACCCTGAGCGAGGTGTACCAGACGACGACGAAAGAGAACATAAGGATTGTGTGGAAGGTTTCAAAGGTGGGTGCGAAACCGGACATCGACCCCTTCAGCATCCGGGCAAGAAGGATCCTGGAGTTCGGATACAACAGTCCCTTCGAGGAGGTTGCTTTGGCATCCTACCTTCGTACCGAGGGCATCCCAACGATTTCACCCAGGGCTGTCTACATGGCGGGGCACAAGATCGAGATGGCGGACTTCCTCCTGGATACAGGCAGATACACGCTCCAGGAACAGCACCGCAATCCGGATGGGAGCCCCATTCTTCGAAAAGATCGGAGCTACGTCACCCTGTGGGCGGACTGGGGTGATCCGGACGAGACACACCGGGAAGGGGGTGTCCCCTTCGGCAGGTCCATGAGCGCCCTTCACGCTTTCCGTAAAAAGCTCATAACCGACGAAGAATACTTCTCTTTGATGAACATCGTGCAGGACCGGCTGAGAGCGGTGAACGTGGACGACCTCAATCCGGCGGGAAGCCACTTCCTTGTTTCCTTCGACAGCCGCGGAGACCTGATCCGGGACGATCAGGGAGAGCCGGAAACCAGGATCTGCGAATTCGAGTTGTTGAGGAGATTCGCCTGATGCGGCTTTCGCCTTCACCTCACAATCGAACACGCATCGTCTCCCCTTTCCGGGGTACGGAAACGGAATACCCCTTTTCTTTCAGGTACCCGGCAAAGGCGAGGGTCTGGTCCTCCTCGCCGTGAACCAGCGCGATCCTCTTGACGGCAAGGTTCGACCGCTCCAGAAAACGGAGCATCTCCACCCGGTCCCCGTGGGCGCTGAACCCGCCGACGCTGACGACCCTCGCCTTCAGCGGATACTGCTTGCCGAAAAATTTGAGCATCGGGGGCTCTCCCTTTCTGCCGGACTCCTCATAGGCCAGGCCCTGTTCCAGGATACGCCGGCCGAGCGTATTCCGGGCCATGTATCCCACGATCAGAATCGTGTTCTTCCGGTTGTGGATCTTGTGACGCAGGTGATGTAGAATCCGCCCCGCCTCGCACATGCCCGAGGCCGCGATCACGATATGCGGGGTCTCGTCCCGGTTTACGGCCATCGACTCCTCCACGGACTGGACAAATCGAATTCCCTTGAAGGAAAAGGGGCTTTCCCCTTTTTCGAGGAATCTCTCGTGGGCCTCCCGGTCGTAGACCTCGGGGTGTTCCCCGAACACGCGGGTAATGTTTGTCGCCAGGGGGCTGTCCACGTAGATCGGAACCCGGGGGACCTCGCCCCCGTCGTAGAGTTCATGGAGCAGGTAGATCAGTTCCTGGGTACGCCCGTACGCAAAGGCGGGGATCAAGACCGTCCCACCCCGCTCAAGCGTATCCAGCAGGACCTGCTTCAGCCGAGGCTTCAAATCCCGGACCGGCTCGTGGACACGATCACCGTAAGTGCTTTCCATGATCAGCAGATCCAGTCGGCGATCCTTTTCTTCAAATACCAGGTTCGGATCCCGAAGGATGGGCCTTTCGAACCGGCCGATGTCCCCGGTAAATCCGATCGAGAAGGAACGGCCGTTTTCCCGCCCGCTGAGAACCGCCATGGCCGAGCCGAGGATGTGCCCCGCTTCGTACAGGGTGCAGGTGGTCTCTCTGCCGACCGTGATCGGATAACGATAGGGATAGCCATCGAAATACGTAAGCGACTCCTGAGCGTCCTCGATCGTATACAGGGGCTCGACCCCTTGCAGATGGTAACGCTCGATCACCGCGCTGATCGCCTCCGTATTGAGTTTATGGTCCTGTTTCAGGGACTTCTTGATCCCTTCCATGCTGCGTTTCGATATCCGCTTGGCCTTCTTCGACTTTCGGATCTCGGCAAGGGCCGTCCGGGCGGTCTTGTAATTCAGGTAGGCGGCGTCCGACTCCTGGATATGAGCGCTGTCCGGGAGGAGGTATCCGCAGGCGTCCGCGGTCGCCCGGGTGGTCATGATCCTCCCCGCAAAATTTCTCCGGGTCAACAACGGGATTCGCCCTGAATGATCGATGTGCGCGTGCGAAAGGACCATGTTGGTGATCAGCCCGGGATCAAAGGGCAAGGTTCTGTTCTTCTCCTCCGTCTCCTTCCTTCGCCCCTGGAACATCCCGCAGTCGAGCAGAATACGGTCTTCGCCCGTCGTCAGGAGATGCATCGATCCGGTCACCTCCCGCACGGCCCCGTAAAACGTCACTTCCATGGCAAGCCTCCCGCGTCTGAAATTGGGTTTATGCAACAGGCCCTTTTACCGAATGTCCCGGAGAAAATGCAAACCTCGTGTCGTGTCGGCTTCCCCTTTTTTGCCGGATGTCGTAGCATGAATTCTTGTCACGGATGTGGTTTGTGGCGGGCGACTCTGGAGGCAGAGGGATGAACGGCTGATGTCACGGTGGCGATCGGAAAAGAGACGGATTCCTTCCGGCCTCTGGATCCGCGTATCCTTGTTGATAGCCCTGGTTCTGACGGGAATCGCCCTCGTTCGCTTCACGCCTGTCGGCGACTACCTCACCGACGAGCACCTGCTCACTCTCATCGAGACATTACGGAGCACCTGGTGGACACCATTCCTGCTGATCGGACTGTTCGCCGTCGTATCCGTCCTGGGACTCCCGCCGGTTCCCCTGCTCGTAGGCGGCGCCGCCTTCGGCGTTCTCTGCGGGTCGATGTACAACATAATGGGACTTCTTATAGGGGCCTTCCTGGCCTATTGGGTCGCCAGGATCCTGGGACGGGACTTCGTGGTCCGCATCACGGGCGATCGCCTGCGCAGGGCCGAAAACATCTTCGAACGCCACGGGTTCTGGCCCCTGGTCCAGACCCGGTTCATGCCCCTCCCTTTCGCAGTCGTCAATTTCGGCGCCGCACTCGCCGGAGTAAGACCCATATTCTTTCTCACCTCCAGCATGGCCGGTCTCATTCCCTCCACTTTGATCCACACCTATTTCATCGCCCGGGCCATGGCCACCCATGGCCGGGCACGGGCCTTGACCCTCGCCCTGTACGCCGGCGCCATGGTGCTCTTCAACATCCTGCTGAGCGCCCTCTGGATACAAGACGCAAGGCAACGGCGGAAAAGATACCTCCGGCTCGTCGCCCTCCGTGCCGCCAGACAGGGGCGCGACGGCCCCGTGCGAGAGGCAGAGCAAAATCCGCCCCGGAGGCTCGCCCGATAAAGGCCTTGCTTTTTCCAACAGTTGCCCGTATCGTAAGAATTAGAGGCAAAAGGCATCATGAAGAAGGACGCTTCATCGAAGATCATCGATCTCAAGCCTCACCACCGCTCCTCGGCTCGATCAAAGGGTACGAGCAAGATTGAGTATCAGGAGATCCTCACGGCCCCGGCTTGGCTGCGGATACTTATTTATAGCTTCTTCGGCATCGTAATCGGGTTTTACCTCCTCTCGCCGATCTGGGACGCAGAGACGAACGACGTCTTGAACCTCACGTTGTGCCTGGTTTTCGTCTTCATCTTGTGGGTCCTGCACATCTTCCTTTCCTTACGGGTCACCCTTTCGGGTCGGGGCATCCGGTTCGGCTATTACCTGCTTGCCAAGGAGTTCAGATATACGGATATCCTGAGCGCCGAGGTGTTCCGCTATCAGCTCGGGGACTATCTGGGGTGGGGCATCCGCAAGGGAACGGACGGCTCGATCATGTACAACGTACCGGGGGACCAGGGAATCGCCGTGAAGATCACGGTCCGAGAGGCGGATCAGCGCCGAATATATGCCTTCAGCGCCAAGAGGCCGGAGGTCATCTGCAAGAAGATCCAGTCCTACCTGAAACCGGTCCCGTTTCCGGGCAACAAAGCAAGGCCGAAGAAAGAAGAGGCTATTTTCTAAAGGGCTCCAGACTGGTCATCCCCGTCGAGTTCCTCTCTCAAGGGTCGTTCCATGAGTTCCCTCGCGGCCAGGTCCACCTGCTTCCCGTGGTGGAGCACCAGGGCGACTTGTTCGGATATCGGCATGGAAACGTTCAGCTTTTTGGAAAGATGCCAGACGGAGTGAGCCGTTTCCACCCCTTCGGCGACCATCTTCATTGAGCTGACGATGTCCTCCAGGGATTCCCCGCTTCCGAGAGCATACCCAACGCGCCGGTTCCGGCTGAGAGACCCCGTACAGGTGAGAACCAGATCTCCGATGCCGGCGTGGCCGCTCAAGGTCAGCGGGTTCGCGCCCTTGGCCACTGCAAGCCGGGTAATCTCCGCGAGGCCCCGCGTAATCAGGCTCGCCTGGGCGCTCAAGCCGAAGTCCATGGCGTCACACGCCCCTACCGCGATGGCGAGAACGTTCTTGACGGCGCCCCCCACCTGCACCCCCACCACATCCGAGGATGTGTAAATCCGGAATGAAGGATCGCCCATCAGCTCCTGCACCCGCTTACGGACTTCCTCGCTGCAGCCGGCGACCGTAACATTCGCCGGTTTTCCTTCCGCCACCTCCTTGGCGAAGCTCGGCCCGGACAGGTAGGTGAGATAGGGATGGTATTTCCCGGGAAGCTCCCCGGTGAGAATCTCGGACATGAGCTCGAGACTTCCCTTCTCGATCCCTTTGCTGCAGCAGACAATCGGGACCCCGGCGGGCAGAAGGTACCGGATCCGCAGGACCACTCCACGCATGAACTGCGAAGGGACGACCAGCAGAACAAGGTCCGCCCCGTCCAGCGCCTCCTGCTCGTCCCGCGTAGCCGCAATACGGGAAGACAGGGGAATATCGGGCAGGAAGAGGGGATTCAGATGCCGGCCGTTGATCGCTTCGAGAACTTCCGGCTCCCGCACCCACTGCACGACACGATAGCCGCGGCGGCCGCAAAGCTGAGCAAGCGCCGTTCCCCATCCACCGCTTCCAAAGACGCATACACGCAACATTTGCATCTCCCTTGATTCTTTTACTTCTGTTTTTCATATACCCCATCGCGGCCCGGCCCTGTTCCGGGTTGCGTCGGAGATTTGTGCGCGCCGACAGGGGGAGGAAGAAACGGAGCCCAAGCCAATCGGAGAGGGAACCCGGAACAGGGCCGAGCCGGAAAACTCACCCGAAACACAGCGATATTTTCCGGTCCTCTCTCGCTAGTCGAGTCCCTGCCCTTTGGAGGTCATGACCAACTGGCCGTGTTTGACGCCCTTCACGTTGAGGATGCTGTCGGACACGGCGCGTATCTCCGCCGGCCTGCCCCTCAGGACCATCACCTCCAGACAATTCTGCTCGTCCACGTGAACATGCATCGTAGATATGATGCGATGATAATGATCATGCTGAAGGTCTTCCAGGCGATCGGGCAGATCTCGAACATGATGGTTGTAAACCAAGGTCAGGGTACCGAGCGTTTCCTTGTCGCCCTGTTCCCATTCATGCTCTACCAGATGCTTCCGAATGAGATCTCGGATCGCCTCGGACCGGTTCACGTATCCTTTCCTCGAGATAAGCCGGTCGAACTGCTCCAGCAGCTGGGCGCTGATGGAAACTCCGAATCGAACCAGTTCTTCCATGGGGGTCTCCCATCCTCCTTCCGAATCCTGCCGGGCTGCACAGGTCTTATAGCACTTCAAACCAAGGGAATGCAAGAAAAGCACTTGAAAGTTGGGCGGAAATGTATTAAAAGAGAAAGACCGAATCCTGTCAGACGGCCTTCTTCAAACCATAAGGGCGAAGAGCCCACAAACCTAGAGAGGAGGAAACGAATGGCTGACAGACCGAAACCCCCAGAGGACATCACGCCGGACGATTTCTATCTGAAATGGATTCCGGAGCAGGCGGCGGCCAACCCGGATGAAGCAAGCAAAATCAAAGACATCAACGCCGTGATCCAAGTCGTGATCACCGGGGAAGGCGGCGGCGAGTATTACATGGAGCTCGCCGGGGGTGAAATCAAGACCAACAAGGGCAAGGCGGACGCCCCCAAGCTGACCATTACCCAGGCCATTGAAGACTGGAAAGCCATCAACGCCGGGACGCTCAACCCGCAGATGGCCTTTATGTCCGGCAAGATCAAGATCAGCGGAGACATGACCCTCGCCATGAAGCTGGGCTCGATCATGGGCGGATGATCGAGCCACGAATTTTCATATAAAAGATGGTAAAAGGGGCCTGGGTCAGGCCCTTTTTCTTTGTCGCATCCCTGACAGGCAATGAGACACATGGAAAAGCTCACCGATCTGTTGCGTAATCGCAGAACAATCTCACCGGACCGGACCGCTTATCTCGTACGGACAGAGGGGCGGTGGAGGCCCGTCACCTGGGCGGAGGCAGACGAGAGGGTAGACGGGATCGCGGCCGGACTCGTCGACATGGGCCTGCAGCCCGGCGATGTGGTCTCCATCCTGGGACGGACATGCCTGGAATGGGCCCTTTGCGATCTGGCCGTTCTCCGCGCCGGCGGCGTGAGTGTCGGGATTTATCCGACGCTCCTAGGCGAACAATGTGCTTACATCCTGGAGGATTCCTCCACCCGGTGGCTGTTCCTCGAAGACCCCAGCCAGGCGGCCAAGCTTTCGCCCTTCTTCGAAAGGCTTCCCCGATTCGACCGCCCGGTCCTATGGGATCCGCAGGAGGACGCACAGGGGACTCTCTCTCTAAAAGATCTCGAAGCCAGGGGCCGCGCCGCCCTGGAGGCGGATCCGGGCCTGACCCGGAGGGCGGAAGAAAGGATCCGGCCCGAGGACGTAGCGGTACTGATCTATACATCCGGCACGACAGGCCCGCCCAAAGGGGCGATGCTCACACACCGGAATATCATGGCCCAACTCGAGATGCTTGACACCATGGGACCGATGGATCACCGCGACGTGATGATGTTCTTCCTGCCCTTGGCCCATGTGGGAGAAAGGATTCCCGGACATTACAATAGAATTTATCGAGGCGTTTCCGCCGCCTTTGTGGAGGATTTCAACCGCATCCTGGAC
>WFRX01000410.1 GCA_015486285.1 bacterium
CCTCCGAGCAGAAAGAATCGGCCCATACGGGAGAAGAGCAGGAGGAAGAAAAGCAGGGGCAGCAGCAACCCGCTTACCCGGGCCCGCGCCCGGCGGGTGGGCGCCGTCCCTTTGGCCGACTGCGCCGGGAAGGCCCCCTGAATGGCCTGCAGGATACCGGCGAGGCCGGCCTGGATCCCCCCCGCATAATCTCCGTGCCGAAAAGCGGGAAATACGAGGTTCCGCAAAATCCGGCCCGATTGTGCGTCGGTCAGGACCCCTTCGAGCCCGTAGCCCACCTCGATGCGCGCCTTGCGGTCCTTGACGGCCACCAGGAAAATCACGCCGTTGTCTCTGCCCTTCTGGCCCACCTTCCACGCCTCGGCGACCCGCATGCTGAAATCCTCGATGCTGTCCCCTTCCAGGGAGGGCACAATCAGCAGGACCACCTGGTTGGTCGTTTCCTCCTCGAAACGCCTCAGCAGGGATTCAATCCCGGCCTTCTGCCGGGCCGTAAGGAGATTCGCGTGATCGTTCACGTACCCTTCGGGCGCAGGAACCTCCAGGGCCGAAAGGCCCCGCGGAAGGCAGAACAGGCATGCGAGGAAAAAAATACCGCCCAAGGTACGCGGAAAATTTCGCTTCATGATCCTCCTAGAATTTGACCTCCGGAGGCCTTTCGATCGGCTGCCCCTCAGGCTGGAAGGTCTCCCGAGTCTTCATGTGCAGAATATACTTGGCGGTCAGGTTGGTGGGGAAATAGCGCACCGCCTTATTGTACGCCTTGACCGCATCGATGTACCTTTTCCGCGCCACCGCGATCCGGTTTTCCGTGCCCTCCAGTTGCACCTGGAGGTCCCGGAAGTTCTGGTTCGCCTTCAACTCCGGGTACCGTTCCACCACCACCATCAAGCGCTGCAACGCCCCTCTCAGGCCTGCCTGGGCGTTCTGAAATTTCTTCAGGGCCTCGGCGTTGTCCAGGGTGGACGCATCCACCTTCATCTGTCCTACCTTGGCACGGGCCTCGACCACCGCCTGCAAGGTCTCCTTTTCGTGCGTCGCATACCCCTTGACCGTGTTGACGAGGTTGGGAATCAGATCGAAACGCCTCTGATACTGGTTCAGCACTTCGGCCCAGGCGGACTTGACCTCCTCGTCGAGACCCTGCAGCTTGTTGTAGCCGCATCCGCTCAAGGTCATCAAAAGGATCAGCCCCGCAGAAAGGACCATTATTCGCCGCGCCATCACACCTCCTGATTGTGGTTGTCTCCCGGTCAAAGGCTACCAAACGCGCCGGGGCAAGTCAAAGAAATTGCGCACCGGGGACCGTTCTGCCGGACAGGTTGACCAAAGTTGAACGATTCCGTATACTTCCAAAATTATCTTCGATTCGACAGCACCTCTCGAAAGGGAAAGGGATTACGAATGGCATCCAACGGGAAACAGACGCAGAGCATTCGCAACAGAAAGCGATCCAAGGCCGGGAAGGCTCGCAAGAGACGCCTGCGCCGGGAAGGCTCGACCCCCAGCCTGGCCAAGCTGCTGGACGGGGAAAACACGCCCACTCCCAACGCCTCCTAGCGCAAACAGACCGGGGAATCCATGTACGAAGCAGCAGACCTTCGGAAGGGGCTCAAGATCCAGATCGACGGTGAACCCTATATCATCACCGACTTTTCTTTCGTAAAGCCCGGCAAGGGCCAGGCCCTGTACAAGTGCAGGCTGAAGAATCTGATCACCGGCACACAATTCGATCGCAGCTACCGCTCCGGTGATCGCTTCGAACCGGCCGACCTGGACGAGCAGGAGATGGAATTCCTCTATCACGAGGGCAACCAGTACTGCTTCATGAACACCTCCACGTACGAGCAGGTGTTCATGGAGGAAGAGGTGGTGGGGGAGGCGAAAAACTTCCTGACCAACAACCTCAAAGTCACCGTCTCGTTCTTTCAGGACCGGCCGATGGCCATCACCCTGCCGACCTTTGTCGACCTGAAGGTCGTCAAGGCGGATCCGGGCGTGAAGGGCGATACGGCCACCGGCGCTACCAAGCCCGTCACCATGGAGACCGGTTACGAAATTCATGTGCCCCTTTTCATCGAAGAAGGGGAAACCCTCCGGCTGGACACGCGTACCGGCCAGTATGTTTCCCGGGTGAAGCAATAGACACGATTCGGCCCTCCGACGCCTCCTCTATGGAAGACCTGGCCCGCCTCGCAAGGAAACGCGGCAATCTCGTTCTTCGGGAACGGATCCTCTGCTCGGCGAGACGATTCTTTCGGGAGCGGGGCTTTCTCGAGGTGACGACACCGATCCTCAGCCCCACGGTCATCCCCGAGGAACACATCCACCCTGTCGAGACGGCGGCCGGGTTCCTGCTTCCATCCCCTGAGATCCACATGAAGCGATTCCTCGCGGCAGGCTACGACAGGGTCTTTCAAATCGGGCCCTGCTTCCGAAAGGCGGAGAGGGGGGAACAGCACCTGCCGGAGTTCACCATGCTCGAATGGTACCGGGCAGGGGAGGACTACCACGCCCTGGCCGATGACTGCGAACGACTCCTGGCGGCCGTCATCGAGAGCGTATCCGGCAAGGCCGTCGTCGAGTACGGGGGGAACCCGATCGACCTTTCACCGCCCTGGCCCAGACTGACCGTCCGGCAGGTATTCCTCAAGCACGCGGGCTGGGATCCTCTGGAAGAAGAGAACCCGGAGCGGTTCGAGCGGGATCTCACCGAGAAGGTGGTCCCGGTCCTGCCCCGGGAAAGGCCCGTGTTGCTCTTCGATTTCCCTGCCTACGAGGCATCCCTGGCCCGGAAAAGCCCGGCGGACCCGAGGACCGCGGAACGACTCGAGCTTTTTGCAGGTGGGCTGGAGCTGGCCAACGGGTTCTCGGAACTCACGGATCCGAAAGAGCAGAGGCGGCGATTCGAGGAGACGAACGAGCGGCGGAGGGCGCGCGGGGAAAAGACCTGTCCCCTGCCTGAAAAATTCCTCGCCTTCCTTTCCGACCTGCCTCCCTGCGCGGGGATCGCCCTGGGCATCGACCGGCTGGCCATGCTTCTCGCCGGGGCTTCCCGCATTGACGAGGTCGTCGCCCTGGCCCCGGAAGACCTGTAGGGATCAATCGACCAATGGGGGGCGTTGTTGAGCAGCGGCGGGGCCCGGACAACGGCGGGCCGGGCAAAGTCGAGCGGTACGGCCGAGACCGGGCCCGGACGGAAAAGGGAGACAAACTTGATACGCTCACCGACTTGTTGTAGGAATGCCTTGGGTCGGACATGCATAGGTAAACACATGGAGCAACAGGCGAGGCCGATGCGGGTGGAACGAGTCCTCCGGGCGGCATTGGGGGCCTGGATCCTGTTCGTCCCGGGGTTCACGACTCCTTGCGTGGGGGCGGTTTCAACGAGGAACACGCTCGAAATCACTGCCGGCGGGTCCCGGTTACGCGTTGAGCGGCCGTTCCCGGCGGCCCGGATCGCACTGCGCCTGCGCAAGGCAAGGGACTCCGACGGGGACGGCGTCAACGACCGCGAGGACGCATGCCCGGACACGCCGGCACAGGCCGGGGTGGATGAGCGCGGCTGCCCCACGGACGAGGACCGTGACGGTGTCTTCGACGGAATCGACCAATGCGCGGAAACCGCTCGGGGAGCCACGGTCGATGCGGTGGGGTGCCCGCGAGACAAGGACGGGGACGGGATTCTCGATGGGCTGGACAAGTGTCCGGACACGGCCGCGCAAGCCCTGGTCCATGAGGACGGCTGCCCGTACGATTCGGATGGCGACGGCCTGCTCGATGGTATCGATCAGTGCCCGGCCACGCCGATCGGGGCGGTTGTGGACAAGCGGGGCTGCCCGGTGGACGCCGACGGAGACGGCGTGCCCGACGGTCGGGACAAGTGTCCGGACACGAGCCTGGAGGCCGAGGCCGACGGAGACGGATGCTCCCGGGTCCAGAGAGGAGACGTGGTGCTTCCCACGATCCGCTTCCGCCTCGGCAGCGCGAAAATCGCGCCGGGCTCATCCCCGGCCCTTGACAAAGTAGCCAAAATCCTCCGCCAAAACCCGAACATCCGGATCGAGATCGGGGGCCACACCGACAACGAAGGCCCGGCAGGACTCAATCGCAAGATCTCCCTCAACAGGGCGGAGGCCGTAAAGGCGTACCTGGTTTCCCAGGGCGTGGCGGCCTCCCGGATGGTTACGAAGGGCTACGGCGAGGTCCATCCGATCGCGAGCAACCGTCATAAAGAGGGCCGCGCCAAAAACCGCAGGATCGAGTTCAAGGTTCTCCCCCCGCGGAATCGACAAGATTAACCCCCGGTCTATTCTTGACCCGGATGTGCACTTCTCCTAGGATATGTGCCTCTGCGCCTTTGTCGGCCGGGCGTCATTCCAATGGGGGACGGCTGTGGACTTCGAGATCAGCCCGAAACAGCGTGTCGTGCGAAGAGCGGTGAGAGAGTTCGCCACGAGCCGAATCGGCCCGATCGCCCATGAACTCGACCAACAGGCCCGCTTTCCCTGGGAGCTGATGGACGAGATGAAGGCGATGAACCTGTTCGGCCTCCAGGCCTCCCCGGAATGGGGCGGGGCCGGCATGGACACCCTCAGCTATGTCGTCACGATCGAAGAGCTCGCCCGGGTCTGCGCGGGTATCGCGCTCGCCGTTACGGTCCACAACAGCGTCTCCCTCTATCCGATCGAGACGTATGGAACCACGGAACAGAAACAGCGGCTCCTGCCCGGCATGTGCTCCGGGGACCGCGTGGGCGCGTTCTGCGTGACCGAACCGAACGCCGGTTCGGATGCCTCCGCCACCGAGACGACCGCCGTCCCGGACGGCGATCGGTACATCCTGAACGGCAACAAGATCTGGGTCACGAACGGGGCCATCGCAGGCGTAGCCGTGGTCCTGGCCCGTACGGACCCGGAGGACAAGAGGCGCGGGCTGAGCACCCTGATCGTCGAACGCGGCATGCGCGGCTTCTCCGTGGGCCCCTTGGAGGATCTCTGCGGCATGCGCTCCAACCCGGTTTCCTCCCTGATCCTCTCCGATTGCCCGGTCCCGAAGGAGAATCTGCTGGGCCGGCCCGGCGACGGCGTCCGGATCGCCCTGCAGACCCTCGATGTGGGACGAATCGGAATTGCGGCCCAGGCCCTGGGCATCGCACAGGCGAGCCTGGACGTCTCGCTGGAGTATGCGCAGCAGCGAATCCAGTTCCGCGCCCCGCTGACAAAGTTTCAATCGATCCAGAACATGCTGGCGGACACGGCCACCGAGATCGAGGCCGCCCGGCTGCTCATCTACCAGGCGGCCTGGCTGAAGGAAAAGGGGCGACCTTTCTCGTCCGCATCGGCCATGGCCAAGCTCTACGCAAGCGAATCGGCCAGCCGCGCCGCCTCCCGGGGCGTACAGATCCACGGCGGCTACGGATATTCGAAGAGCTACCCGATCGAGCGCTACTGGCGGGATGCACGTGTCACCGAGATCTACGAAGGCACCTCGGAGATCCAGCGGATGGTCATCGCGAGGAATCTGCAGGAGGGATCCAGGCCATGAAGCCGACTTGGGTCGTGTGCATCAAGCAGGTCCCCCGAGAGGCCGTTTTCAAGGGGAGCACAGGCAGCCTTCAGGTCGACCGGGCGAGGACCGAGGGGATCCTGAACCCCTATGACCGGCCGGCCATCGAGCTCGCCCTGCGCCTCAAGGAAAAGCACGGCGGGGCCGTCGTCGTCCTGTCCATGGGCCCGCCCCAGGCGGAGGAGGCCTTGCGGGAGGCCCTCGCCTTCGGAGCCGACAGGGCGGTCCTCCTCGCCGACCCGCTCTTCGCGGGAGCGGACACGCTGGCGACAGCCCATGCGCTGGCCGCCGGGGTCCGAAGGCTCGGCCGCTTTTCGCTGATCCTGTGCGGTGCAAGGACCCTGGACAGCGACACCGCCCAGGTAGGTCCGCAGATGGCGGAAATTCTCGACCTGCCCATGGCGGCCTATGTGGACAAGGCCTCCCGAAAGGAGCAAACCCTCCGCGTGGAGCGGAGCCTGGACGGGGTCCGGGAACGCCTGCGCATGCCCTTGCCGGCCCTGATTACGGTAGCCGGCCGGATCCAGGTTTCGAGGCCCCTGCCCCTCGGCTCGGTGGAGAATGCCTTCGGAACACCGGAAGTCGAATGCTGGGGGACGCAAGACCTCGATGTGGACCTCGGCCGGGTCGGCTGGGAGGGATCTCACACGGCGGCGGACGACTATACGGTCTGGAGGCATTCCCGCTCCGGGCAAGTCGTCCAGACCAGGCCCGCGGACGCGGCGGATCGGATCCTCGATGTTCTTGTAAAACGCAACCTGCTTGGAGGCTGAGGGCACCGTGGATGGCGAAAAGGAGAGGGCCGCAATGGGCTCGCCGCAACACGAGCCCCCCTCCGGCGGCGGCGTCTGGCTCTTCGGAGACCTTCGGACAGAGGCCTTCAGGAGAGCCACCCGATCTCTCCTGGACCTGGCCTCGGGCCTCGCCCTGAAACGGGCGGCGCCCCTTTCCCTCGTCCTGCTGGGCAGCCGTCTCGAACCCCATATCGAGTTCTTCCGGACCTCGCGGGCCGACCGGATCCTGTTCATGGACCACCGGCGCCTGGAACACTACCGGCAAGAGACCTACACCGGCGCGCTGGCGCACCTCGTACGGGAAGAATGCCCGGAAATTCTTCTTTTTCTCTCGAATGATTGCGGCCGGGAACTGGCCCCCCGGCTGGCGGCACGGTTGGATACAGGCCTTTGCGCGGATTGCACCCGCCTGGGCATCGACCCGGAAACCGGGCTTCTGATCCAGACGGTACCCGCCTTCGGGGACCAGATCTACGGGAAGATCCTGACCCCGGAGAAACGCCCCCAGATGGCGACCGTCCGTCCGGACGCCACCCTGGACGGGGCGGAGGACCTGCCGGAAAGGGACGACAGGGCGCCTCGCATCCAACGGGTACCGTTCCCCGGCAAGTCGGTCGAAGAACGGGTCAAGCGGCTCGCCGCTGAGAAGGACCTGGTTTCGGACCGCACCCTGGAGGACGCCCGCATTGTCGTGTGCGGAGGACGCGGAATGGGCGGTGAAGCCCGTTTCCAGGCCCTGTGGGATCTGGCGGGCCTGCTCGGAGGCGAGGTCGGAGCCACCCGGCCCGCTGTCCACGCGCACTGGGTCGACGAAGACCGGATGCTGGGCCAGACGGGCCGGACAGTAGCCCCGGAGGTCCTGCTCGCCTTCGGCATCTCCGGGGCGACCCAGTTTACGGCGGCCATCCAGAAGTCCCGCTGTGTAGTGGCGATCAATCGGGATCCGAAGGCGTCGATCTTCTCGTGCGCCGACCTCGGGATCGTAGGGGACGCCGGGCAGATCCTTCCCGAGCTCCTCCGCAAGCTCCGGAAGCTCTTGATCGAACAGTACGGAAAATCCCCGGAAGAGGTCGATCCCAAGGGATTGGGGAGATTTTCAGACGGGCTGGGGAAGAGGCTCAAGGATCTCCGTGAACAGAAAGGATACGAGATCGCCGAGGTAGCCCGCGTACTCGAGACGACCTCCCGGGACATCCAGGAAATCGAGGAAGGCCGCGCCGCGCCTTCCGTCTCCCTGCTCCTCCAGTTCGCGCGGCTCTATCGGGTGGATCCCGCCCCGTTCCTGACGATGGCGGAGGGAGGCCGCGCCGACCGACGGCGCGCGGAGAGCTACACGAAGAGAACACAGAATTACTCGTATCGCACGCTCACCCCCGGAGCCGAGCAGAAACACCTCCGGGCCTTCCGGATTACCATCGATCCCCGAAGGGACCACAAGATGATCGAGTACAAGCACGAGGGGGAAGAATTCGTGTACGTGCTCCGGGGAGAAGTGGAAATCAAGGTGGGGGAAGACCTTCATGCAATGAAGAGGGGCGAGAGCCTCCATTTCGAGGCATCGATCCCCCATCACCTGCGAAACCCGTCCGCGCAGAAGACCGAGCTGATCGTCGTATTGTATACGCCCTGAGCGCCCAACCAGCAGGTGGATCTGAAGCGAAGACAATCGAAGAACGTGTTGAGGAAAGCTGAAATTGGGTGCGAAGCGTGCCAATCTCCAGGCGCCCGGGAGCCCGTCGAAAAAGTGGCCCTTGGAGGAGAAATGAAGCGTACTTTCTGTACGTTGAATGACGAGGGATGCCGCCGGGCGCCGCAGATGGGACTTTTTGGGCAGCCTCCAAGGGATCCCCGTTTTCGCGGGGATGACGCAGATCATGCATTTTTCGAGACCCGCACAGGCGGAAATCCATCCGCTTCGAATTCTCGTGGATTCACGCTTTCACGGTTACGTTCGAAGAAATATCGGACATTGCGAGGAGCGGAGCGACGCGGCAATCCCCCGAATACCACAGCCTCCCCCCCTGGGAGATTGCTTCGCTTCGCTCGCAATATGCGAGGCTGCGGCGGTCCTTTGCAGCCCTTGCTGGTTGCCCTGGCGGTCCTTGCGGGCCCTCATGCACATGCCCAGACATGCCCCCTCCTCAAGTGCGGCCCTTTCCATGAAGCAGGCAGATTCACTTCGCCGGAGATCACGGAATGCTCCGGTCTCGTCGTGAGCCGCAAGAACCCGGGCATCCTGTGGGTGCACAACGACTCGGGGGACACTGCCAGGCTGTTCGCCGTCAAAGAGGACGGCTCTCTGCGGGGGATCTATCATCTCGCCCGCGCCGATGCCGTGGACTGGGAAGACCTGGCCCTGGGGCCCTGCCCGCGCCGGGGCAGGGAATGCCTCTATGTGGGCGATATCGGCGACAATGAACGACACCGCACGCAAATTCAGGTCTACCGGGTCGTGGAGCCTTCTGTGCCTCCAGCGGGGCCGCCTGTCCGGACAGAACTCAAGGGTACGGAGAGGTTCGACTGCAGATATCCGGACGGCCCCCATGATGCGGAGGCCTTGTTCGTTGACCCGGACGACGGGATTCCGTACCTGGTCACCAAGGAACCGGGAGGCTCCTCGGCCGCTGTCTACCGCTTTCCGAACATGCGTGACCGGGGAAAGACGGTCACCCTGGTGAAGGTCGCCACCCTTCCCTCCCGCTCGCTTGTGACAGGAGGGGATGTTGCGCGAGACGGATCGGTGGTTGTACTCCGTGACTACTTCTTTGCCTATGCATATTTCCGGCCCCTGCGGGGCGGGATCTCCGATGCTTTCGGTCTTCCGTCCGTCTGGGTGCCCCTGAGGATGGAGGAGCAGGGGGAATCCCTGGGGATCTCACCCGCCGGCACCGAGATCTACACGGCCAGCGAGGGGACGGGGGCGCCGATCTACAAGGCCGAATGCGCGCTCGTCCTGAATCACGCGGCCCTCCGGGGGAAAACAGCCGGCGGCGGGCCCGGAGCGGAGTGACGATATGAAGATTTTTGCCATAGGCGATCTGCATCTGGGACATGCCGTGGACAAGCCGATGGATATCTTCGGCCCCCAGTGGAAGGGACACACAGACCGGATCGCCGGAAACTGGCGGGCGCGGGTCGGTGCAGGAGATCTGGTCCTCATCCCCGGGGACGTGTCATGGGCAATGCGCTTTGAAGAGGCGGAAGAGGATCTGCAATGGCTCGACCGCCTGCCGGGGAGGAAGATTTTCATCAAGGGCAATCATGACTACTGGTGGCCCAGCATTTCCAGACTCCGGGACCGTATCCGCGGGACATCTCTCTTCGCCCTTCAGTACGACGCAGTCACGATCGGAGGGGCCTCGGTGGGCGGCACGCGACTCTGGACCTTGCCGGATCTGGAGATGCCGTACGAAGATCCCCTCGACGTCCCGTCCCTTCAAAGCCAGGGCGCGCCGGAGAGGTCCCACGACGAAAAAATCTTTCGGAGGGAGTTGGGCCGGCTGAAGTTGTCCCTGGACTCGATCGACCCGCAGGCCCGCGTGCGCATCGTAATGACCCACTTCCCGCCGACCGACGAATCGGGCAGGGACACGGCCCTGACGAGCCTCCTGGAAAACGGCGGGGCCGATCTTTGCGTATTCGGCCATCTTCACAATCTCGGCCTGCCGCGGGGCAGGACATGGGACTTTGTGAAGAAAGGCGTCCGCTACGTCCTCGTTTCCTGCGACTCCGTGGACTTCACGCCTTATTATCTCACGGAGGTGACCGAGTCCTAATACAAAGAGAATTCCGGCCCTTACTCCTCCACACCCATCCCCGCCAGTTCGGCCTTGGCCAGTTTCGCGTCCCGACCATCATGGTCCAGATGTTTGAGGGCCTTCTGCAGGTAGTACACCGCCTTCGAGTAGCGGCCCGCGCACTTGTCCGACAGGGCCAGTTCAAAATAGGACTTGCCCCTTTCCTGGATGCGCTCGTACGCCTTGGCCAGCCTCGCGTGGGCGATGGAGGACCTCGGGTTCAGGACGGCCGCCCGCTGGTAGTGGTGCAGTGCCTCCAGCCAGCCACCCGTCTGCGCTGTCAGATCCCCGTAGTAGACCTCCGTCAGCGGGTTCCTGGGCTCCATTTCAACAGCCAGATCGAACAATTCTCTTGCCCTCACCAGGTTACCGGAGAGATGGTAGGCGCGGGCGAGATAGATGGCGTGCTCGACCATGGAACTGTCCATGTCGAAGGCCTCCTGGAGATACCGCCTCGCCAGGGGCAGGTCCCCTCGCTTGAGGTAGAGGTAGCCCAGCAGGAATTTCTCTTTTGCGCTCCCGGGGTTCCTGGCGACCCGGCCTTGCTGGGAGATCGCGAGCGCGTCGAAGCGTTCGGTCCTCAGCCGCGCCGTGATGCGCGCGAGTTCGAATTGGGTCTCCAACTTCGGTTTCGCGCGATGCACAGCGGGCATAGCCTTCGCCCAGCCCTCCACCTCGTAGATACGCTCTGCGGGCAGGGGGTGGGTGTAGAAATAGGGGGGAAGGTCCGCCGCATTCACACGAGCAATGGCGTAGAAGCGCTTGAAAACGGACACCATTCCCTCCGGATCGAACCCTGCTTCCCGCATCAGTTTGAGACCGTCTCGGTCCGCCTCCCGTTCGAACTGCCGGCTGTAATGGAGGGATGCGGTCTTTTGCGCCGCCTGCGCCAGGGTGACGCCCGCCGCCGCCCCCTGCCCGCCGCCCATCGCAGCCGCCAGGATGGTCGCCGCCAGGGCGGCCACATTCGCCACATCCATCTTCTTCTGACCCCGGATGAAGTGGTTGTCCTCCACGTGGCTGATCTCGTGCGCCATCACGCCCGCCAGTCCGTCCACATTCTCCACCTGAGCGATCAGGCCTGCAAAGAAATAGATGTATCCGCCGGGGACGGCAAAGGCGTTCATGGTGGGATCCCGAATCACATAGAAACGGTACTCGTAGGGGGTTCCCACAAGGTGCGCCGAAAGCCGATGGCCGAGATCCTTCACGAAGTCGAGGACCTCGGGTTCGTCCAGCCAGCGAAAATGCGTCGAGGCCTCGAGGGAAAACTGTTGGCCGACTTCTTCCTCGTAAGTGATTCGTTCACCCGGGGTCCGGGTTTTCAAATAGGTGCATCCCGGTATCCCCACCAGCCAGGCCGGAAAGACGAGCAAGGCAAAGACCATCCAGGCGGATTTTCGACTCATTGTGTTTCGTCACGCATGAGGTTTGAGTGTGTAGAATATTTCCATTATATACAAACACTCACGCTCGAATCCACCGGGCCTTGCTGGCCTCGCGCGGCACAGCACGTTTGACAAACGCGGACAAAAAATATATACCATACTCCACGCATCGGTTATATCCATATTATAGCTGTCATTGCCTTATCATCATTCGTCGACTGGGTCGCACGAATAGCTCCAGAGAAACATTCGGACAAACACACCGGGTCGAATCCCTCGACGGTTCGGTCATACCCCCATCGGCACCCATCGCAGGCAGGGAGGTGTTCGGTTTTTTCGTTGGAGGCCCCTGCCCGGCAGACAGGAACAAGGAGCGGCGTTATGGCGGACAACAAACTCCAGGAACTCATCGATACCCTGAAAAAGCAGGCCATCGAGAGCGGAGAAGCTTCTTCACGGGAGATCATCGAACAAGCCCGTAAGGAAGCCGAGGCGATCGTGCAGCGGGCGAAGGGCGAGGCGGAGGAAATCGTCCGTCAGGCGCAGGCCGATGCCGACAAAAAGCTCAAGCAGCTCGCCTCTTCGATGGAAATCGCCGGTTCACAGTTCGTCACGAGCCTGAAGAGGGTCATCGAACAGAACCTGCTCGCCCTTCCGCTGAAGGACAAGGTAACCGAGGCCCTCGCCGACACCGAATATCTGAAAGAACTCATCCGTCAGGTGGTGCTGGAATACACCGGACATTCGGAGTGCAGCGACCTGCAGGTACTCGTTCCAAAAGACCAGCAGGAGAAGCTCTTTGATTTCATGGTCGAACTCATCCAGCAACAGACCGACTGCGGCGACCCGGATCACAAGGGCCTGACCCTTCAAGCGGAGGACATACAATTTGGGTTCATGATCAACAGGATGGACGGAAACGTCACGCTGGACTTTACGGACGAAGCCTTCCTTGCCCTGTTCCTCAAGTTCCTCACCCCGAGATTCCGGTCGCTTTTCAAGAACATCAAGCTAGGAGAAAGCGCTGGGAAATGAAGTACTATTTTCTGGTGACCTACCTTCCCGAGATCCAGCGGGACGACAAGAAGCTGAAGCTTCGCTTCGCGGATCTCCTCGCGGAGCGCGAGTACATGGCGCATGAGGACCGGCGGCAGATCGACCTCGTGTTGCTGGGGCATGATTTCCTTCTCCTGGAAAAGCTCCTCGCAGGAAAGGACGCGGAAGTGGAGTACTCGCTTTACGACAAGGAGTTCTGGAAAGAACAGGTCAAGGCGCCGAAGGAGGTCCCCGACTTTCTCGAGGCCTTCCTCCAGCGCATGGCGGAAGAGAAATCCTTCGGGCCGGAAGCGGTCAACCGGCTCCACGAGATCTACTACGACTACGCCATCCGCACTGCCACCAACCCCCTTCTGAAAGAGTACCTCGCCTTTGAGAAGCTCCTTCGAAACGTCCTGGCCGCCGTTCGGGCCCGCAGGAAGGGCCTTCCCCCCGCGGACCACGTCCTGGGCGATGGGGAGGTCGTGGAACAGCTGGGCCGTTCGAGCGCCGAGGATTTCGGCCTCGGCCAGGAGATTCCCTGGATCGAACGGGTAATCGCGGCCCGGGACCCCCTTCAGCTTGAAGATACCATCGAGCAGATCCTCTGGGACTATCTCGATGAACAGACCTCGCACCTTTATTTTGATTTTGAGGTGGTCTTGGCCTACTTGCTCAAACTTCAACTCCTGGAAAAACGCCTGGCGCTCAGTGAAGAGCGAGGCATGGAGATTGTTCGTCATCTGGAGGGCGTCTGAAATGTCTGTCAGCGGAAAGGTCGTCGCAGCCTACGGGAACATGATCACAGCCTCCTTTGAAACGGATGTGCAACAGAACGAGGTGGCCTATGTGATCACCGGGGACCGCAAGCTGAAGAGCGAGGTGATCCGAGTCCGCGGCACAGTCTGCGACATGCAGGTCTTCGAGGACACCCGGGACATCAAGGTAGGCGATCCGGTGGAATTCACCGGCAACCTGCTCGTCGTCGAACTCGGCCCGGGCCTGCTGGAACAGATCTACGACGGCCTCCAGAACCCCCTGCCGCAGCTCGCGCAGCAGAGCGGCCTCTTCCTCAAACGCGGGATCTATCTCGACTGCCTCGACCGGTCGAAACAGTGGGAGTTCACGCCCGCAGCCAAGGTGGGCGACAGCGTCCAGGCGGGTGATGTGCTCGGCACGGTCCCGGAGGGGATCTTCGAACATAAGATCTTCGTCCCCTTCGATTTCATCGGAACGGCCAAGGTGAAGAAGGTGGCCGAGAAGGGAAGCTACACGGTCGCGGAAACCGTGGCCGAGGTCGAAGACGAAAAGGGCGAGATGCACAACCTCACGATGGTCCAGGAATGGCCGATCAAGATCGCCCTCGCAAAGTACAAGGAAAGAATCCTGCCGGTGGAGCCGCTCGTCACCGGCTGCCGTATCATCGACACCTTCTATCCGGTGGCCAAAGGGGGCACGGCATGCATTCCCGGTCCCTTCGGATCGGGAAAGACCGTCTTGCAGCAGCTCATCTCCCGTTACGCAAACGTGGACATCATCATCGTGGCGGCTTGCGGGGAACGGGCGGGCGAGGTGGTCGAAACCCTGCGCGAATTCCCGCACCTGAAGGACCCCTACACGGGAAAGACCCTGATGGAGCGAACGATCATCATCTGCAATACTTCGTCCATGCCCGTCGCCGCCCGGGAGGCATCGATCTACACGGCCGTCACCCTGGGTGAATACTACCGCCAGATGGGGCTCAATGTTCTCCTGCTGGCGGATTCCACGTCCCGGTGGGCCCAGGCGCTGCGCGAAATGAGCGGCCGCCTGGAGGAGATCCCGGGGGAAGAGGCGTTCCCCGCTTACCTGCAGACGCGGATCGCCGAGTTTTACGAACGTGCCGGTTACGTCACTCTCGAGGATGGCTCCAAGGGGTCGGTCAGCATCATCGGTACCGTTTCGCCGGCGGGTGGAAACTTCGAGGAACCGGTCACCCAGGGAACCCTTGCCGTGGTGGGCGCCTTCCTGGGCCTGACCTGGGCCCGCTCGAACGCACGGCGATTCCCGGCCATCGACCCCCTGATCTCCTGGTCCAAGTACGTGGAACAGATGAAAGAGACCCTGGACAAGATCGATCCGAACTGGGTGGCTATGGTCAAGGACGCACAGAAGATGATCTTCGCCGGCGACGAGATCAAGAAGAGGATGGACGTGGTGGGGGAAGAGGGGACTTCGCTGGCGGATTTTATCATATACCTGAAGGCCGAACTGATCGATGCGGTCTATCTCCAGCAAAACGCCTTCGACGACGTGGATGCATACAACACCATGGAACGCCAGGTGTACGTTTTCAAGAAGCTTACCGAGGTGCTGCGGAAAGAGATCACCGCGCAAGACAAGGAGGATGCACGGCAGATCTTCTTCCGGCTGACCGCCCTCATCAAGAACTGGAACTCCTCCGAGTGGGAAAGCGACGATTTCAAGAAATTCGAAGAACAGATCAACGAATTCATAGGGAGTTAGGGCCGTGAGAGAGATCGTAACGCGGATCAAAGAGATCACGGGCAGTATCGCCTCGCTGCACGCCACCGGAGTCGGTCTCGGCGAGCTGGCGGAAATCCAGTCCCCCGGCCGCAAGACGCTCGGGCAGGTCATCCGCGTGTCCGGAGACGTAGTCACCCTGCAGGTCTTCGGCGGGACCAAGGGGCTCTCGACGAACGACCACGTACGCTTCCTCGGGCACCCGATGCAGGTCAAATACGGGGAGTCGATGCTCGGCCGGATTTTCAACGGAAGCGGTGTGCCCATCGACGGAGGCCCCGAGCCGGTGGAGGAAGACATCCCGATCGGAGGCCCTTCGTTCAACCCGGCCAACCGCATCATTGCCAAGCAGATGATCCGGACGAACATCCCGATGATCGATGTGTTCAACTCCCTGGTGGTCAGCCAGAAACTGCCGATCTTCTCCATTCCGGGAGAGCCTTACAACCAGGTCCTGGCCCGTGTGGGAATGCAGGCCGAAGCGGACATCATCATCCTCGGGGGGATGGGGCTCAAGTTCGACGACTATACTTTCTTCAAGGAGACCTTCGAGGCGAGCGGCGTGATGAACCGCGTCATCATGTTCATCCATCAGGCCTCGGACCCGGTGGTCGAGTGCCTGCTCGTACCGGACATGGCCCTCGCCGTGGCGGAACGGTTCGCAGAGGCGGGACGCCGTGTGCTGACGCTGCTGACGGACATGACGAGCTTCTCGGATGCCCTGAAGGAGATCTCCATCTCCATGGAACAGATCCCGTCCAACCGGGGTTACCCCGGCGACCTTTACTCCCAGTTGGCTTCTCGTTATGAGAAGGCCGTGGACATCGAGGGGCTGGGCGATATCACCATCCTGGCCGTCACAACCATGCCCGGCGACGATGTGACGCATCCCGTACCCGACAACACCGGCTACATCACCGAGGGGCAGTTCTACCTGCACAACGGCGTGATCGACCCCTTCGGTTCCCTGAGCCGTCTGAAACAGAACGTGGTCTCCAAGGTGACCCGGGAGGACCACAACGACATCATGAACGCCATGATCCGACTCTATTCGGATTGCCGTGAATCGAGGAACAAGATCGCCATGGGTTTCAAGCTGTCCAAATGGGACGAAACCCTGCTTGCCTACGGCGAGGATTTTGAAAAGGAATTGATGGCTCTCGAGGTGAACATCCCGATCGAAGAGGCCCTGGACCTGTGCTGGGACATTCTCGCGAGGCACTTCGACGCCATCCAGACCGGCATGAAGGACCACCTCGTCGAAAAGTACTGGCCGAAAAAGGCCTCGGGCGAAAAGAACGCGGCGTAGAGACTGGAGGGCGTCGACAAATGGAGAACCTCCACCCTTCCGTCATTCCTGCGGAGGCAGGAATCCAGTGGCTTCAGGTGCTCAGGGATCCCTGCTTTCGCAGGGATGACGGCGAAGAGGCGTTTTTCGTCACCCCCCTCCGGGGAGAAGGTCAGGATGAGGGGACACCCTCACCCTAGCCCTCTCCCTCTCAAGGGAGAGGGAACAACAGACAGCACGAGTAAGCCGTATGGCAGTTGAAAAAGTAAAATACAACAAGACCGCGCTGAAGGCCCAGCGGGACGGACTGGCCAAGTACGAGAAGTTTCTGCCCATCCTCCAGCTCAAGAAGATGCAGCTGCAGATCGTGCTGCGTCAACTGGAGCCCGAGATCGAGACGAAGACTCAGGAGCTTTCCGCAACCGCCGAGGGTGTCCGCCCCTGGTCGAGGCTGCTTTCGGACCCGATGGTGGACATCAACGATTTCCTGAACATCCAGGAAGTCCGCGTGGAGATGGACAACATCGCGGGGGTCGAGGTCCCGGAATTCCGCGATGTCCTGTTTCAGGAAGCCCCCTACTCCCTGTTTGCCACCCCGAGTTGGCTCGATCCCGCCATCGATTCCATGCGTCGACTGGTCCAAATCCGAGAGGAAATCCGGGTGCTTCGGGAGAAAGAGGCCCTGATCCGCGAAGAACTTCGCACCACTACCCAGCGCTGCAACCTGTTCGAGAAAAAACTCATTCCCGAGCTGAAAGAAAACATACGCAGGATCAAGATCTTCCTGGGCGACCAGGAAACAGCCGCCGTCGGCCGAGCAAAGATCGCAAAGGTGAAGACGCAGGAACGAGGAGCGATGTAGCCGTGATCGTACCGATGGAAAAAATCACCTTTGTCGGCATCGAGTCCGAGAAGGATCGATTTCTCGAGGCCCTGCAGGACGTGGGCCTCACGCACATCATTCTGCCCGAGGAACCGGTCGAGCCCACGGAGCTTGCCCGAAAACTCGAGCGAATCATCGATACGAGGAAGTTCCTGGCAAAAAAGGGGAGTCCGGGAAGCCCGGAGCCCGTGCTCGACGCGGAGGCGGTCTGTGAAAAGAGGGAGGAACTCGGCCGCGAGGAGGCCGAACTCCTGACCGGGATCACGGCGAAGCGGAAGTTGCGGGCCTCACTCGAGCCGTGGGGGGATTTCTCGGTCGAGGACGTGAAGAACCTGCGCAACAAGGGGCTCTGGATCCAATTCTTCCGCGTAAACCGAAAAACCTTCGAGACCCTTCCCTTGGAAGACGTCTTCCATTTTGTAGCCGGCCAACGGGGCGGGGAGGTTTGCTTTGCCACCTTTTCCGCCGGGCCGGTGGACCTGGGCATCGCCGAAGAGAAACTCCCGTCCAGGGGCCTCTCCGAAGTGGACAGCGAGATTGCATCCATGCTGTCCCGGCTCCGAGAGATCGAGGAGGAGTATGCACGCCTTGCCGGATACGTTGCCGTACTCGAGAAAGAGGAGGCCCGGATCACGGACCTGCTCGAGTACCAGAGGACATTGATGAATGCCCAGCCTCAACTCGACAACCGGGTCTTTGTCCTTCAGTGCTGGTCCCCCATACCGGAAGAAGAGCTTACCGCCAAACTCGGGAACGCATTTACCTTCTACCATTACAGCGAAGAGCCCGAGGAGTCGGACCGCATGCCGGTGCTCCTGTCGAACCCCCCCGCCTTCGAGTCCGGGGAAGACCTGGTCAAGATCTACAGCTATCCGAGCCACAAGGATTTCGATCCCAGCCCATTCGTTCTATACTGCTTCGCCGTCTTCTTCGGCATGATCGTCGGCGATCTGGGCTACGGGCTCATCCTGCTGGGCATGACCTTCTGGATCACGCGCAAGGTCAAGAGCCGATCCCCTCTGGCGGTCCGCATGTTTCGTCTTATGTACCTCCTGTGCGGATCCGTCATCTTCTTCGGCGTCATATCAGCCAGCCTCTTCGGGATCAAGCTCGATCCGAACAACCCGTGGGTCAAGCATGCGCTGTTCGATTACAGCACCATGGCGGGACAGAATCATGTCATGGTCATCTCGATCTTGATCGGAATGGCCCACATCTCTCTCTCCATGCTCATCAAGTGCTACAAGGATCGGGATTACGGGGCGCCCGGCTGGGTCATCGCCATCTGGTCCACCTACTTCCTGCTCAACAGCAAGATGGCTCATGGAACCGACAACCCGGCGGCCATGTACGGACTGATTGCCGGCCTCGCCATCGTGCTGCTCTTCTCCTCCAAGAACAGGAACCCGCTCCTTCATCTCGTCGAAGGGGTGCAGGCCCTGCTGGGGGCGATACAGGTCTTCGGGGACGTGCTTTCCTACCTGCGACTCTTCGCCCTGGGGGTTGCGACGGTTTACATCGCCCAGACCTTCAACGTACTGGGGGGGGCCGTGGCGGACAGTGTGCCTGTTATCGGGTTCGTCTTTGCCGGTGTAATCCTCTTGCTCGGCCATGTTCTCAACATTGCTCTGGCGATCATGGGCGGCGTGATCCACGGACTCAGGCTCAACTTTTTGGAATGGTATCGCTGGTGTTTTGAGGGAGACGGCTTGGAGTACAAGCCATTCCAGCGGATAAGCGAACAATAGCAAAAGGACGGGAGGAAACAGATGGACGCTTCTCTAGGGTATGCGGGCTGTGCGGCCTGTTTGGGCCTCGCCGCTATCGGCAGTTCGATCGGATGCTACATTGCGGGGGCGGCCTCGCACGGAGCGATGGCCAAGGTGGACGAGGGGCACGGGAAATTTATCGGCATGTCCGCTGCTCCCTCCTCGCAGACGATCTACGGGATCGTGTTGATGTTCGTGCTCATCGGGAAGGTCAACGCGGGCGCGGGGCTCGGCCTGCTGGCCATCGGCGTATTCTGCGGGCTCGCCATCATGACATCCGGAATCCTCCAGGGCCGGGTTGCCGCCACAGGGATCCAGGCCTCCACGAAAAAGCCGGAGGTCTTCGGTAAATGCTTCGCCGCCGTGGGTATCGTCGAGAGCTTCGCACTCTTCGCCATGGTCGGCGGCTTGATTATCGCGGGCGGCATCGGAACGTAACGCCGGCGGCTGTCCTTTTGCGATCCGCGGGGCTGCCCGGCACTCCCATGCAGGCCACCGGGACCGCACCTTCATACCGACTCATCCATCCCAAGGGCCGGGGCCGAGTCCCCGGCCCTTTTTCGTCCCCTTCCCGGCTCCCTCCAGGGCGGCCTTTCCGCCCGGGGAAGGGTAACAGGGAGCCCCGCCTCTTTTGCTTTGTATCCCCGCTCACCTATGCGGTAATATGGTGTACAGGAGTGTCCGATGCCGGGAGACGAGGACCATGCGCGACACGAACAAGACGAAGGCCCAGCTCATCGATGAATTGCAGGCCCTGCGCAAACACGTTGCCGAACTCGAGGCGACGCGGAAGCGGCAACAGGAGGGGGAGCACACGGCAGGGAAAGAGGCGACCTTCAACGTGATCAATGCGTTGGCCGATCCGCTGATGCTGCTCGACATGGAAGGCACGATCCTCTTCATCAATGAGGCCTTCGAAAAGATGTCCGGACACGAACGGGCCGAACTCATGGGAAGGCCCTTTATCGAATTTCTGGATTCGTCGCTCAAGAAGGGAGAACTGCCTAAAATCCTTCAAGCCACGGAATCAGCCTTTTCGGGCGAGGAAACTCCCCCCCTGGAATTCACCTTTGTCACCAAGCAGGGCGAGGAGGTTCCCCTGGCCGCAAACGCTTCGTTCGTCAACGACGCGAAGGAAAACCGCTGGGGCGTAGTTGTCACCTTTCGGGATATGGCCGAGATGAAAAGGGCCGAGAGGATACTCAGCGAGAGCGAGCAGCGGTTCCGCGCGCTTTTCGAAGGGGCCCTGGACGGAACCTTCCTCGTGGATCCGGAATCGGGACGGATTCTGGACGCCAACCCGGCCATATCCCAACTCCTGCGGAGGCCCATACATGAGGCCGTGGGCAAGCATTATTCGCATCTTCTTCCCGACCGTCTGAAGGAACCGGCACGGCGGTACTTCGAGGATCTGGCCCGGGACAAGGGGAACGCCGTGCCTGTCGAAACGCGTCTCCTCGATTCCGACGGCCGAGAGGTGTCCGTCGAGGTGCTGGCGCAGCTCATTCAGGTGGACGGCGTGCCGCTTGTCCTCGCGACCTTTCGCGATCTCACGGAGAGAAAGCGCGCCGAAGAGGCGCTGCGCCGCAGCGAGGAACGGTACCGGCTCCTCGTTCAGAACTCGTCCGACATGATCGTTCTCCTCGAAGCGGACGGCAGGGTGCGCTACACGAGCCCCAGCCTCGAAACCCTGCTCGGCTACACACAGGAAGAGATCATCGGACGGAACGCGTTCGATTACATCCACCCGGACGATACGGAGGACACACTGGCAAAGTTCGAAGTATGCCTTGGGGCCCCGGGACAAGCCATCGCCGTCCAATACCGTTTCCGGCACAAGGACGGGTCCTGGCGCCTTCATGAATCCGTGGGAAACAATCAGCTCGACCACCCGGCCCTGGGCGCCATCATCGTGAACTGCCGGGACATCACGGAACGGAGGGAGACGGAAGAGCGGTTACGGAGGTCGCAGGGAAGATACCGGATGCTCTACGAGAACCTCCGGGACGGATCCGTCACATTGGACCCGGACGGCAGGATCATGGAATTCAATTCCGCCTTCCGGGAGATGCTCGGCTTCGACGCCCAGGAGCTGCACGGACTCACCTATGAACAACTCACGCCCGAAAAATGGCACCGCCTGGAGAAGAAAGTCCTCGACCAACAGGTCGCAAAGAGGGGGTACTCGGACATCTATGAGAAGGAATGCATCTGCAAGGACGGCAGGGTCCTTCCCGTGGAACTGAGGACCCACCTGTTGCGGGAAGAAGATGGAACGGTGGTCGGCCGGTGGGTCATCGTCCGGGACGTGAGCGAACGAAAACGCATTGAAGAGGAACTCCTGAAGGCCCAGAAACTCGAATCCCTCGGCGTCCTTTGCGGCGGCATCGCGCACGATTTCAACAACATCCTGACGGCGGTGCTGGCGAACATCTCCATGGCCCAGATGTACGGCGATCTGGAAGACGATATCGCCAAGATGCTGGCGGACGCGGAAAAGGCCTCCCTGCGGGGCAAGGGCTTGACCCAGCAACTGCTCACCTTCGCCAAGGGGGGTGAACCGATCAAGAAGGTCCTTTCCCTCCCGGGCCTGCTCGAGGAAACGATCGATTTTACCCTGAGCGGTTCGAACGTCCGTTGCATCTTCGATCTTGCCGAAGGCCTCTGGCCCGTGGAGGCCGACGAAGGGCAGATCGGCCAGGTCATCCAGAATGTGGTTCTCAACGCCGATCAGGCCATGCCGGAGGGCGGGTTCATCCGGGTGCGCACGGAAAACCTCACGATCACGGAGGACGACGCCCTGCCCCTCGCACCGGGGCCCCACGTGAAGATCTCGATCACCGACCAGGGCCTCGGGATCCCGGAAGAGCATCTGAAAAAGATATTCGATCCCTTCTTCACGACCAAGCAGAAAGGGAGGGGACTCGGCCTGTCGACCTCCTTTTCGATTCTCAGACGACACGAGGGAGCCCTGCGGGTGGAATCCACCCTGGGCGATGGAACGAGGGTCGATATCTACCTGCCCGCTTTGCCGGAAGGGGATGCCGGGGCAAAGGCCAGAAGGCAGGCCCCATGCAAGGGGGAAGGGCGAATCCTGCTGATCGACGACGATGAGACCTTGAGAAAATCGATCGGCATGGCCCTCGGACGACTCGGCTACCAGGTTTCCTGCGCGGAGGACGGCACGGAAGGCATCGAAGCCTACCGGGAGGCGTATCAATCGGGGCGGCCCATCGATGCGGTCGTCATGGATCTGACCATCCCGGGAGGCATGGGAGGCAGGGAAGCCGCCCGGGAGCTCCTGCGGATCGACCCGGATGCGAAGCTGATCGTCTCAAGCGGCTATTCGACCGATCCGGTCATGTCCGACTTCGCATCCCACGGCTTCCGCGCCGTCATCTCCAAACCGTACCGGATAGAGGCCCTGGCCGACACGCTGCACAGGGTCCTGAACGGCAAGTAGAAGGAGGGATCAGGCCACGCCCCTCTCGGCGGCGATCCGGGTCAGCATGTCCGGCACGTCCCTGGGGGGCGCATCCATACCGGGTTTCGGCTCCAGGGAGATCGCTTCCACGGGGCAGACGGACACACAAAGACCGCAGCCGATGCACCTGCCGTCGATCATCTCGGAGACGTTGTCGCCCTCCCGGATCGCCTCCATGGGGCATCGCTCGATGCAATCTCCACAGGCCGTACACTCATCCGGGTCGATCCTCGCCTCGTAGTAGGAGTGAATCAGGTCCTGGGGCCGGGGCACCGATTTCGCGATCTTCAGGTTCGGGCAACAGCAGGAACAGCAGCAGCAGATCCATTCCAGTTTCTCGGTATTGCTCGGTTCGAGCACCAGGCCCGCCTCTTCCGCCTTGTCCAGGAGCTTCAGGCACTCATCCACGTCGATCTGCCGGCCCGCATGGTTGTCGATCGTAAACTGTGCCATGTCCCCGAAAGCGAGACAAATCTCCTTCGGCTTGTCACAAGGATTGCCCAGGAGCCCCTGCTCCTTGCGACAAATGCACTCCTGCACGCACAGGATCTCCTGCTCCTTGACCAGCTCGCGGATCCGGTTGTAGGGCGCTACCGCGCCCCCCTTCCCCACGGCGGACTCCACCGGAACCACACGGAGCTGGGCGGTCTGGACAGAGGCTATGTTCATCCCGATATAGGGAAGATACTCCTCGAAAAGTTCGCAAAATTCCTTATCGAGACGGTTCAACTGGAATTCGTAAACCCCGACAATGAACTGGTAGGCCTGGTAGAGCTTCTTGCCCCCGGACCGGACCCGGTAAATAATGCCCTTCTGAGCCATCTCTTCGAGCTTCTCCGCCAGCACCTCCTCGTCCATCCCGACCCGCCCGGCGATCACGGAAACCTCTTCGGGCTCGTTCTTCAACTGCATCGTGAGTTCCGCCTGCTCCGGCGTATAGAGCTTCTTCAGGATTTTGATTTCCACGCCGGTCGGCGTCTCGGGGTACCCAACCGGCATCTTGTCCATGAACTCCCTCAGCCTGGTGTATACGTCCTCGCTCATTGTGCCGCCTCCTTATGATTCGTGCCTCTGTGTCGCCCCCCGTTCCATAAAACCGGGCCGGCCTCTTCTTCCATCAATCTATGAAGCTTACAGGATCGGACACAATGGATCAAAAGCCCCACGAAAGCCCCCGACCCGGGAGGTCGTCATTCCGAGGTCCCACGCCCGCGAGCGGGTCGATTTGACCGGCAAAAGGCCCTATGATATAAGGGTTTATTGACATTTTGCCGGCGTAGCTCAGCGGTAGAGCAGCTGATTCGTAATCAGCAGGTCGACGGTTCAATTCCGCCCGCCGGCTCCAAGGAAAATCAAGGGGTTACGGGCCCGACCGTAGCCCTTTTCTCTTGTCGGCGAGTTCCGTCGATCATCTACCATGAAAATAGAACTTAACATGTTCATTTTTCATGGTATTCTGACAGCATGGTTGAACATGCCCGTCGGCTGAAGGAAATCAGAACCGCCCTGAAACGCAGCCGCGTAACGGCCTTGGTGGGACCGCGTCAGTCCGCCGAATCCCCGGCACGAGAACCTGAAGAAGCGGCAGGTAAAGGCTCCCAAGATCTACCGTCAAGAC
>WFRX01000411.1 GCA_015486285.1 bacterium
GTGCCGGGATGCCCACGTTGACGCCGACCATCCCAACGTCAGCGCGGTTGATGAACCGTTCCGTATAGTACAGGTTCTGGGTGAAAATGCAGGCGCCGTTGCCGAACTTCTGGGCGTTGATCAGGTCCAGCACATCGTCGAGGTCCCGAACCTTGACCACCGATACCACCGGACCGAATATCTCCTCCTGGTAGATGGTCCGGCAAGGAGTGACATCGGCGAAGATGGTCGGGCCGACGTAATAGCCCTTTTTGATGCGGTCGGGTACTTCCGGGTTGCGTCCGTCCAAGATCAGCCGGGAGCCGCCCTTAACGCCGATCTCGATATAATCTTCGATCTTCTTTTTGGCCTGAGCCGAAATGACCGGGCCCATGAATACATCCGGGTCCATGGCATCGCCTACCTTCACGTTTCTGGAAGCCTCCACGATGCGCTCAATCAGTTCGTCGTAAATCTCGGGGACCGCCGCCACCAGCGATCCGGCCAGGCATCGCTGACCGGCGCTGCCGTAACAGGAGTGCAGGTAATTCTGGATAAACACGTCCCACTGCACATCTTCCATGGCCACCAGGCAGTTCTTGGCGCCGCCCAGCAGCATGGACCGCTTTCCGCCGCGGCCGCAGAATTCGGCCATTTTCTTGGCCGTGGGGGTGGAGCCTACCAGGCACACCCCTCTGACGTTGGAATCCTCATACCAGGGCTGAACCACTGTTCGGTTGCCGTGGATGATATTGATCACGCCGGGCGGCAGTCCGACATCGTTGAAAATATCACCCATCTTCTGCATGAAATAGGGGGACTGCGTAGAAGGTTTGAAGACAAAGGTGTTGCCCACCCCGATGGCAAAAGGAATGAACCATCCGAAGACCAGGGCCGGAAAGTTGAAAGGGGCCACGCCGCAGAACACGCCGAGGGGGGATTTGATGACCCGGCCATTGATGTTGCCGGCAATGTGATCCAGGGTGTCGCCCTGGATCAGTGTGGGGATGCCGCAGGCTGTTTCCAGAATCTCCACCACGCGCTGGATTTCCCCACGGGCCTCGCTGATGTGCTTGGCCTGATCGACGGCGATGGCAACGGCCAATTCTTCCTCGTTGTCGATCATGGCCTGCCGGATGTTGAACACGTAGCGGACCCGTTGTCCTACACTGAGATTGCGCCAGCCGTTATAGGCATCGGCTGCGGCCTGCACCGCCCGGGTCGAAATCTCGGGGCGCGAAAGGGGCACTTCACCGATCTGCTCGCCGGTTGAAGGGTTGTACAGGGGGACGGTTTCGACGCCAACCTCTTCGACCCACTCACCATTAATAAAGTTTTTCACCCGGATATAGTCCATCTGATCATTCATACCCTTTCTCCTTGCTCTCGATGATGCGTTAAAATGGGGTAGGTCTTAATAAGTTCCGGCAGCGCTGTGCCAAGTGTGTTTCAGTTGGTTCTTGTTGAGAATCTGATATATGATATCATTGCTGTCCAAAATATTCTAAAATCTGATTCTCACTCCAGTATTTTCAACTCCGTATGACCGCAAAAAGGAAGATTCGAGGTTCAGGTTTCTTTTTCAAAGTACCTCCTGCTGTCCAAGACCGGGAAGAGGAAGCAGATCTTGGACAGGGCCGTGGATGTATTGGGCGCTCGTCCTATCCCCAGATGCCGCAGCTTCCCCTCGCAACAGGCAAGGCCCCCGCAGATCTCTCGCAGACTCCTGGCTTGAGCTATTTGAAAGAAAAGCATGGCGATGAATTGATCCCAGGAAGAATATCCTTTGCAATGCCGCTCTGCTCGATGCTTCATGACCCATTCATGGAATCTTCGGCGATCAAACATAGCCACCAGTTGACTGAAAAATCTCGCAGTTCGTACTATGGCGGGGTTCCTCCTTGTGGGTTTTGTTTGACTTCATCTGTAGATTATCCACAAGGAGGTTTTTTCAAGAGATATGATCATAAGTTGTGGATGTGGATGAGGGCATAGAAAAAGCGTATCCTTCCTCGATCGATCAACCAAAACAAGAGGAGGATACGCGCATGAGAGAGGTTACCGAGGAGAAGAAGGGATGTCCAGCGGAGGAAACTCCAGGTGAAGTGCTTGAGCCGATGGGTCCCGGATGGTTGTTCGGAACGGCCACATGCCCGAGAGAAGGGTATTCACCGGTTTGGGGCCCATTCCGGTGAAACAGCCGCGGGTGGATGCCCGGAGACTGAGGAAGGAGAGACGAGGGAGGGGGGTCAGGTCGTCATTCTACATTTTACAGCGAGAGGCGTTTCTGAAGACCTACAGCAAAATGTAGAATGACGCCCTGACTCCCCTCCCTTGTTCATCATCTTGGAGGTCGGAGGGTATATGTTCATGGGGCAGAGCTATGACAAGATGGGGTCGTACGATACGGCCTATGTCTGCTTCGTTCTCCTGGACCTCGTGGCGGCCGGCCTCGTCTTCTCGGCATCGCGGCCTTCCTCGCCCAGGTGAGCCGCGATCTCTCCTGTGAACCGTTTGCCATACCGGTCGAGTTTCCGATCGCCCACACCGTGAATCCTTCTCATCTCCTCCGGGGTTACGGGAAAGCGGCAGGCCATCTCTCGAAGGGTCCTGTCCGAAAAGATGATGTACGGAGGGACGCCCTGCTTCTGGGCGAGGTCTTTTCGCAGGCCCCTGAGCCTCTCGAAAAGAAGCAGGTCACAGGCCCCGGTTTCCTCGGCGCGTTTCAGGGCCTGGGCACGTTCCGTCGACGGTTGTTTCTCTTCTCTCTTGATACCGTGTACGCCCTGTTTCCCTCTGAGCACCTGCAACCCCTGTTCGGTGATCTTGATGACGGGATACCTGGCGCCCTCCTGCTCGATGAGCCCCTGCGCGAGCAGCTCATCCACCAGCAAGTGCCAATGCCTACGGTCTTTGTGGCTGCCTGCGCCGTAGGTCTTGATTTCGTTGTGTCCCATCCGGCGTATGCGTTGGGTGTCGGCGCCGGTCACGATCTCGACGATGTGCCGGATGCCGAACCGCTGGCCGGTTCGCGCCATGGCGGACATGAGAATTTGCGCGTCGGTGGTGAGGTCAACCGTTTTCGTTCCGTGCAGACAGACATCGCAGGCCCGGCAGTTGTCTTCCGGATACGATTCCTGAAAATACCCGAGGAGCTGCCTGCGCCTGCACACGTGATGGGATGCGTACCCGACCATCCGGTTCAGCTTCTCCATGGCGACCGCGCGTTCGGTGTCATCCTCCATCTTGTCGATGAAGTAGCGGATCCTGGAGTAGTCCCCACGGCCGAAAAAGAGGAGGCAGTCGGCCGGTTCCCCGTCGCGCCCCGCGCGGCCCGTCTCCTGGTAGTAGCTCTCGATGTTCTTGGGGAGGTCGGCATGGATGACGAAGCGCACGTTTGATTTGTCGATGCCCATGCCGAAGGCGATGGTCGCCACGATAATCCGTGTCTCGTCCCGGTTGAACGCCTCCTGGTTCCGTTGCCTTTCGGCCGCCTCCATTCCCGCGTGGTAGGGCAGGGCCCGAAATCCCCGGTCCACCAGGATCCCGGCCAGATTCTCGACCGACTCCCGCGTGGTCCGGTAGATGATCCCGGGGTCCCGGGGGTGCTTTTCGAGGTACCGGAGTATCTGCCGTTCCACCTTCTCCTTGCGATGAACCCGGTAGATGAGATTCGGCCGGTTGAAGGAGGCACGGACCTTGTAGGGCGACCGGAGTTCCAGCCTGCGGATAATGTCCTCCTGCACCTTCAAGGTGGCCGTGGCGGTAAAGGCGGCCACCGGCACGTCGGGGAAGGCGCGCGTCACACCGGACAGGCTCAGGTAATCGGGCCGGAAGTCGTGTCCCCATTCCGAGATGCAATGGGCTTCGTCCACGGCAAACAGGGAGATCGGAACCCCTTTCAGGGTGTCCAGAAAGCCCGGGATCGCGAACCGTTCCGGCGCGATGTAGAGGAGGTCCAGACGGCCTTCCCGGAAGGCCCTGTACACGCTCGCCTTCTCGCCGGACTCCAGGGAGCTGTTCAGAAAGGCCGCGGAAATGCCGTTTTCCCGGGCCCCGTCCACCTGGTCCTTCATCAGGGATATGAGCGGGCTGATGACAACGGTGGCCCCCGGGAGCAGGATCGCGGGCAGTTGATAGCAGAGCGATTTGCCGCCACCGGTGGGCATGACGGCAAAGACATCGCGCTTTGCCAGGATGCGGGAGACGATCGCCTCCTGGTTGGGCCGGAATTCCTGGAACCCGAAGACCTCTTTCAGTGTTGCGAGCATGCCCCGTTCTTTCCTCGGTTCCCTTCTTCCTTACTACACAACACGGAGAGGGCCAAACTGCGAATCCACACGCGGGACATTCCAGCAAGTCCTGTGCCAAGATATTTCCCGGGCGAGAACCCGCCCATGGGGACAAAGCGCATAAGACCGGCGGGCTATCCGCCAGGGGCCTCCTCCTTCTTGGGCCTCCGCGTGTTCAAACGCGTGTAGATGTGCCGGGAGGTATAGAGTGCGCCGAGCGGGTTGTGCGCCAGGACGCGGTCCTTGACCGCCAGCACGGTGACAGGGGCCCTGGAGTGCTTGATGAACAGGGTGTCGTCGCCCACGCACAAGCCGAGCAGGATGTTCAGCTCGCACCCCTCGCCGTCGAGGACGGCGGCCTGTCCGATCGGGTTGCACATCGGCTGACGCATGCCCTTGAGGATCTTGTCTTCCTCGGGCAGGTCGATATCCTCCGAGCTGAGGGTCCCGCACATGCAGCATGCGGAGACGACCTCGAACCCTTCGTTGAGCAGGAGATTGGTGAAAAGCTCCGCCTCCTGTGACAGCCCCACGCAGAAGGCAAGCCCGAGTTTCTTGTATCCCCGGAGCCTCGCGTACAGGACCGTCTCCTCCACACGCGTCAGTTTCCCATAGTCCTTCCACGTCCGGGCGACGTCCTGCGCCATCCGTTTGTTTTCCGGCTCCCTGAGGCGGCCCTTCGCCTCCTTGAGCACATCGGCCCTCTTGATCGACGGGCAGAAATCCGGCGCACGGCTGAGGTCTCCCTGAAAACACCGCTTTCCGGGGCAGTAACTACACTGGATCTGAGAGTCCGCCATGAATTTCTTCCTCCTCAAGCGAGATCGAAGGGATCCTTTTCTCCGTCCCTGCCGGGCGATCTCTTTCCCGGCAGCGACTTCGTTCCGTGAGATGCCTTGGCAACCACCTCTTGGAATCGGGCGCAACCCGATCCCAAGGCATCTTACCTCCAACCCTCGAAATTATCATGTCGCATCCCTTGTGCCCAGCGTTTGAGTCCTGTGCGCACTTCGCGTATCGTATCAGGAGTCCAATGCGGAAAGCCCCGTCCAGATCGGGGCTGATTGCGCAAGTGTCTCAGAGACCATGCAAGGAGGGATGCGGATGTCCGAACGCCTGATCGACCGACTCAGCAAAGAACAGATCGAGGCCATCTTCGACGCCCTGCCCATCGAATTCATCTTCGTGGATGAGCAGGATCGCCTCCAGTTCTACAACAAGGCGGAAACCCGGGCCCGGAAGGGGCCGGATGATATCCTGGGCCGCGATATTCGCGCCTGTCACAAGCCCGAAAGCGCGGCCAGGACGGACGCCATGCTTGACGGATTCAAGAGCGGCAAGACGGATGAAGACGAGTTCTGGATCGAAGGACTGGGCACGAAGCTCCTGAACCGGTTTCTCGCCGTCAGGGACAAGGACGGAAAGTATCTGGGATGTATTGAGTACATCCTTGACTTCACGGCTACCGAACAGCTCGCCGAGGCAAAGAAGGACGCCTACAAGCTCGTCGTGTCCGAGGCGGGGGCCAAAGATCTGGAAGGCTCCCACTGATCAAGGCCCCCTGCGACCCGGCTTCTTTCTTCGCCCTGTAATGTCATCCATTGCCCCGGTGCCATGACCGTCTCCGGCAGCCCGGAGAACAAGCGGCTTGGAGGGAAAATGCGATGAAGGAAGCATTGCTATACAGGAAACTCGAGGGCGATCGGGTCCAATGCGCCCTGTGTTACCGCAGGTGCACCATCGATGCGGGCCGACGGGGCTACTGCCTCAGTCGTCTTAACATCGGTGGCACCCTCTATTCCCTGATTTACGGCATCATCTCCGCCATCGAGGCCACACCTGTCGAGGAGAAGCCGCTCATCCATTTCCATCCAGGCAGTCGCTGCCTTTCCGTGGGTACCTTCGGGTGCAATTTCCGGTGCAAGGGATGCCAGAACCATGAAATATCCTGGGGAAGGGATGAACTGGACTTTCTGGCAAGGCAGGCACTCGAAGGCAATGGGCCCCATCCCGGTCAGTCGAGCCTCCGTTTCAATGGATTTCAATATCTCGCGCCGAAAGAACTCGTACGGCAGGCGCTGGAGTTCGGCTGTGAAGGGGTTGCGTTCACCTATAACGAGCCGACCATCTGGCTCGAGTATGTCCTGGAAACCGCCGATGCTGCCAAGAAAAAGGGGCTTTATACGATTTACGTGACCAACAGCTGGTTCACCCCCGAGCATGCTGATGTTCTGGCGCCGCACATCGATGCCATGGCGCTGGATATCAAGAGCATGGACGACGGCTACTATGAAGAGCTATGTAACGTGCCATCGGCGGCAGGCAGGGTGCTGCAGACCTGCGCGGCGGTCTGTAACAAGTACAATATCCATGCGGAAACCAGGACCTGCATCGTTCCGGGGTACAATGACGATCCCGAGATGCTGAGTCGGATCGCCACGTGGATCAGAGACAATCTCGGCGAAGAGAGTACCTGGCACATATTGAGGTTTTTCCCCAAGCATCAGCTGACCGAGGTTCCGCCCACGCCCGAGGAAAGCCTGTACGAGGCCCAGAGGATCGGCACGGCAATCGGGTTGAAGCATGTAAATGTGGTCGCGGATAAGAGTTGCGACTGACCTTCCTGTCAATGATACCCAGTTGGGTATCCTGCACCAAGAGAGGGGGCCCCTGGTCGGTCAACCCTTCTTGACGAATCCCCCTATCCTTTCCAAGGTATCGCTGATTTCGGGCATGGTGTTGTATTCCCGCTCAAGCCCTTTTGCCATCGTCTCCTTTCGGCTCCGGCTATACAAGTACTTGTGTGCGGCCACCGCGTCCGCGCTGTTGGCCAGAATCTTCTCGGCAATTTCTCTTACGGTTTTTTCCAATTCCGACAACGGTACGGATTTATTGGCCAACCCGATTCGCGCGGCTTCCGTGCCCGAGATCATCTCGGCGGTGTAGGTCAACTCCCGGGCTTTCGCCTCTCCCACCCGAACAGGCAGGCGTCGGCTCATGCCCCAGGTGCATCTGAGGCCCCAGCGCGTGTGGGTATCTCCGAATCGCGCTTCATCGGCGGCAATGATGAAATCGCAGGCCAGTGCCAGTTCCAGACCGCCCGTGAGACAAAATCCATTGACCATGCCGATGACCGGCTTGGGAACGTCTTCGATGGCGCTTTGCACATCCCGGGCGGCGTTGTTCAGAGCATCGCCCACATCGGCGCCTGCCGGCTTTTCCAGGGCCTTGAGGTCCACACCGGCACAAAAGGCACGGCCGGCACCCGTCAACACGATTACGCCCACCCGCGCATCCTTTCCGGCCTTCTCCACTGCACCGCGGAGCTCGGAAAGAACATTCGGTGTCAGGGCGTTCAGGGCGTCGGGCCGGTTGATGACGATCTTTGCGATGCCCTGTTCCACTTCGTAAAGAACCTCCTGGTCATTCATACGTGCCTCCTAGCCTGTCCGAGTGACGGAGAAAGAGAACCACAGGAAACTGCTTGCGGCGGAAAATGAGGATAGCAAGTGGCATAATAGGGCGTCAAGAACACAAACATACAAGATGTTGTATGATGGTGGGGACTCCAACGACATAGCTGTCCCGGGTGGACGGCTCGAGGGATACGGCCTATTCCGCCCAGGGGACCGTCTGGACGACCACGCTCGAAGGCGAAGAAATCCAGAACGCGATGGCGATCGCCCAAGACGGAGTCTACATCGTCTCGGATCACGCACTGTACCGATTCGAAACGGACGAGCAGGGAGCGCCGCGAGTCGACTGGCGAGAAACTTACGACCGGGGCACGTCGATAAAGCCGGGCTCGATCGACCAGGGCTCGGGGGCCACCCCTACCCTGCTGGGAGACGATCTCATCACGATCGGACCGAACGGGACAGCCTACGTCGGGGTCTACAATGGCCTCATCGCCGTACGGGACGGCGACGACGGGTAGCTGCACCGCACCCTTTGCTGAATGCGGTATCGGTCCTGCCTTTCAATCTATTGCGTAAAGAACATGCTGAGTACTTCGGCGATCAGGGCCGGCTTATCTTCCCCTTCGATCTCGATCGTGTGCGTGGTCGTCACGAGAACCCTGCCCCCCTTCTTCTCCACCACGTCGGTAAGCACCATGCGATCCCGGATTTTGGCATCGGATTTCACGGGGTTGATCAGCCTGAGCCTGTTCATCCCGTAGTTGATCGCCATCATCGTACCTTCCGGGAGAAGGGCGTAGTTCGCGGAGAAGTGGGGAAGCAGGGAAATCGTAAGGTACCCATGGGCGATGGTCTGCCCGAAAGGCCCCTGGGCCGCCTTTTCCTCGTCCACGTGGATCCATTGATGATCCATGGTACAGTCCGCAAACTTGTTGATCCGATCCTGGTCCATCTGAAACCAGTCGGTTACGCCGAGTTCCTGTCCAACCCGCTCTTTCATCTTCTCAACAGGCATTGCTTGAATGGCCATTGCTTTCTCCTTTTCTCTCCTCCAATGTGCTCTCAACCCTCTACCATCTTTACGCCCATATCGTAAGCGGCAAGGTTCACCTGTACCCTGTCGGGCGACATGTCCCTGGAAACAGCCGCCTCGAAATCCTGCCTGTCCACAGGCAGGGCGCCGGTCCCGCCCAGTGCCCCGATCATCATGATGTTCCCGAAAATCGGGTTCCCCAGCTTCATGGCCGCATTCGTGGCGTCCAAAAACCAGGCCTTTTCGGACAGGCCGCGGACCCACTTCTCGAGATCCTCCAGCGAGGGATAGGCGAGTTCCCCGCAGATGACGCCGACCGAATAGATCGGCCGGGTGTTGCAGAGGACCTGAACCTTCGGGTTCCCGTAATCGGCCAGCACGCGAAGCGCCTCGGTGGGCTCCAAGGCGATGATCATGTGGGCCCTTCCCTTCGGGATCTGGGGGGACCAGCTCGCATCCCTGGAAATCCGGATATGGCTCATGACCGAGCCGCCCCGCTGGGATGCCCCGAAGGTGTCCCCGATGGTCACGTGATACCCCTTCCCGGTGAGCATACCGCCCAGCACCCTTGAGGCGAGCACGTTGCCCTGACCGCCCACACCGGCGATGATCAGATTGTATGGATCGCTTGTGAGGGTCCCGTTTTTCATGGCTCTCAAGCAACCTCCCTTCTCTGAATCGCCCCTGAAGGACAAATGGATGCGCACACGCCGCAACCGGTGCAGATAACCTCATCGAGCCTTGCGGCCTGCTTCTCATGGTCCCAGACAAGACCCGGACATCGGAATATCCGCGTGCACAACCGGTTGCACCCGCAGTTCTCGCCCACGCAGACCTCCTGATCCAGGGTCATCTCATAGAGTTTCTTGCCCTTCTTCTCCGGGCTCAGGGCGCAGATCTGCCTCAAGACCAGGACCTTGACCCCCTTCCGGTCCTGAAGAAGATCGAGAAGGACCTGCTGTGTGGTTTCGATGTCAAAGGGATCGGCGATCTCCACGCGGGCGCCCATGGCCCGGCAGACCTCGGCCGGATCGATGGCCGGGGCGTCCTCACCGAGGGCGTCCCGGGGGAGCCCCGGGTGGGGTTGAAACCCGGTCATGCCGGTACCGCTGTTGTCCAGCAGGACCATCGTGATGTCCGATTTGTGGTGGACGGCGTTGATCAGGGCCGGTATGGCCGAATGGAAGAATGTGGAATCCCCGCACACCGACAGGACCGGCTGGTCCAGGCCGAAGGGGCCGAGCTTCCCGAAGCCGCTCGCCACGCCGGTTCCGGAGCCCATGGCGTGTACCGTCTTCAGGGTACTGAAGCCGGCGGGAAGCACGCCCATGGTATAGCATCCGATGTCCCCGCAGACGAATCCTTTGCGGTTATCCAGTTCGAGTGCGTTGTGGATCGACCAGAAAGATGCCCGGTGGGGGCAGCCCGGGCAGAAGGTCAGCTCCCGGCCGGGCGCGCCGACGAACCCGGCTTCCTGCGCGCGACCGGCGTACTCCTCCGGAACGCTCTCGGCCTGGACGCCCAGGATCTTCGCAAGGGCGGCGGCAACGTGGTCGGGATTCATCTCGCCCACCATGGGAAGGCTGCCGTCACGCTTGCCGAAGAATGTCTTGACCCCGACCTGCGCCCCAAGCTCGGCCGTGAGGATCTTGACCTGGTCTTCCAGGAAACAGACCACCTCCTCCACGATCAGGACCTTGTCCGTGAGGCCCAGGTGCTTTTCGACAAGCCGCGGGGGAATAGGCCAGGTGGTCCCGAGCTTGAGAAGGCCCACACGGCCCTCTACATCGAGAAGCTTGATCGCTTCCCTGCTGTACAGGTTGCAGGCCGAGCTGGTGATCACGAGTACCTCGGGCTTCTCCGGTCCTGTGTAGGTGTTGAAGGGACACGTCTCGAACAGGGCCTCCGCCTTCTTGAGCTTATCGTGCTGCTGGCCGTGCTTGTAGTCCACGGGCGCGCTCATGACAGCGCCCTCGTTCGCATCCAGGACAAATCCGTCGCAATGGAAGGCGGCCTGCGGCTGCCCCTCCGGAAGGGCCCCAAAGGTCACATCGCCGCTTGCATGGGAAAGGCGGGTCACGCTTCTCAGCATGACGAGAGACTGGAGTTCCTCGGAGAGTTCGAAGGCCCACTTGACCATGTCCTTGGCCTCCTGGAAATCCCCGGGCTCCAGAAGAGGGACCTCCACGAGTCGAGCGAAGTGGCGCGACTCCCCTTCGTTGATGCTTGACAGGGCGCCCGGATCGTCGCACGGAATGAGCACCATGCCTCCCCTTGTACCCGACCCCGCGAGGTGCAGCAGAAAATCGGAGGCCACGTTCACGCCGTTCTGCTTCATCACGGCCAGGCCTCGCAGGCCCGCAAACGAGGCGGCGGCGGCCACCTCCAGGGCGACCTTCTCATTCGTCGACCATTCCACGTACAAGCCCCGGGCTTCCGCGGCCTTGGCCAGTGTCTCGATGATCTCCGAGGAAGGCGTGCCCGGATACCCTGCCGCCACACTCACCCCTGCCTCCAGGGCACCCCGGGCGATCGCCTCGTTGCCCATCATCAGATGCCGGGATCCCGGCTCTCCGTCGACAAGATGTGACATGTTTTCTCCTATCCCTAACTGCTATCCCAGAATCCGCTTCAGGACCTCGTCCCGGACCCGCAGGGCGGATCGGCTGCCATCGTCGCTCGTGTTCAGCACCCCTTTTTCGCGGGCGCGGACCAAGGCCCTTTTCTTCTTGTTCAGGGAAGCCGTCCGCAATCGACCGAGATTCGTCTCCGGCATCGCCTCGGTGACCAGAACCCCTTCCTGCCGGGCCTCCTCAACGAGTTCCCGTCCCTTTTCCGTCCGTACGATCAGGGTGTTCCATTCAGGCGTGCCTTCCATGACCCCCACCGAAACGTCGGCCCATTCGGATGTCATGTCCGGACAGATCTGGCATCCCTGCGGGACCAGGGGACGAATCTCATCCAGGGGAATCTCCACCTTTCCACGGCCCGTGTCGATTACCATGAGCTCGGACGGCGGCGGGGGCATGTCCATCTTACGAATCCCTCTCGGATCGACGCGTTCTGACAAGAGCGCCGCAAGCCTTCTCGTATCCACCGCCCAGGTGCAGAACAGCCCGACCACCAGCCCCACCCCATCCTGGAAATCCTTCTTGTCCAGGGGGTTGAGGCGCATCTGGGCCACCGCCGTGACCTGGCAGGGGGTTCCCACAACCCCCATGCGGGTGTGGCCGTCACGCCGGCCCTGGTTCAGTGCTGCCAGGGTCGGGGCGGCCGTGAACTTCGAGGTGGCATATGTCGCGACCTCCGAGGCCTCGGTGACGAGACGAGGCACCGGGATCAGCCCTTCCCGGTCCGTCAGCACCGCGGCATCGATCCTTCCGGTCTGCAAAGCGAAGGAAACCAGGGCGCTCACCGTCCCGCCTGCCTGAAAGGGACCCGGCCCCGTCTTTTCGCCGGCCCGGGAGGCCAGGACCTCCTGAACGCCGCCCAGGGGGCTTCCATCGTACGCGCTTCCCAGGAGCCCCGAGGAGAGGGCGTCGAGGTCGACCTCGACCTTGGGGCAGTAAGCGAAACACTGCCCCTGAGACAGGGTGCAGGGGAATAGCATAGCGGTCTTACCGTAGTAGCTCCTGAAATAAGGGCAGAGGTTCACACAAGCCCCGCATCCGATGCAGAAATCCCGTTTCAAAACATCGTCAACCAGCTCGTTCGGTCCAAAGACCTGCATTACAGGCAACCTCCCGCTTGCTTCTGTAGGGAACCGACTACGGAATTTTCGGACTCATCTTATACGATACCATTCCAAATGCACACCCTATACTATAGCCAAATCGGGCCTGATTTCAAAAACCCCCGGACGCTGCCGCTTTCTTGACATCCCCTTCCGGGCCTCCCTATACTCCCTCTTGGAGGTAGCAACGATGAACCCGCTTCGCAGTCTTGCACGGAATCTGCTCTTGAACCGGCTCTCCTGGAACAACGAGGTCCGGGTCAAGAAATACCTGCGGATGCTGTCGAACCCCCTCTATTTCCGGAATCATTTCCGTTACGGCCTGATCGGCGACGAAGTCCGGATCGATGCGTCAACCAAGTGCCAGCTCAAGTGCCCCATCTGTCCCACGGCCACCGGAGAAAACCGGGAGAGGCCTATCGGATGGGGAAACCTCTCCTTCGCGCATTTCAAGGAATTCGTCGATCGGTACCCCGGCATCCGGAAGATCGAGCTGTCCAACTGGGGAGAAATCTTCCTCAACCCGGAGATCGAAGAGATCATTCGGTACGGCTACGAAAAGGATATCGAACTGACGGCGATCAACGGCGTCAACCTGAACACGATAAACGAAAAGGTGCTCGAAGCCCTCGTAAAATACCGGTTCAGGGCCATGACCGTTTCCATCGACGGCGCCACGAACGAGAGCTATCAGCAGTACAGGGTCGGCGGCAATCTGGAGAAGGTGATCCAGAGCATCGAGCGCATCAACCGATATAAGGAGCAGTACCAGAGCCCTTACCCCAAGATGGTCTGGCAGTTCATCGTGTTCGGGCACAACGAACACGAAATCGCGGAGGCGCGGGGGATGGCCGAACGGCTCCGCATGCTGTTCCTTCCGAAGCTGAACGCCTACTCGGTTTACTCGCCGGTCAGGGACAAGGAAGCCGCGAAAAGGGAAAGCGGCCTCGATGCCACTTCCAGGATGGAATACAAGCAAAAGAACAAGCGCTACTACGGGATTCCCTGTTCCCAGTTGTGGTTCTCACCCCAGATCAACTGGGACGGCAAGCTCCTGGGCTGTTGCGTGAACGGCTGGATGGACTTCGGCAACGTCTTCGAGTCCGGCCTTGCGGAATGCATGAAGGGGGAGAAGATCGAGTACGCCCGGCAGATGCTCCTGGGCAAAAAGGGGCCGAGAGAGGACATCGCCTGTACGACCTGCCCGTACTACCGGCGCGACGAATCCCTGATGTTCCAGGGCGCCGAAGAGACAGACTCGGATGCGAAAATGTGAGGGGTTATTTTTTCGCGACCCCTTAGGAGAAGGTGGGCTTCTTCTTCTCCAAAAAGGCAAGGACCGCATTCACAAAATCCGGTTGGGTCAGCAACGTGGCCTGACGGCGGTTCTCGAGGTCCAGGGCCTCTTCCGAGTTGAGCAGATATGCCTCGTAGACCGTCTTCCTGGCCAATCCCATCGATCGGACCGGTCCGGCGGCCAGCCTGCGGGCCCACTCCCGGGTCCTCTCCATGAGTTCCCCATGGGGATAGACCCGGTTGACCATGGTCAGGCGCAGTGCCTCTTCCGCCGGGACCGGATCACCTGTGAAGATCATCTCAAGCGCCTTCTTCAGGCCCACGATCTTCGGCAGTACGTAGGTGGATCCGCCGTCCGGGATCAGGGAGAGGTTGATGAAGATCTCGATGAATTTCGCCCTGTCGGACGCCAGGGTGATGTCCGCATTCAAGGCCAGGCTGCACCCGAACCCGGCGGCCACGCCGTCCACCGCGGCAACGACCGGCCGGGGGACGTTGTAAAGGGCATTGGCCAGGCGGTGGTAGGTCGCAGCGACCAGTTCGTACATGGACTTCTCGGAATCCGCCGCCGGTCGATCCGGATCCTCCAAGCCTTGCTGGGAAAGATAGGCCCCCGCGCAGAACGCCCCGCCCGCGCCGGTCAGGATAATGACCCGGGTTCCGTCTTCCCCGCTCTTTTCGATTTCCTTGGCCATCCGAAGTGCGTTGGGTGCGCTCAGCGCGTTTCGTTTCTGCGGTAGGTTGATGGTGAGGGTCTTGATCCCGTCTTCAAAAGAAGTCAGAATCTCATCGTTTTCGTTCATCTCCCGGTTCCCCCATGAAGACATCAGCACGATCTCGGAAGGTCCGTTCCGGCAACCCAACGGGAAAAACATGATTCGTTGTTGTAACCTGTCGCAGAATCGGAATCAAATGCGCGACTGCATTGCCGCCCCGGAGGCCGCAGAAAAGAATGAATCCCATCTTCGGGGAGCTGGCTGTCCAGGCGGGGGAAGCGGATGCAAGAGAAAAGGAAAGATCCCGACAGGCCCATGCGGATCCTTCTGGCAGGGGAACGCAAATCCGGGAAAACCATGTGCTGCACGGCCTGTGCCGGAATGCTCCGTGAGCGAGGGGTACGGCCCGGCGGCGTCGTCTGCCCCAATCTGCTCGACCGGGCGGGCGAGGTCATCGGCATCGAGGTCTTGAACCTCCTGGACGATCCGCCCTCGAGGGAGGTGCTGGCCCGTACCGAAGCGGAGATGGACGGGCCCAGTACAGGCAAGTACCACTTTTCTCAGAAAGGCCTTCGATTCGGGCGGGAAGCCCTGGAGGCAGGGGTCAGGGCGGGGGACATCGTCTTTGCCGACGAACTCGGACCGCTGGAGATGCGGGAAGAGGGGTTCTCAAACCTTCTCGATCTTGCCCGGGCCCCCTCCACGCCCCCCATGATCATCGTTGTGCGCAGGGAGCTGGTCCCGGATGTCCGCCGGAAGCTGGACCCGATTCCGGCCGTCCTTTTCGAACTCCAATCTTTTCAACCCGACGAGGCGCCCGCCCGCCTCCTTGATCTCCTGCTCGGCCGTGTTCTCCGCGATCGTTGACTGTTCCGTTATGCTTCTGTCAATATTACGGTCCATGTTCACCGGTGGCTTCACGCCTGCCGGGCGGAGTTCTTCTCAACCGATCCCGGACAACGAGGATGGCCGGAACGAAACAGGGGCCCCAGAGGCCCCCGGAAGATTGCCGGAACGACCGAGGAGTTGCCGCGGCGGGCCTGAAGGCGCTGGGCAGCGGCCTCGAGATCCGGGCCAAGGCCTGGATCACCGCGGGGAACGAAACGTTCCTGGCCTACGGCAGGGTCATGCTCCTGGAGAAGATCCGGGAGTCGGGCTCGATCTCCGCGGCGGCCCGCTCGATCGGGATGAGCTACCGAAGGGCCTGGTGGCATGTGGAGGCGATGAACCGCCTGGCCGCCAGACCCCTCGTCAAGACGTCGGTCGGGGGAAAAGGCGGAGGGGGCACACGACTGACGGCCGAGGGGGAAGAAGCTGTACGTGCCTACCGCATACTCGACGAAAAGGCAAAGGCCTTCGCAGAAGAGATGAAGAAAGATCTCGGCGTCTGACAGACGACGTGATTTTTTTTCAGGCCCGTTATGCCCGGGCGGATACAGCCTTGCCGGGAGCCGGCGCAGGAAAATGACCGACAACGCCTTTACCCTGGATGCCTTCGCAGTGCGATATCCCGAGGGAGCCGGCTTCGGGCCGTGGACCTTCTCCCTCGAAAAAGGTCGGTCGGGAGCGCTTCTCGGGCCCTCAGGCTCGGGGAAAACGAGCCTCCTCTACAGCCTGGCCGGACTGGAGCCGGGCGGCCCCGGATCCGTCACCGTTACGGGATGCCGCCGCGTGAGCGGCCCGGTGGACCTGCTGTTCGAACGGCCTTTTCTGCAGATCCTCGGTCCCAGGGTGAAGGACGAGATGCGTGCGGCCGAGGAAGACTCCGGAATCCCTCCCGAAACAAGGAAGCAGGAACGACAACGCCTCCTGGAGGCCTTTTCCCTCGACTCCCTGTGGGACAGGTCTGTTCGGGAACTGTCCGAAGGGGAGCGCCAGAAGCTCGCGCTCTCCTGCCTCTTTCTTCGTTCCCCGGCCTTGATGCTCCTCGACCAGCCCGCGTCCTGCCTGGATCGAAAGGGGCGGAACGCCCTCAAGGACGCCATCGAGAGGGCCACGGCAAGGGGAGTGGCCGTGCTGGCCGCGGACCCTGACTGGAAGAGTTTCATGCGTGCGGACGCGAAAAGGCTCTCCCTGTTGCCCCAGGAATCCCGATTGCCCGGAGGGATGCCGGGGGACCGTCTCTTCGCGGTCCCGGGCCCGCGGGAAGGCTTCCCGGGAGAAACCCTCCTCGCCTTCGAAGGCCTGGAAATCCGAAGAGGGGGCCGTACCGTACTTCGAGGCATCTCAGGCCGGGTCCGCCGGGGAGAAATCATCGCCCTGACCGGAGACAATGGGAGCGGGAAAACCAGCCTCCTGCTCACGATCGCCGGGCTTCTCAAGCCCGGCGCCGGACGATGGATCCCGCCGTATCCACGGAGAGGGCGCCTACGGCGGAATCCCCGCCGCCCGGCCCTGATGCTCCAGGAACCCCTCTGGCATCTGAGCGGCAAACCCGTAACGGACGAACTCGCATGGGCCGGCAAAGGCCGTTCCCGCCGGGGCGGAATCTCACCCGAAACGCTCGCCTCCCTGCTCAGGCTGGAAGATGTGTCCGGGAGGCCCGGGCCTCTGCTCAGCCGGGGCGAGATGCAGCGGGTCGCCCTCGCCATGGCCATGCTTCGGAAGACGCCCCTCACGTGCCTGGATGAACCCTTTCGGTTCCTGTGGGACCAGGAGAGAAAGGACATCGCAAGGCTTTTCCGGATCGCCCGAAACCGGGGGCACTCCCTGCTGATAGCGACACCGGCGGACGAAGGGTTTTCCTGGGCCGACCAGGTTTGGCGGCTGGATAGAGGAAGGATGGAGATTTGCACGAACGCACCGGCTTACGACACCTCAGCTACGCCGTGGTCTTCGGCGCCCTGTGGGGCACAGTAGAGATGACGGCGGGGGGGCTGCTCCATGCCCTCCATGTCCCGTTTTCGGGTATTCCGATGGCGGCTGTCGGGGCCGCGACGCTGGCGTGTCAGCGCGCCCTTTGCCCGGCGCGGGGCATCACGTTGACGACCGGAGGCGTGGCTGCCGGGCTCAAGGTCTTCTCCATGGGCGGGGTCTACCTGAATCCTCTGCTGGCCTTACTCATGGAGGCGTTGCTCGCAGAGTGCGTTTTCTGCCTCTTCGGGGCCGGCTTTTTCGCCGCCGGACTTTCTGGATTCCTCATGGGCCTCTGGAGCCTGGTACAGGGGCTCCTCACCTTGTTGCTGCTCTACGGGGTGGAATGGATGGACGCCTTCGCCCCCGTACTGTCGCGCCGGACGACTTCCCTGCCCCTTTCCCCGTTGATCCTGGTCTCGCTGGGAGGCATCCTCCTGGTGTGTATTCCGGCCTCGGGGGGCGTGCTCGGGTCTTGGGCGGCAAGGCGAGTTCACGGGGCCGTACCCGGCCGCAGCGTCGGGGCGGACTGAGGGCTCGAGCAAAAATCCTTTGGATGAGTGGGGCACTCCTGATGAAAAGGGAAGCGGGTTGCCGGATTGAAACGGCACGCAAGGCCGTCTGGGCCCTCTGCCTGGCCTTGGGGACGATCCTCCTGCTGGCGGGCAGAGGCCTTCAGGTACCGGCCATCGGAGTCGCACTGACAGGTACGGCCTTCTTCTGGCGGGTCCGCAGGCCGGGAAGGATTCGTGCGCTCCTGAAGTGGCTGATCCCCATTCTCATGTTCCTGACCGCATACGGACTGGTCCTGCACTTCACCACGCCTGCCGACGCCTCCACGCCCTTTTCCGGCCGCTCCCCCGGCAGGATGGCGCATCTTCTCCTGCGTTCCGTGGGAATGCTGTTCGCCGTATTCGCCCTCGAGGAGGCCTTGCGTCCCCTCGCCCGCAGGGCGCGGACCGGGAAACGGCCGGCGGGGAGGATGACCCTCATGCTGGGACTCGCTTACCAGATGGTCCCCGTCTTCCTGCAGTCCCTGGAAGGAGTCGCCCTCGCTCAGCGTTCAACCTCCAGGCTCTGGTGGTTGAGGCCTTCCCGTCTGCTTCGGGCGGTCTCCTCGCTTTTCCTGCTCTCCCATCGGCTTTCCGAGGAAATGGCCCTTTCCCTTTCCCTGCGGGCAGGCCGCCAAGGACCTCCCTCTCACATGAATGAAGACTTGTGTCGATGATAGAGATATAAT
>WFRX01000412.1 GCA_015486285.1 bacterium
AACGAAGAGATTCAGAAGGCCTTGAACCTGAACTTCCAGGAGGCCGAATACCTGAAGCTGGGGGGATCCGGAAGAGAAGAAGACCAGAGGGAAGTCCAGGAAATCCTCGAGCGGATCACCGAGGTTCTCCTCAATGAGACCCAGAGATCGCTCGAGTTCTTCTCCGCCACTTCGGGCAGCGAGAAGATACACCGCGTGGTGCTCTGCGGCGGATGTTCGGCCCTTTCCGGGCTGGCCGGCAGGATGGAGGACCGCCTCGGGACCCCGGTCGACTTGGCCGATCCGTTTCGGAGGGTGATTGCGGATCCTGCGAAGTTCAAGCCCGAGTACCTCAAGGAGATACAGCCTTTCATGGGCGTCAGCGTCGGACTCGCCCTGAGGAGCGTGGGGGACTGATGATCAAGATCAATCTACTTTCCGACCGGGAAGCGATCCAGAAGGAGACGACGCGGCAACAGGTCTCCATCTTCATCCTCACGATCTGCCTGGTGGTCGTCATCCTGGGGGGCATCCAGTTCTACCAGTACCGGCAGAGACAAGACCTGGAGCAGCGCATCCAGTACGTGCAGCAGGAGATCAAGGAACTCGAGAAGAAGGTGGGCGAGGTCGAAAAATACAAGGAAGCCAAGAAAGCACTCGAGACCAAGCTCCAGATCATCGAGCGGCTGCAGAAGAACAAGATGCTGGTCGTACGCCTTCTCGATACCATCGGCGAGACCATCCCGGAGAAGATGTGGCTCCAGGACCTCGGATTGAAAGGCGGCAAGCTCTCCATGGAAGGGTACGCGGTCGACAACGAGACGATCGCGACCTTCATGCGGGGGCTGCAGGGCACGAAGTCCTTCCGGAGCGTTGAGCTGGTACTGGCCGAGAGGAAAGAGGTCGAAGGGGTCGGCATGAAGCATTTCTCCCTCGTGGCCGCCCTGGCCCCCGCCAAGACCGAGGCGGGGAAGAAGGGGGCAAAGCAGGACAAGACCGGCCGTATACGCAAGGCCAAGTAATCCCACAGAAGGATGATGCGATGGCCATGGAACTCTCCCTGAACACGATTCTGGCTCTGGACCGCACCAAGAAAATCCTGATCCTCGCCGGAGTCCTGGTTCTGCTGATCGCCCTCTATGTGTGGCTCCTTTTCCTTCCCGCCCACAAGAGGATCACCCGGCTCGACCGAAAGCTCAGCGGCCTCCTGGACAAGAAGGCGGAGCAAGAGGCGATCGTGCAGAACCTGGCGGCCTTCAAAAGGGAATATCACCAGTTGGAGCTGTCTCTGAGCCATGCCATGGCGCAATTGCCGGACAAGAAGGAAATTCCGGCCCTCCTGGAGAACATCTCGAATCTCGGAAGAGAGGCGGGGCTCGACATCTCTCTGTTCAAGCCCGGGGCACAGAAGCCGAAGGATTTCTACGCGGAAGTGCCCGTGGACATCAAGCTCGTCGGCTCCTTCCGCAATCTTCTCACCTTCTTCTACAGCGTTGGAAACCTCCCTCGTATCGTGAACATCTCCGACCTGAGCATCAGCAGGGGCAAGGACAGCGCCTCTGCTTCATCCCTGGACGCCGCCTGCAAGGCCACGACCTACAAGTTCCTCGAAGAATCGGAGCGTGCCGCTCAGCAGCATAACGGCAAGCCGACAAAAGGACACACGAGAAAGAGTAGGAGGAGGTCCCGGAGAAAATGACAACGCCTATCCCCATCCGCAGGAACCGGAAGAGGGCAGGGCCTTTCCTTCCGCTCCCCCTCGCTCTTTGCGTGGTTTTGGCTTGGGCGGTTGGTGGGTGCCAGAACAAGCCGCCCGCCCCGCGGCCGGTGAAAAAGAAGCTCGTTTCCGCGCCGGCGCACGCGCCCGCCCGGCCCAAGGCCGGCGGAGTGGAGGAGGGCACCCCCTCGGAGAAGGCCCTGCTCAAGCCCGTGAAGGAGAACAACGAGCCTTCCCGCTATCATCTCAAGTCGGAGCGGGACCCCTTCAAGTCGTTTATCACGGTGCGAACGGCCGCGCCCGCAAGCAAGACCAAGGCCCCCAGGATCAAGACTCCGCTGCAACGTTACAGCCTCGACCAGCTCAAGGTGGTGGGCATCATCGCGGGCGGAAAAATGAGGAAGGCGCTTCTGGAGGATGACGTGGGCAAGGGGTACGTGGTCTCCGTCGGCGACGCCGTCGGCAGACAGGGAGGCAAGATCACCTCGATTCGAAAAGACCGTATCATCATCGAACGCGCCTATAGCGACGTATTGGGCAACAAGAAGGTCAGACGCATCACCAAGAAGCTATACGTCTCGGAGGAAGGAGAGAATCCATGACCTCAGGTCCGCTTTGCTTACCGATGGGGAGTGGGAGGCGGGCGTTCCGGACATGCCCTGGAACCGGGAGGCGGCAGAGGCATTCGTCTGCAACGTCTCCATGGAGCGCGACGCTGCTCTACGCCCTGTTCCTGGTCCTCTTGATGGTCGGCTGCTCCTCGGGCCACGCCCGCCTGGAGGCAAGCTCCGATACAATCCGCGCCGAAGATGCGGATGTCCAGACGGTCGCCGCACCGGCTGATTCGCCTGATCGGGCTGATCCGGCTGAGGCCACCGAGACGCCGGAGCACTCCCCGGCCGCAACGCAGCCATCCGAATCATCCCTCGAGGCCGCTTCGGATACGGAACCGCCCGCGGTCACGGAGGCAACACTTGCAACCGAGGCGTCTCCGTCCGACACGCAAGCCGACGACACGCAGGAGCTTGCCGCGCAGGCCTCGCCGGACCCGGCGGCGGAACAGCAGCAGGCCGTGGAGGCCTCGCCCCAGGAGGAGGTGTGGGAAGAGGATGGAGTCCGCGAACAATTCGGTGAAGGATACACAAAGGTCGTTTTCGCGGATATCCTCAGCAAGGACGGATACAAATACTCGCTGCTCCAGGATCCCCCGCGGCTGGTGGTGGACATCAAACAACCGACCCGGGAGGTCTGGTTCAATCGACTCCCCTTGAAAGGCGGCGCCTTCGAGCGCATACGCGTCGGAAGACACCCGGACAAGATACGGTTCGTCCTCGATTTGCGGGAAGAGGGCCGGCCGGAGCCACTCGTTGAGGCGGAAGGCGAAAACCTCGTCGTCCTGGCAGGCGCCATCCCCCAGCGCGCCGACCTGCCGGATGCAATCGGAGGCCCTGAGACGGGCCCGGCATCCGACGCGCAGATCGCGGAGCCCGCATCCGTCGAGGCGGCAAGCGCCCTCGAGGACGCCGACCTGCCGCCCGCCCCCATGGGCGGCCCGGAGGTCCCCGTACAGGTGGCCAAAGCGGACTGGAAACCCATACGGGTAACGGGGATCGACTTCCGGCAGACCGGCTCCGCCTCCGACGTACTCATCTCCACCGACGGCAAGGCGGCCTACGATGTCCAGGAGAAGGACGATGCCATCGTGGTCGTGCTGCCCGGTGCAAAGATTCCCGAGCACCTCCAGAGGCCCCTCGACACCGAGGCCTTTCCGTCCGCCATCCTGGCCATCAAGCCGCAGCAGGTCGGTTCGGGCCCGACAGGCAAGGTCATGTTTACGATCCGCCTCCGGGAAAAGAGACCCTACAATGTCCTCCAGGACGACAAGGGCATCCGCGTGAGCGTCCTGCTTCCGGAAAAACCGCCTGAAATCCCTTTGCTGCCGCCTCCGGCGCTTCCGAAGGCCGAGGGACTCGCAAAGGCCGAAGCACAGCCGCCCGCTGAACCGGCTGCCGCAAAGGCGGAAGAGAAGCCGGCGGCAGAGGCCCAGGGAAAAGAAAAGGCCCCCCCACAGGCGGTACCGCCGCCATCCCCGAAGAGCGCCGCCGTCAAGATTCCGTGGCACCGGCAGTTTGTTGCGAAGAATTACAGAGGACAGAAGATTTCTCTCGATTTCAAGGACGCGGACATCCAGAACGTGCTGCGGCTGATCGCCGAGGTGAGCAACAAGAACATCGTCATCAGCGAAGCGGTCAAGGGCAAGGTCACGGTTCGCCTGTTGAACGTTCCCTGGGATATGGCCTTGGATGTCATCCTGAAGACCTACGCCCTCGAGAAAGAGGAACTCGGCCCGAACATCATTCGGGTAGCGCCCTATTCACAACTGAAGAAAGAGCGGGAAGAGGCCCGCAAGGCCGACGAGGCCCTGGAAAGGGTCGAGACGCTGCAAACAAAGATCCTCCCCGTCAACTACGCAAAGGCGGACGACCTGTCCTCTCTCCTTGCAAAGCTCAAGAGCAAACGGCCCGATGCGACGATCCTCGTCGATTCCCGCACGAACGCGATCATCATCAGGGATCTTCCCGGAAACATCAAGGAAATGATCGATCTGGTCAGGGAACTGGACACCCAGACCCCGCAGGTACTGATCGAGGCGAAGATCGTGGAACTCGACGTGGACTTCGAGCGCGAGATCGGCATCCAGTGGGGCACGATGTACCAGGCGGGGCCCGCCACCGGGAATCCCACGGGCCTCAACTTCCCCCACACCGCGAGCATCGGCGGCGCGGTGGACAACATCACCGGCGAGGCCGTCCCCGGGATCGCCAACCCGGTGGTGAACCTGCCGGCCGCTGTGGACAGCTCCGGGGGCGGCGCCCTCGGGTTCTCCCTGGCATCGATCACCAACTCCTTTCAGCTCGACGCGCAATTGAGCGCCATGGAAAAGCGGAATCACGCCCGCGTCCTCTCGAGCCCGCGCGTGGCCACCCTGAGCAACCAGGAGGCCAAGATCAATCAGGGCCAGGAGGTCCCGTACCAGACTACATCCGACGAAGGCACCAAGACCGAGTTCAAGGAAGCGGTGCTCGCCCTCTCGGTAACACCCCAAATCACCTTTGACGGCAGCATCATCATGAACATCGTGGTCACCAACGACACACCCATTCGCGATCCGACCGTCGGCTTCATCATCGGAAAGAAGGAGGCGAACACTACGGTCCTCGTCCGGGACGGGGAAACGGCCGTCATCGGAGGAATCTACACGAACAATCAGGCCGAGAGCCTCGGAGGCGTGCCCTACCTGATGGATCTCCCCGTGGCCGGTTACCTGTTCAAGAAGAAGGGAACCACGAGCAAACGGACCGAACTCGTCATCTTCATCACGCCCCGGATCATCCCGACGCGGACGGTGCAGGTGGACGAGTGGACCGAGGCGAACAAGAAGGGATCGGAACACCCGTCTCCTCCGGAGACCGGAAAGCAATGACAAAAACCATCTCCACACAAGGGCGTGGACTGTATGCACTCTTGAAAGAGTCTATTTGCCAGGAGGGTCAAGCAATGCACGGGCTTCTTAGCAGAAACACGTTGATCATCTTCGGTTTGTTCTGCTGCGTTTTGTGGGCGGCTGCCGGTTGCGGGGATCTCGACCGGGAAGGCTCCGGAGGAACGGACAAGAGCGGGTCGATCTTGACCGTGGAATCCGTTTCCCCCACCTATTTCGATGAACCCACCAACCAGGTGGATGTGGTCCGGAACAACTGCGCGGACCCGGGGGATCCTCCAGAGGCCGAGGAATACACCGACCACTACGCGGAAATCAAGATGACGAACCGCGCCCTGCCGAACGCCGAAGAGCAGACCGCAAGCACCATCTACCTGTCCAGCTACGAAATCCATTACACACCCGTAACGATGGGAAGCCCTCCGTTGCCTTCCTCGAACAGGATCCCGATCACTGAGACTGTTGGCATCGAGCCATGTGAAGCGGGCAGCACCTCCTGCCCGGAAACGAGCTTCCAGGCCGAGTTCGTTCCGGTGACGGAAAAGGCCGTCCTTTTTGATTACCTGTATGGACCCAGCGGCACCTGTGACCAGCCCACAGGGGAGGGTTGCCAGCTGCAGTACAATGTCCACTACATTTTCTACGGTGAAAACGATTTTGGAGAGAAGGTCTCCGCGGATGGATTCTCCAATTTCTACGCGAGCGATTACGACCATTGCGGGGGCGGCTGATCCGCGTTTCCCCGCTGTCCCCCGGCCCCGCGACGACGGATGGGCTGAGAAGACGATCCTCAGCCCATTTTCGCATGTCCGACACACGCCGCCCCCTGGTGTTTGTTCCTTGAAGTCATCCCTCGGAGAGAAGAACGATTTTCGTAACGGCGCGAGGAGAAAAGTGTCAAGTTAAGGGATCTTCGGGCCGATAGATAAGGCATCGTCAAAGAGCCCGAGATCCCAACCCGAATCCACTTTCATGGGGTACAGGAATGATGCGCAGACACGTGCTCAGAGGCCTGGTTCTTCTATCGGTCGTTTCCATGGCAGTCCTGGGTTGTTCCAACGGCGGAAAGGACGCGAAGAACCCCGGTGAAGGGGGCCCGACCGCGCCACCGCGCGGAGCGATCACCCTCACCGCAACCGTGGAAAGCCTGCCGGCAGACGGGGCAAGCACCTCCGCACTCCAGGCGGTCGTCACGGACGCCGAGAACAACCCGGTAGCCGACGGCACGACGGTGACCTTCGAGATCACGAGCGGGCCCCTGGACCCGGGCAGCCTTTCGCCCGAGTCCGCCGCCACCACCGGCGGCCGGGCCCTGACCACCTACACGGCAGGGGCCAGCGACGGGAGCGTACAGATCCGGGCGAGCGCAGAGGTGAACGGCGAAACGGTCGCCTCCACCGTGACCCTCACCCTCCAGGGAGTGGTCATCTCCCTCTCCGCAGACCCGCCGGCCGTGCAGGCGGGAGGAGACCAGACGGATATCACCGCCGAGGTGAGCTACTCGGGCGGCAACCCGGTCCCGCAGGGGACGATTGTCGCCTTTGACACGACCCTCGGGATCCTCTCGGCCGCCCATGCCCCGACCAACCAGGCGGGTGTCGCCACGGTCACCCTGACGAGTTCGTCCCTGCCCGGCACCGCCACGGTCACGGCTACGGCCCTTGCCGCATCGGAAACCCTTGACGTCGATTTCACCGAACTTCCGCCCACGGTCCGGACCATCGAACTCTCCACCCTCGAATCCCCTGAGGTCGGCGTGCTCGGGGCCTGGCAGTCCCAGACCAGCGAACTCGGGTTCCTGGCCAGGGACATGTTCGGCAATCCGGTGGGTGCGGGCTACTCCATCGAGTTCGATATCCTCTCCGGGCCGGACCAGGGAGAGCAGATGTTCCCTGTAGTCGCGCAGACCGACTCTTCCGGAGTCGCCTCCTCCGTATTCACGGCCGGCATCCAGTCCGGAACCGTGCGGATCGTCGCCCGCTTCCGGGACAACCCGACCGTGGTCTCCAACGCCGTGGTCATCACGATCCATGGAGGCCTTCCGGACGGCCTGAACTTCGGGGCGTGGCCCGAGATTCTGAACATGGCCGGCCTGCGGTATTTCAACCTCGAAGACCCGGTCACGGCATGCGCCTCGGACGCCTACCTGAACCCCGTTCCGGACGGCACCGCCCTCTATTTCACGACCGACTATGGAAAAATCGCTGCGACGGCGATTACAACCGAGGGTACGGGGAAAGGAAACGCCCCACTCTGGTCCCAGCGCCCCTTGCCCCCAGACGGCTTTGTGACCTATGAAGCATCCACCCAGAGCGGCCTGCTTTCCAGAATCCTCTGCATCACTCCGGACCCGTCCGACCCGAGCGGCAACACGATCTGGGTCGGCACGGACGGGGACGGCGTCTACCGAACCCTCGACGGAGGGGCGAACTGGCTCCACGTAGGGGACTTTTCGAGCGGCCTGACCAACGGGATCGTCCACGACATCGCCTTGGACCCGGGCGACCCGCGCATCGTGTACGCAGGCACGGACAGAGGCGTTTTCAGGAGCGTGGGCGGCGGTGCATGGGAGGACCTCACCGGTTGGAAGCGGATCACGGGCGAGTTTGTCGGAAACGGGGTTGCCGCGGATTCGGACGGGGCTTCGGCTCCTTACGCGCTGCAGTACGCCAGTACCGGGCAGCGAGCCCGAACCCGTGTCTACGTAAACGGTGTGGAAACGACCCACTACTTCTACACGAGCGCCTCCACCATCCGCATAATCGGAGATCTGGCTTCCACGGATGTCATTACCATCGATTATGACCTGGACCTGGACTTCCCGTCCCAGTACCCGGTGAACGCCATCGCCATCGCCACGGCCCCGGCGAATCCCCTGGACAACAGTACCGTCTACGCGGCCACGGGCGGAGGCGGGGTCTTCAAGTCCGAGGACAGCGGGTTCACCTGGGTAGCGGTCAACCGGGGCATGTCAAACCAGGACGTACTTTGTCTGATCCTGGATGCGGCGGGCACGAACCTGTACGCCGGCACCAGCGGCGGGGTCTTCCAGAGCCAGGACGGCGGCGCGGTCTGGACCCGGCACGTTCAGGGCCTGACCGACTGGAAGGTGCAGACCCTGGCCGAGGCGGGCTCCAGGCTCGTGGCCGGCACGGCAACACGGGGAATCTTCTGGACCTCCGACATCGGCTCCGGCTGGACCGAGGCCGCGACCAACGTGAACGCCCAGAAAACCACCAACGGCGATGTAACCGAAATCGTAGCACAGGGTTCCGATGTGCTCTATGCGTCGACCCGCCAGGGCGGCGTGTTCCGCTCTTCGGACAGCGGCTCCACCTGGACCCCCCTCACCAACGTGTTCGGCGAATCCCTGGGCACGGCCGACGGCGCAACCTACATCTTCCCCCTGGCAGAGGCCTCGAACCAGGATAAGCCCTCCACACGGGTCTATGTGGGCGGAGACAGCCTGCCTTACGGCGCGTACAACTTCCAGGGCGCCCAGGCGATCACCCTGTACGATCCTCCTGCATCAGGGGCGATCTCCGCCGACTATGTAACCGCGGACTACCCCTCCGCGTACACCTACGCCCTCGGGATCACCCCGACCGGCGCGCTCTTCGCGGGCGGAAACGACCGGCACCTGGTCAAAAGCCTCGACGGCGGCGCGACCTGGTCCGACGCCAACGGAACCGGCATTCACCGAATCGAGAACGATGTGTATGCCGCTTCAAAGGCGGTCTTCTCCGGCAGTACGATGGTACGCATCCTTTCCCTGCTCATCTATAATCCCGACAACATCGCGGGCCCGGACGACGACTTGGGAGTCCGCCTCGAGGAAAACAACTACGGGGCAGACTACCCGGTGGAGTTCGGCGGGCACGAAGCCTATTCCTTCACCATCTCGGATTCCAACGGGAACCCCCTGGTCGGCGGGAGCAGCTTCAAGCTGGAGAGCGACTGCGGTTCCGACGTGATCACCCTGGCCGGGGACCTCGGGTATACCATTGATGACGCCCTCCGGGGCCAGACCGACTACGCATTCAACGCAACGAACAAGAACACCGGCGACGAGTCCGAGACCTGCACATTCACCCTCACCGTCTCGTCGGAGTCGGACGCCCTCGGGCAGGACGCGAACGGCGATGTGGGGCCGATCACATTTTCCCAGGTCTTCTGGGCCAAGCTCAAGGTGGACCCGGCCGAGGGCCAGATCAAGCCGGACGAGTCCCAGCGGCTCACCGCCACAGGCGGGTCCGGTCAATATGAGTGGACGGTGAGCGGGGCGCCCGGATCGGCCAGCGGCGATTCCTTCCTGTTCATCCCGAGCGGCATCGGCAATTACACCATTACCCTCCGGGACACGCGAACCGGCGAGACGGCCCTGTCCTACATCACCGTCAAGGCGGATACCACGTAAAGGAAACAAAGCGGAAAATTCCGATACAGATCCTTGCGGTACAGACAAGGGCCATGCCGAAGGAGGCGTGGCCCTTGTCTGTAAGGAGAACAACGAAATCCTTTCCGGGGGTATTGGCTGGGCAGGGGGGCCCCCGATGGGATGACCTGTCCGAGCGAGGGTTTCGCAGGGCGACTGAGGAGCCCAAGAAACCCGACGCGCAACCGCCAAGCGCTGAATGCACGCAGACCCACTCTTCTAGGAGAACAACGAAATCCTTTGGCGGTATTGGCTGGGCAGGGAGGCTCCCGATGGGATGACCTGTCCGAGCGAGGGTTTCGCAGGGCGACTGCGGAGCCCAAGAAACCCGACGTCCAACCGCCAACCGCTGAATGCATGCAGACCCACTCTTCTAGGAGAACAACAAAATCCTTTCCGGAGGTATTGGCTGGGCAGGGAGGCCCCCCGATGGGATGACCTGTCCGGGCGAGGGTTTCGCAGGGCGACTTCCGTGGGGGGCTGTGCGAGAATCGCTTCGTTGCGAGATTTCGAATGCGCCCGGGATGCAAGGAAGCGGTCACAAAACCGCCGCAGGTGTGCTGACTGCACATCGAGGACGGTTTTGGGGACGCTGACGCAGCAGCCCGGGATGCAGTCGGAATCGGAGTAGAAGACGA
>WFRX01000413.1 GCA_015486285.1 bacterium
CGTTTCGAGGAAACCGTGGCCGTGGCGGGCCGGGCCGGGTTCGAGGTCGCCGGAAGGCCTGAAATCCGACGGAGCCATGCCGCCCTGCTCAAGACAGCATAGAGCAAACCCTGCAAACAGAAGAGGAGTTCCCAATGAGTGAGGACATCTATTTCAAGCTTGGAGAAAGACTCAACCAGTACCCGGTGAAGATGCTCCTTGTGGAGCCTTTCCTCAAGATCCTCCGGGAGTTCTACACGGAGGAGGAAGCCCGTCTTGGGTCGGTCTTCCCCATGGGCTCTCATCCCGCTTCCGATCTGGCGGAAAAGCTGGGGCGGGACGAGGGGCCGCTGACCGACCTGCTGGAGACCATGGCGGACAAGGGCATGGTGTTCGTGACCAAGGAGGCAGGGACGAGCAAGTATGCGCTTACCCCCTTTGTGCCCGGAGTGGTGGAATTCCAGCTGATGCGCGGGACGGATACGCCCAAGGATCGTAAGGTCGCCCGCATGATGGAGGACTTCATGGAAGGGGAGATGGGCGACCTGATGCGGGAGACCCTGAAGGATCCGGAGGTGGCGAAACAGCTCATTCCGACGCCCCCGGCGAGGACCATAACGGTCGAGCAGGAATTGCCGCAGGGGACGCAGATCTATCCCTTCGAGAAGCTGACGGAGCTGGTCGAGAAGGAGGACTACTTCGGGGTGGCGAAGTGCTATTGCAGGCACCACGCCTACCTGATCGACCAACCCTGCCAGGTGGAAGGCGTGCCGGAATATTCCTGCATGGTTTTCGGGAGGACGGCCGAGTACGTGGTGGACCGAGGCTTCGGCAAACAGATCTCCAAGGAGGAAGCCTACGAAATTCTGAGGGCCTCGGAAAAAGCGGGCCTGGTGCACAACACCAACAATTTCATTGACGGCACTATTTTCGTATGCAACTGCTGCGGCTGCTGCTGCGGATTCCTCAAGACGATCAAGAAATTCGACAGCAACGCGATGCTCGCTTTCTCGAACTTTGAGGTTCAGGCGAACCGGGAAGAGTGCGTCGGGTGCGGAGATTGTATCGATCGATGCCAGATGGAGGCCTTGAGCCTTGTCGACGATCTGATTTCCGTCGAGGCCGCGCGCTGCATCGGCTGCGGGAACTGCGCCACCGTCTGCCCCACGGAATGCCTCGTCATGGTGCGCCGCTCCGGCGCGGCACCGCCCGCATCAAGGGGAGCGGGGCAGCCCCTCGGCATGTGAAGGCCGTATGCCGACCCCGAACCGAAACGGCGGGTTTCCGGCCGGAGGCGGCCATTCCCCAGGGCCATGCGGGCGAATGCGGACGAGCCGCGTGATGAAAATGGATAAGGAGCAAAGGGCGTGACGATACGAAGAGTGTTGATGTTTGTATTGTTCTCCCTCTTGTGGGCCGCCTCCTTCCCGCCTTTCCCCGTGCTTGCCGAGCCGGCGCCGGGCGATGTCATCGACCGGACAAACTGGCAGGCAGCCGAAGGGCTCATGCCGGAGGAGGTACTGAACTGGGTGAAGAGGGGCGACGGGGCCATGGTTGTGGGTACGGTGCCTTACGATCCCGGCCGGTTCCTCCCGCCGGTGGCCCTGGCGAACAGGGAGGCAAACATCGGCAGATACGATGTGGACGGAGACGGCCTGGTGATCGATGTGAAGACAGGCAAGTTGCCGAAGTTCATCGACGGGCTCCCCTTTCCGGAGATCGATCCGGCCGATCCAAAGGCCGGCAGCAAGATCATGTACGATAAGTACTATTACGCATACGCCTGCGGGAACATCTTTGTTCCCTTTCAGGGCCGATGGGTCGGCAGGAAGACGGGGTTTGAAAGAGAGATCGGGTGTGAATACTGGACATTCGTATTCGACGGCTGGTCTCCCGCCAGGAAGCTGCGCAACCCCGAGAATGTGGAGATGTATTCGCTGATCCGCCTGCTGAGCCCCTATGATATCCGGGGCACGAATATCCTGACCTGGCGGTACCGGGACAAACGGCAGGACAGCACCTTTGCCTACGTCCCCGCGATCCGCAGGGCCCGGCGCATGAGTCCGGCGAACCGGTCGGATGCATTCGTCGGATCGGATTTCTGTGTGGACGATGCGGGGGGCTACGGCGGGAAAGTCAATGCCTTCGGATGGAAGCTGGTCAAGAAGGCGGACCAGCTCGTGCCTTTCTACCCGGGGGAGCCGGTGCCGCTCGTCGAGAACGATGAGGGGGAATGGGAACCCAAACCGGGAAACCGGCGGATCACCTACGGGCACCAGAAGAAGGGGTATCAGGGCGCGCCCTGGTGGCCGCAGGAACTCATTTATGTGAAGCGGCCCACCTACATCCTGGAGTGCAGGGCCAAGGATCGCTACTACAATTACGGCGTCCAGTATCTCTGGATCGATGCGGAGACCTATACGCCCACGTACAAGGTGATTCATGACCGCTCCGGTGCTTACTGGAAGGTCGAATGGCAGTCGATGGCCGCTTCGGCGAGTGCGGACGGGACACTTCATATGGTCGGACTGTCCTCACAAATGGCTGTGGATGACCGTGCCGGTCACGCGTGTTATCTCGTGTTCCTCGATCCGAAGAATACGGCACGCGACTTCGCGCACCTGGACCGGAACGACTTCTCGCTGGGCGGTTTTCAGAAACTCTGCAAGTAGGAAGAGGATTTCACATCGTGCACAAGCCCATCGTTTCCGTGGTTCGCTACGAAAAGCCCCTGGCCTCGGTCCGGAAGGCCGTCGATTTGTGCGGGGGGCTTGATCACCTGCCCGCCCGTGCCCGGGTCTTCATCAAGCCGAACGTCGCCATCTGGACGCGCAAGACGGCCTTCCCGAAATACGGAGTGATCACTACGTCGCGCGTTGTCGAAGATGCGGTCGTTCTGCTCAAGGAGCGGGGCATCGATGACATCACCCTCGGGGAAGGGATCGTCATGCGGCACCCGAAGGACAGGGAGACCCCTGCACACGCGTTCGAGACGCTCGGCTATAACAGACTCGGCAGGCGTTACGGGGTGAAGGTGCTGGACCTCCATCAGCGGCCCTTCGAGGCGGTGGACCTGGGAGACGGAGTCGCCCTTTCCTTCAACGTCGATTTTCTGGGAAGCGATTTCCTTGTGGACCTGCCCGTGCTCAAAACCCACGTGCAGACGGTCGTAAGCCTCGGCATCAAGAACCTGAAAGGGCTGATCGACATCCCGTCACGCAAGAAATGTCACAGCGATGATCTCCGTAAAGACCTCCATTACATGGTGGGCAAACTCGCGAACAGGATTCCCCCCTCTTTGACGATCCTGGACGGAATCTATACGAACGAGCGCGGCCCGTTTTTCGACGGTGCGGCGAGAAGGAGCAACACTCTCGTTGCATCGGCGGACATACTGGCCGCCGATATGGCGGGATCGAGGATTCTCGGGTATGAACCGACGGAGGTTCCTCACCTCGTGCACGCCGCACGCGAGCGGGGAAGAGATCCCGAAGGGTCCTGGATCGACTCGAAAGGCGAGAGGATCGAGGGCGCGGCGCGGCGCCACGAGTACGCGTTTCCTTACACCGATGACGGGACGTTGCCTCTTCCCCTGGAACAAATGGGGATTCAGGGGCTCTCCTACAGGAAGTATGACCTCTCCTTGTGCACCTATTGTTCAGTCGTCAATGGCGTGACCCTGTGGAGCATCGCCAAGGCCTGGAAGGGACAACCCTGGGACGATGTGGAGATCCTGACCGGCAAGGCCATGAAGCCCACGCCCGGGAAGAAGAAGACGATTCTGCTCGGGAAATGCATGTACCAGGCGAACAGGGACAACCCGGCTATCCGGGAGATGATCGCGGTCAAGGGATGCCCCCCGTCGCCGCAGGCGATTGTCGAGGCGTTGCACCGGGCGGGCATCGATGTGGATCCCGCTCACCTGGAGGGGATCGACACGCATCCGGGCATTTTCATGAGGCGGTACGAGAAGCGGCCGGAGTTCCAGGAATCCTTCTACACGGTCGAGTAGTCGGTTGACGGAAACCCGAAAAGAGGATGAGGAGACGAGCGATGAAGAACGGTTCCAGAATCTTGGGATGGGTAAGCGTGCTGGTGGCAGCCCTTTTCTTGCTGAACGTCACACCCTGCTTTGGCGGGGACAAGAAGCTTGAACAACAGGTCCGGGAGACGATCAAGTTGTTCAAGGAGAAAGATCCGGGCTTGAAGAAGTTCTTCAAGAGCGCTCAGGGATACGCCGTCTTCCCGACCGTGGGCAAAGGGGGCTTTGGGCTCGGGGTTGCCCGCGGCAAGGGCCTGGTCTATGAGCGGGGGAGACGGGTGGGAATGGTGAAGCTCACCCAGGTCACGATCGGCGCGCAGCTTGGGGGACAAACCTATTCAGAGGTCGTCTTCCTGGAGAACAAGACCACCATGGACAGCTTCAAGACGGGCAATTTCGCCCTGAGCGCCCAGGCCAGTGCCACAGCGGCCGCAGCGGGCGCATCTACGAACGCCAAGTACAAGCTAGGGGTTGCCGTGTTCACCGTGGCCAAAGGGGGCCTGATGTACGAGGCCAGCGTAGGCGGGCAGAAATTCAAGTTCATCCCGCGGGACAAGTAGGTCCGCTGCTGCGCGCCCCTTCAAACCACTATTTCTGGAATTGGTCGCCGTACTTCTTCTTCACGGCCTTGAAGGCGTCTTCCGCGATATCCCAGGTCCTCTGGGCGTCTTCGTCGTTGTGGGCGGTCGAGATGAAGTGGTTGTGGTAGTCGAGGAAGTAGGCGCCCCGCTGAACGCACTCCGAGATCCAGTCCGCATGGAGCCCCGTATGGAGCCCGGGGAGCCCCTCGGTCAGGACCGGCGGGTCCTGGTTCGTGATCCGCAGAAACGGCATGGAGGGAAGCCCGGAGACCCTCAGGTCGTACCCGTAGTCCCCGGCGATCGACACGAGCCCGTCCATGATCTTCTTGCCGGTCTCGAGCATGATCTTCGGCGCATCGATCTTTTTCAGCTCCCGGAGCGTTGCGAGGGCGGCCGCCATGGGCGCGGCGTTGAAAAACTGGGTGCCCGTGAAGAAGACGCTCGACATCGCCTCCCTGAGCGCATCGGTCCCGACCAGGGCCGAGATCGGGTATCCGTTCGCCATGGCCTTGCCGAAGCAGATCAGGTCGGGCTTGAACCCGAAGTATTCGTTCGAGCCTGCGAGGTCTGCGCGGAAGCCGGCCCGCACGTCGTCTACGACCAGGACGATACCCTTCTTCTTGCAGAGGGCCTCCACCTTCTGCCAGAACCCGTCGGCGGGCATTTCGTTGTCCATGACGATCGGGTGGTGATAGGGGGAGGAGATGAGACAGGCGATCTCTCCGTCGTTCTCATCAACCGTCCTTTCCAGCTGGCCGTAATCGTTCCAGGTGACCTGGATGATGTGGGCGGTGTCCTCCTCGATCGTGCCCGGACTCCCGGCGGCCTGCATCCACGGGGAGGACCCGTGATAGAAGCCTTCGAAGACGATGACCTTCTTCCGGCCCGTTGCCGCCCTGGCCACCATGACCGACAGGTTGGTGGGGTCGGCGCCGTTCTTGGCGAAGAAGGCCCAATCCGCGATCGTCACCATGTCGACGAGTTCTTCGGCCAGATCGATCATCACGGGCGCCGCGAGGGAAACCGTGTTGCCCTTCTTGTACTGTTCCCGGGCCGCTTCGTCCACGGCCGGGTGGTTGTATCCCAGGATCATCGGGCCGTAAGCGCACATATAGTCGATGTACTCGTTGCCGTCCACATCCCAGAACCGCGAGCCCTCCGACCTGGAAAAGAACACCGGGTTTCCGGTGGCGGAAACGGAGCCGCTGTAGTGCCCGTATATGCCGCCCTCGGGGTTCAGGGGGGAGCCCGGGATCACCTTTTTCGCCCGATCGAGCAGTTCCTTCGATTTCTTCTGGTCATAAATCTTCATGGTTCACCCCCTGTATTGCCTTGCCGTCAAGGGCCTTTTCGCCTTTCCGGGCCGATCCCGGGAATGCCATTGCAATTCATAAACGTATAAGAGGCGGGAATCGAGTGTCAAGGCGCGTGCACCGGGGAGGCCCCCGGCCGCTCTCACCCGCCGAGATTCGATTCCGGTAGCGTACTTCCCCCGTCGATGATAAACGGCTGCCCCGTTATGTAGCCGGCCGCATCCGATGCCAGGAAGGCGGCCAGCTCGCCGATATCCTCCGGGGTGCCGAGCCTCTTCATCGGAATGCCGGACGCAAGCGCGTCGATGATCGCCTGCGGATCATCCGGCATGATGGCTTCGACGCCGCTCCGGACCATGGGGGTGTCGATCATGCCGGGGCAGATCGCGTTCACGTTGATGTTGTTTCCCACCACCTCCATGGCCAGCGCCTTGGTGAAGCCCCAGAGCGCCGCCTTGGTGATCGCGTAGGCCGTCTCTCCCACGTCGGCCACGAGCGCCCCGGTCACGGAAGAGATGTTCACGATCTTGCCGTAGTTCTTCTCCACCATGTAGGGCAGGACGGCCTTCGTGCAGTTCCAGGCGCCCTTGATGTTCACGTTGAAGTGCAGGTCGCGGACCTCGTCGGTCATCTCCAGGAAGGGGACGAGCCTGGCAATTCCCGCATTGTTCACGAGGATGTGGATCGTTCCGTGTTTTGCGGCCACCTCGTCGACCACCTTTCTCACACCATCGAGATCGGTGACGTCCGCCTTATGGCCGGACACGCTGTATCCCTGCCCTTCAAATTCCCCGGCCGCCTCGAAGACCTTTTCGGCCACGTCCAGCATGGCCACGTGAGCGCCTTCACGGCCGAACACCTTGGAGATGCCCCAGCCGTTGCCCATGGCCGCCCCGGTGACCACGGCCACCTTTCCTTCCAGCCTTCCCATGTCTGTCCCTCCCTTGCAGGCAATTCGTCGGCAGTGTAATGCCCCTATTCATAAATTGGGTCACATATCCGAAGATGGATCCATGTTAGGATATTGCGAGCGTCAGCGAAGCAATCTCCCGGCCGCATTGGGAACTGAGCACTGGGCCTGGAGATTGCTTCGGTCGCTTGCGCTCCCTCGCAATGTCCGCAAGTTACGTGACCCTGCTTTACATGCCTGTGTGCCCATCGTCCTCGCCTCCCCCCCCTTGCCCGGAGCCATGATCTTCACACCGTTGACCTACGTATACAGCGATCCGATGACCCTCTCGATCAGGCTGTTCGACATGAAGCGCATCAGGAACAGGAGTACCTTGTACTTGGGCTCGATGAAGTACTTGGGTTTCAACTTGTTTGCGTCCACCAGCCGGCATACGAGGTCGGCGATCACCTCGGGCCCGCCGGAGGTGAGTTCGCTCTTCTTCATCGTCTCCACGCTCCTCATGGAAGCGTCGTAATAAGCCGAGCCCGGCTTAAGCGCGGCCGCCCGCACACGGTTCGCGGTAAAGTCCGTCTTCCTGTCGCCCGGGTTGATGCTGGTCGCCTGGATCCCGAAGGGTCTGCTCTCCAGCCGGAGGGTCTCGACCAGGCCGTCCAGCGCCTTCTTGCTCATGCTGTAGAAGCCCTGATACGGGATGCCCGGGACCTGGGCCGCCAGGGAGCTGATGGTAATGATCTTGCCGCCTCCCTGCTTGCGCATGACGGGCATGACCTCCCGGATCATGCGGTGAGTGCCGAAGAAGTTCACCTCGAACTGGAATTTCGCCTCCTCGACCGTGGTGTCCTCCACGCTGCCCTCGAAGGCGAAGCCCGCGCAGTTGACCAGGACATCGATCCGCTTGGCCTCCTCCAGGACCTGCCGGTAGAAGGCCTCCACGGACGACTGGTCCGTGATGTCGCATGGAAGGAGCCGGTACGGCAGGTCCTTCCATGCCGGATCCATATCGACTCCATAGGCCGTGCCGTAGACCCGGTGTCCCCGGCCGCTCAGCCTTTCCGCCGATGCCTTGCCCATCCCCGATGTCGCTCCCGTTACCACAATCACCTTGCCCATGCTCATCTCCTCGGAACCCTATTGAGAAATTCCCGCTTCCCCGGGTCGACAGCCCCTCGACAGTCCCGTTGACGCACTCTACAATACTTGACGCATCCCCTTCGCCTTTGCCCTTTCGCCTCCTAAGAGCAAACCTTATAGACAATCTTTTCCTTGATCCCCGTGATTACGTTCACATACCCGGACAACATCTTGTTCACCCTCTCGTTTCCCGTGTCCACGAGCATCGGCTCCCCGTTCAGTGCGAAGAGCTTGGCCCGGGTCGCGACCACGATGATGTTCTCTTTCCCGACCCGCTCGATGACCCGGTCGCTGATCTGCTGGTTTCCCCTGCCGAATAGGTAGCCCTGGCCGCCGATGATGGTCACCACGATCCTCGCCGGTCTGCCCTCGATCGCCTCCAGAAGACGGCCTTCGTTCACATCCCTTGCCAGGAGGGTTTTGTTCAGGACAACATCCACCCCCAACAGGGTGTTCGGCAGCCCGAGGACCCGCATGATCTCCCGGGTGGTCGTACCCGGCCCGATGATGTAGGCGCGGTCAGGCTCCATGTTGCCGACCACGTGCAGCGCGATGGCCCTGACCGCGGTCTCCTCGCCCCCCGTGCTGCCCGCCTTTACGGACTGTACGAGCCGCCGCTCGAAAGGCACCCGGAGATACCCGTACAGCCGGGCGCTCAGCCTCTGGCCCCGGAAGGCGTCCTCGTCGATGTCCATGACCTCGGCCTCCCGGGTTCCCGTCGCCTTTCCCCGCAGGAAGAGCTCGGCAAGTTCCCCCGCGTTGCCGGGCGTGGTCCCGAACACGGCCGAATGCATCTTCACCCCCGCCGGCACCCCCAGCACGGGGAGCCGGTCTCCCACCGCGTTGTAGATGTTCCGGGCCGTTCCGTCCCCGCCCACGAAGAGCAGGAGGTCCACGCCTTCTTCCCGCATCCGGCGGGCGGCGCGCTCGGTGTCTTCCGCGGTGGTCTCCCCCGTTGTAGGGGGGCCGAGGACGGTGTACTCGAAGCCGGCCGACGCCAGTTCGTTCTCTCCCATGTCCCCCGGGCAGGTGAGAAAATGGATGTCGTGCCTGAGCCCGGCCAGCCTCTCCAGCGCCCGGGCCGCCCTTTGGGGCGCCTCCGGCGTGGCGCCGATCCGGATCGCCTGCTCCAGGATTCGAGGGCCGTCGGTCCCCTTGAGGCCCACCTTGCCGCCCATCCCGGCGATCGGGTTTACGATGAGCCCTGCTTGCTTCTGCATCATGTCCGCGGCACGGGTTCTACTTTCCCTCCGCCTTCATCCTCTTGTATTTCTTGTAGGTGAACATGCATTTTTCGTGCAGGAGGGCCGCGCTTTCGTCGACCGCCGTGGTGATGCCCCGGTGGGGCGCGCTCTTGACCTTCTCCGGGTCTTCGTAAGCCTCTTTGGAGATCTGCCGCATGACGGCGGCCCATTCCTCGATGTCTTCCCTGGAATAGGAGTCGGTCGGCTCCGGCGTGAAGGGCTCGGGGATCAACTGGGGATGATGGCTCGTCCAGTAGGCCTGGATGCCGTAGTCGGTCATGCGGCGTTCGATGTCTTCGGACGTGACCCCGGTGTCCGCCGTGAGCTTCTCCCAGCTGTACCGGATCTGGTCGAGCCGGATCTTCCCCTCCCCGTAGGATTCCGTAATGCCTGGAACGGCGAGGAGCAGCTTTTCCAGGTAGTTGTTGTTCAGGACCGCGGTCTCGGCCACCTGGTTCAATCCCTCGGCGCCCAGGCTCATGATCCATGCGTAGACCCTCAAGACCACCTGCGCGTTGCCGTAAAAGTCCCTGACCTTGCCGATGCTCTCCGGCCGGTCGTAATCCAGGCTGTATCGTTTTCCGTCCTTCTTCACCACCGGGACGGGGAGGAACCCGGCCAGGTGCTCCTTCACGGCGAGGGCTCCGCAGCCCGGGCCCATCCCGCCGTGGGGCGAGGAGAAGGTCTTGTGAAGGTTGAAGTGGCACATGTCGAATCCCGCATCGGCGGCCCGGGCCTTTCCGAGGACGCCGTTGGCATTGGCCTGGTCCGTGAAGCAGAGCCCGCCCACGCCGTGGACCCGCTTCACGAACTCCTCGATCCTCGGGTTGTACAGACCGATGTCCTCCGGGTTCGTGATCAAAAGGGCGGCGGTCCGGTCCGAAAGGGACGCCTTCAGGGCCTCGATATCCGGATAGCCGTCCTTGTCCGGCATGATGGTGACGACCTCGTAGCCGACCGTGGCCGGACAGGCCGCGTCCACGGGATGGGAGAAGATGGTGGTGATCACCTGGTCCCTCTTCGTCCCCTCTCCCCTGGCCTCATGATAGGCCCTCACGATGGAGGCCGCCGTGTAGACCGCCTGGCCGCCGCTCGCGGGCTGGAAGGAGATCTCGTCCATGCCGGAGATCTCCCGCAGGAAATCCCGGGTCTTGTAGAGGATTTCCAGGATCCCCTGGACGGTCGACTCATCCTGGTACGGATGGAGATCCGCCATCTGGGGGAGCCCGCACAGCGCTTCGTTGACCTTGGGGCTGTATTTCATCGTGCAGGTGCCCACGCCGATATCGTTGCTCGCGTCGTTCCCCATGGTCATCTGGGAGAGGCGCGTAAAGTGCCGCAACACCTGGGGCTGGGCCATCTCGGGAAGGTCCGGGGGGGCCTTCCGCCGCATGTTCGCGGGAATCAGATCCTCCGCCTTCCCGACCTCGCTCCTGATCCCCGGTTCCGCCTCGGGAACCAGGATGCCCCGCTGCCCCTTGACGGACTTGTCCATGAGAAGGGGCTCGTCCCAGACCTGGGCGTGATAGTTCCGCAGTTTCATATCTTCGCTCATGCGATCACCTCCTTCAGGGCCCTGGCGAGCCTCTTGAGATCCTTCTGGGTGTGGACTTCCGACACGCAATAGAGGGCGCTCTGGCCCAGGTCGGGAAACTCGTCCGACAAGTCCCTGCCCCCGAAGATCTTGCGCTTCAGGAGGGCCGCGTTGATCCGGCTTACCGTCTTTCCCGTGTCATCGAAGTTGACGACGAACTCGTTGAAGTGGGCCGAGGGGAAAGGAGTCTTTACGCCCGGGATCCCGGCGAGAAGCTTCTTCGCATAATGGCTCTTCTGGAGGATCGTCTCGCCGACCTCCTTCATGCCCCGGGGACCCATCAAGGCCAGGTAGACCGCGTTCGCCGTGCTCCACAGGACCGTGCTCGTGCCGGTATACTCCTTTGCGTTTTCCCGGGCCGCGTACGAGAGTCGTTCCGCCCAGGCAAACAGGTTGAAGCCGAAGCCTTCCCCCTCCTCGAGATCCGCGATCGATGTCAGCAGGGGGGGCAGCTCCGCGATATGCTCCTCCACGTCCCGGACCGCCACGAAGCCGCAGGTCCCTCCGCCATAGTTCATGTGCACGCCCAGGGGCTGCGTGTCCCCGGAGACGATGTCAGCCCCGTAATCCCCGGGCGGGGCCAGCACGCCCAGGGACATGGGATTCACCCCCACCGCGAAAAGCGAGCCGTTCGCATGGGCCAGGTCCGCGATTTCCCCGCCCTGGGTTTCGATCATGCCGAGGTAGGAGGGGTTTTCGATGTAGACGCCGGCCGTGTCCGCCGTCAGCTTGGCCTTTACATCGCTCAAATCGATCAGGCCCGTATCCGGCCGGCAGGCCACCCGGCGGATGGCCTTGACCTCTGAATGCCTGCAGTAGTTCTCGATCACCTTCATCCGCAGCGGACTCACGGTCTCCGGCACGAGGACTTCCGTCCTGCCCGTGATCCTGGCGCACATCCGGAGGGCGGTGCCCCCGGAGGAGGAGCCGTCGAACATGGGGAATCCGGCCACCTCCATGCCCACCAGGTCTGTCAGCATGCTCACGTACTCGAACATGACCTGGAACCGGCCCATGTCCGAGTAGTTGCTTCCGTAATAGGCGGTCAAGAATTCCCCGCGGTTGATGATGGTGTCCACGACAGAGGGCACGTAGTGCTGGTAGCAGCCCGCACCCAGGAAGCTGAGGAACTCTTCGCACGACTTGTTCTTTTTCAAGATTCCGCTGACGTGCCGCTGGAGCTCGGGCTCGGAGAGGAAGGGCTTCGGCAGCTTCAGGGGCCTCTTGAGGCGGAGATTCTTCGGTATGGGCGAATAAAGCTCTTCCACCCCCTTGACCCCGACCTTCGCCAGCATCTCGCTCCTCGTCTCCGGAACGGAGTTGGGGATGTAGGGGTAGACAACCGGTTTCTTTTTTGGCATCGATCCACCTCCCATGTGCGGTTGGGATTGGTTGTGTGAGGACCGTCCGGAAAAGGACCCCCTATTACATAGACCATTTGGAAGGAACCCGAAAGGGGGCCTGATCGAAGCCGCCCGCATGATCTTCCAGAATAGCGCGGCAAAATCAGCATGTAAAGCAAAAAAATGAAAACATATTGATGTATTCTATGTTTCTTATTTTAATTATTGACGAAAACATCAGCTTGTGCTAATTGTTCGGCAAGGAGTCGAGCCCATGCGTTACCTCCCTCACACGTCCGATGAGATCGCCTCCATGCTGGAGGCGGTGGGCGCGGGCGACCTGGATGATCTCTACAGGACGGTTCCGGAGGGCTGCCGCCGCGCAAGGGGGCTTGAGCTTCCGGAGGCCCTCACCGAGTGGGAACTGACCGGGCTGGCGGCATCCCTTGCCGGCCGGATGGCCGCCGGCCCGGACGCCAGGGTGTTCCTGGGGGCCGGCAGCTACGAGCATTATATCCCGGCGGCGGTATCGTCCCTGCTCAGCCGCTCCGAATTCGTAACCCCCTACACCCCCTATCAGCCGGAGATGAGCCAGGGCACCCTTCAGGCGGTCTACGAATACCAGACCCTCACGGCCCGCCTGCTCGGTATGGAGGTGGCCAACGCATCGCTCTATGACGGGGCGTCGGCCCTGGCCGAGGCGCTGCTGATGGCGGTTCGAATCAAGAAGAGGAGAAAGGTCGCCGTCTCCCGCGCGGTCCATCCCCTGTACCGCCGTGTGGTGCGTACCTACCTTGCGCCCGCCGGTATCGAGTGGGTCGAACTCCCCTGCCTGGAGGACGGCCGCACCGACCTTGCGATGCTCCATGAAGTGGAGGGTCTTGCCGCCGTGGCCGTGCAGTCCCCCAATTTTTTCGGGTGCATCGAGGATCTCGAGGCGGCCGGAAAGGAGGCGCACGGGCAGGGAGCGCTCTTCATCTCCTCTTTCACAGAGGCCCTTGCCTACGGGCTTCTCAAGGCCCCCGGCAGGCTCGGCGCCGACATCGTCTGCGGCGAAGGGCAGAGCCTGGGCGTCTGGCAATCCTTCGGCGGACCGGGCCTGGGCATGTTCGCCACGAAGATGGCTTACGTCCGCAGCATTCCCGGCCGGCTTGTCGGGCAGGGCCTGGACGCAGAGGGCAGGAGGGGGTTTGTGCTGACCCTGGCAACCCGGGAACAGCACATCCGCCGGGAGAAGGCCACCTCCAACATCTGCACCAACCAGAGCCTCTGCGCCCTGGCCGCCGTCATGTACATGGCCGCGCTGGGGGGCGCCGGCATGCGCGAGCTGGCGGGCCTGAACCGGGACAAGGCGGAGTATCTCAAGGGGGAGTTGCGGAAGGCCGGCTTCCGGATCCCCTTCGCAAGGCCCACATTCAACGAATTCGTCGTGGAGTGTCCGCCGGGCTTCGAGAAGAGATATGAACGACTGCTTGAGCAAAAGGTCGTGGCAGGGTTGCCCCTCGCCCCGTACTACCCTGAATTGGAGAACCACTACCTGCTCTGCGTCACGGAAACGAAGACCAGGGAGGATCTGGACGAGCTCGTCAGGGAGATGCAGGGATGAAAGAGACGATCGGGACCACGGGATTGAACCTGCAGGAGCCCCTTCTCTGGGAGCGGGAGAAGCGAGGCAGACGCGGGTTTTCGATGCCCCGGCGGGACGTTGAGCCTGCTCCCCTGGCTGCTGACTTAATCGGTGATGTGCCGGAGCTTCCCGACTTGAGCGAAGTCGACCTGGTGCGCCATTATACGCGGCTCTCCCAGTGGAATTTCGGGGTGGATGCGGGCATGTACCCCCTCGGTTCCTGCACGATGAAGTACAACCCCAAGCTCAATGACCGGCTTGCCGGCCTTCCCGGCTTCGCCGGGGCGCACCCCCTGCTGCCCGCGGCCCTGGCGCAGGGCGCCCTCCAGCTCATGTTCGAGCTGGAGAGACTGCTCGCGGAGATCACCGGCATGGACGCCGTCACCCTGCAGCCGGCCGCCGGGGCCCAGGGCGAACTCACCGGCATGCTGCTGATGCACGCCTACCACGCAAGCCGGGGATCGCCCCGCTCCAAGATCATCGTGCCGGACACGGCCCACGGCACGAACCCGGCCAGCGCGGCCCTGTGCGGATACCGGCCGGTGCCCGTCAAGTCGAACGACCGCGGCGTTCTTGCGGCGGAGGCCGTTGCCGGGGTGATGGACGAGGAGACGGCCGGGATCATGGTCACCAATCCGAACACCCTGGGCCTTTTTGAAGAGAACATCCAGGAGATCGCCCGGATCGTTCACGGCAAGGGCGGGCTCGTCTACGGCGACGGCGCGAACATGAACGCGGTCATGGGGATCGTGGACATGGGCGGGATGGGCGTCGACGTGCTCCATCTGAACCTGCACAAGACCTTCTCCACGCCCCACGGCGGCGGAGGTCCGGGGTCGGGCCCGGTCTGTGTGAAGGCCCCTCTCGCGCCCTTCCTGCCTGTTCCCCGGGTGATCGAGGAGGGGGGCCGGTTCGTCCCCTCCGAGGATTTTCCCCACACCATCGGCAAGGTGCACGCCTTCCATGGAAATTTCGGGGTTCTGGCGAGGGCGTACGCTTACATCCGGAGCATGGGGCCGGACAACCTCGAGAAGGCGAGCCGGCTGGCCGTGCTGAACGCCAACTACATCAAAGAAAGGCTGAAGGGAGTACTCCATCTCCCTTACGACCGGCCCTGCATGCACGAATGCGTCTTTTCTGATAGATTCCAGAGGGAGCGGAAGGTCACTACCCTGGACATGGCCAAGCGGCTGATGGACTACGGGTTTCACCCGCCGACGGTCTACTTCCCCTTGGTGGTCAATGGCGCGATCATGATCGAGCCGACCGAGACGGAATCCAAAGACGACATCGACCTCCTGATCGACGCGTTCCAGGCGATCGCCAGGGAAGCGGAAGAGGAGCCGGATCTGCTCTGGAACGCCCCGGGCCGCTGCAAGGTGAGGAGGATGGACGAGACCGGCGCGGCCCGGCATCCCCGCCTCTGCGGCTGAACCGTTCCGCCGGGGAGCCTTGCTGATCGGTTCGAATCGGATCCTTGACAGGTCGGCCGGATCGGGAACGAGCCGGCCCGGGCAACGAAGGGAAGAGAGGAAATGAAGTCCGACCACGGGCACGGACAGGAGCAGACGCCCCGCAAGCCCGCCTGGCTGAAAAGGGGAATCCCGGCCGGGGCCGCGTTCCGGAAGGTCCCGGACCTGCTCAGGAGGGGCGGGCTCCACACGGTATGCGAGGAGGCCCTCTGCCCGAACCGGGGAGAGTGTTTTTCCCGCGGTACGGCCACGTTCCTGATCCTGGGGGATCGCTGCACCCGGGACTGCCGGTTCTGTTCGGTCGCTCACGGTCCCACCGGCCCGCCCGATCCGGACGAGCCGGCGAGGGTTGCCGAAGCGGTGCGGGAAATGGGATTGCAGTATGTGGTCATCACCTCTGTGACCCGGGATGATCTGGAGGACGGAGGGGCCGGCCTGTTTGCCCGGACGATCCAGGAGATCCGGGCGCGAAACCCGGAGGCCCTCGTAGAGGTCCTCATCCCGGACTTCCAGGGGGATGAGCAGGCGCTCTGCAAGGTGCTTGATGCGCGTCCGGATGTACTCAACCACAATCTGGAGACGGTGCCCCGTCTCTACCCTGCGGCCCGGCCGGGGGCGGTGTACAGGCGTTCCCTCGAACTCCTGGAACGTGTCGGCCGGTACGATCCCGCCATCCCCGTCAAGTCGGGCCTCATGCTCGGGCTGGGCGAGACAAGGCGGGAAATCGACCGGACGCTCCGGGACCTGCGCGAAGCGGGCTGCGGTCTCCTTACCCTGGGGCAGTACCTCCAGCCGACCCGAAAACATCTACCGGTCCATCGCTTCGTTCCTCCGAGCGAATTCGAAGAGTGGCGCGGGGTCGCTCTGGATCTGGGCTTTGGCGAGGTTGCCAGCGGTCCGTTCGTGCGAAGCTCGTACCGTGCGGAAGCGTTCTATCAGGGCTTGAGACCCTCGTGAAGCGACTTGGAAATATCACTATGTTTCCTTTACTGAACTCGAGTTGTTCGGTGCTGTCATGGGTTCCGTCGGAGATTTGTGCCGGGCGACTTTGTAGGGGGAGGGAGAGACGGAGCCCAAGCAAATCGGAGACGGAACCCATGACAGCACCGAACGTGGAGCCTCTCGTGAAACATAGCGATATTTCCAAGTCACGCCACCAGCCCTTTCAAGCGTTGTGAAGGCGAGGAGCACGCAGATGACACAATACTTCATCCTCCTGTCGTCGGGAAAGGACAGGCCCGGGATCGTGGATGATATCTCAACGCTCCTGTTCGGCAAGGGGGCGAACATCGAGGACAGCCGGATGGCGGTCCTGGGGGGCTGTTTTTCCTCGATGATCCTTTTCTCCTGTACCCCGGAACAGGCAGAGGCGGTCAAGGAAGGGCTCGGGGAACTCAGGAGACTCGGTCTCGAGGCCTACCTCCACCCGGCCGAAAATCCCGCGGCCCGGCCGGTCCGGCCCGGGCTGCCGCTCAAGTTCGAGATCATCGCCATGGATCATCCCGGGATCGTTCAGCATGTGGTCCGCCTCCTCCGGGAGCACGATGTGAACATCGAGTCCCTGGAAACGCAGGTAACCCGGGCGCCCTTGTCCGGGGCCCCCCTCTTCGACCTGCGGATCGAGGCCAAGGTCCCGGCGGAGGGTTCGATCGCAGCGATCAAGGAAAAGCTCGCCCGCCTGGCCGGCGAGATGAATCTGGACCTGCTCTACAAGCCGTGAAAAGGGGCGGCGCAAGGAGAGATGGATCGGCCATGGGAAGGGACGAAGACCGGAAGGTCAAGATAGACGAGACCGATATCGCCATCATCCGGCATCTCCGGGACGGCAGGAAATCCTTCAAGCGGATTGCGGAGGATCTGTCCCTGGCCGAGAACACGGTGCGGTCGCGGGTCGCCAGGCTGATCGACAACGGCGTCCTTCAGATCACCGGGAATGTGGACCCTGGATCCATCCCAGGCCACAGCGTCGTCTTCATCGGGGTCAAGCTCCAGGGCATGGACCTGGTCCGGAAGGGCGAGGAGATCGGCAGGCTGAAGGGGGTGGTGTCGGTGAGCGTTGTGACGGGCCGGTACGACCTGATCATCGTGGTGCTGCTGAAGGAGGGGTTCAGCCTCCTCGAGTTCTACACAGAGCACATGTCCCGCATCCAGGGGATTCGAAGCGTGGAGACCTTCGTCGTATACAAGGACTACAACTTCAAGGTTCCCTACGTCCTCTGAACAGACCTACAACTCCACTCCTGACAAGATCGTCGCCAGCCAGGAGGGGGCCCTTGTTTCGAGCCGGCGGAATTCCTCAGCCGTGTAAGGGAAGAGGTCGATTCCCACCGGAAAACCCACGGGCAGATAATCAGGCACCCTGTCACGCATGGGCTTGTTCGAGGAAGAGAGGATGAGGCAGAGGTCCAGATCGCTGCCGGGGGTGGGGATACCATTTACCCAGGAACCGAACCAGATCACCCGCTTGATCTCAGGGTGCTCTTTACGCAGATCTTGAACGTACGATCGGACCGCCCTTTCGATCGAATCACGGTCACATGATTTGATCACGACAGAAGTTGATGATCTCTTCCGCGTATTCGATGGCATTCCTGGCTTCCTGCTCCGTATAGAAGTCGGTGGGCGCCCCGGATTCGAAGCCGTTGGGGTATCTTGCCGGGATGTAGTGTTTGTCCAGCATCTTGGCTCTTTCGATGAGCCTGTCTGGGGGGTGTGCCGAGGGGGGAAGGTTCCCGATGAGGGCCGTCAGCGTGTGCCCCCAGGCATCCATACTTGATTTCTGGAACACGGCCTTCAATGCCTTTTCAGCCGCCTGCTGGGCGGCAAAGCAGCTCCATTCGAAACTGCCCGTGTCAAGGGCATGACGGGCGTGCCTGAGGTCTGCTTCCGCCTGCCTGAACCAGTCGAGATACCGGTTGCCCATCTTTTCCCTTCCCTCCTTCAATCGGTGAGCAGTCTACCACGATACGATTGGAGGGATCAAAAAGAAGTCGTTCTCATAGTAGCGACTCATATGAGAAATGAGAGGTTGCCTGTTTCAGCACTTCCTGGACGCTACAACCCTGGAAAGGGGACAATCTTCGAGCGAAGAATGCGACGGTCTCGAGTTACGAGGGGAACGCGGTGAACGACACTTGTTGCGGCAATGATCTCGTCTGCTGGGTCGCCGGTGAAGTCCAACTGAGTCGAAACGCGCGCAATCTCGAGATCCAGCGGCCACACATGAATGCTGGACCATGCGGCGGTCAACTCGGGATCGTCAAGATCGAGCTTTACCCTGCCGAGCTGGACGAGCTTTGCGAGTTCCCAGCGAACGACAGAGGCAATACTCCACGAGTCCTTCTCGAGCACTTTGCGCTCGCGGGGCTTGATGTCGCCGCGGAGCGCATGAACAAGAATGTGCGTGTCAAGATTGAGCATCAGCGTCCCACGCAAGCCCTGTGGAGAGAATGTCACCCTCGATCTCTATCTTGTCCTGAAGGGAGCCAATGAGGCTCGTGGGCGGTTGGGGGTATGGGATGACGCGCGCCACAGGCTTCCCGTGCTTCGTGATGATTAGCCCATCCGGTGTGAGCTTCTCGAGCAATGCGAGGCACTGTTCCTTGAATTTCGCGGCACCAATTGTCTTCACCCTTGCCCTCCTTGTGGACTATAATTATAACCAGTCATATAATATAGTCATTTTTCCGCCTGTCAAACCCCTTCGAAGGAATCATAGTCGATCCTTTTTACCCCATTTCCTGAAGCGTCCGCTACCAGGCTCAGAGATCCCATGTGGTCATAGACAAGCGAGTAGGTGGCTCCGCCCCGCGTCATAGCCGCCAGCATCCGGCCGCCGGCCTGGTCGAAGCCCACGAGGAGGGCATCGTGGCCGTCGGAAACGGCCGGCAGCCGGGTGATTCGCTACCAGAGATACTTCTCCACGATCACCCCGTCCGCCTGCGATTCTTCTTCCCAGGGGGTCGGGAACGTACTCGATGACCGTTTGACACACAATTCTGGGGCTTGTTATCCTCCGGCTCTCTTGAAAGCACGTTCCTCTTTTGAAAGTCCACTGACACACAGGGAGAATCGTATGGCCAAGAAAGAAACAATCATCAAAAAAGCGAAAGAACTCAAAGTAAAATACAGAAGGTACATAGGCTGTTCCTTGATGACGTTCGCTGCCGTTGTCGACGCCTTCCGGTCAGAGGGGATCGAGCTGTTTACACCGGAGGTACAGGAACAGATATCGAAAGGAATATATGCACTTACGGGCGGGACCGCGGGACAGAGTATCGGAACTTGTGGAGCTGTTGTTGCCGGCACGTTCCTTGTGTCTTACGTATCGGACCTTGGAACCAGCGACCTCACAAAAGAGATACCGGAGCTGACGCAAGAGGATCTCGATAGGGTGCTTGTTCCTTTTGCGAACGCCGAGCAGCACATTACGAATAAGTATATGGAGCAGTATGGCTCCATTGTCTGTCAGGATATCCGGTTTAAACGAAATGGGAGAATCTACTCTCTCAGAAGGCCGGATACTTGGAACGAAATGACGCAGTTTATGATGAACCATCCGAAGGAATGTGGATCCGCTGACGTCACATCCGACCACCCTGCCGTGATGGGCGCCGGCTGGGCTGTCGAGGCGATATGCGACCTCAAAGGGATTGATTAGTTTTGATCTAAAGGGCCCGGAATGGATCAGCCCGTCGCTTGATTGTCCACTCGCGAACCTCAAAGGATGCCTCGTCCGGCCCGGTTCATGATGCCCGATCCTGCGGACAGGGAAGGGTGGATCGTCCAGGGAGATGGCTCATGCATAGGGTTCTTCCGGTGGTCTGCTGTTATGGCAATCAGCATTCAAATCAAGACCGGAATCGTTTTCGGAGTTTCTCCAACAAATTCTTCCTCTTTTTGTGTGCGTCGCGTCTTCGTGAAAAGTAAATCACTGTACAGTATTCCAGATCATTCTCCTCAGCGTATCGGTTCGCGAAAATCTCTGAAGGCCTCTCAACAGCTATGATGAGCCCGGGGCTCAAGAACATTTTATCCGGAAGGGGACGACATACAGAGTTGATGCTCAGCGAGAGTTCGGGATTCCTGTCACGCGGCATTATTGTTGGGATTGCTTTCGTTGCGCATGGAGATCGCATGCGGTACTAAGGAGATGGTCAAGGAGGTGAGAGTAAACATCCTCCGTCAGTTCTCCATACCAAAATGTCGCCGTTTTCTTCACCTCGGTCTTCAGATGATTGTTTTGGAAGAGTTTTGGGTTTCTGTCGACAATCTTCATGTTCAGTCCGAATACGTTCCTTGACCATTTTCCGAAATAGTGATACGCGACATAGATCGCCCTTTTTCTCGAGAGATGCATCTTTAAGCTTATGCAGCTGTAAGGGTTTTTTTTCGACGACGAGTTTTTTCTCGGGAAGGAAACTCTTTCTGTTGTCATACCTTTCACGTTCAACGCCTTTTCAAGTTCATCCAATAACACAAAATTCAGACCTTGCATTTGTTTGCCTCCTTGTCTTTTTTGTCCTGGGAGCTTGTTGATTCTATGATTCAATCAGTGGAATGTCTTGTAACAGGTCAGTATTCGGCCGTCGTTCGCCTCGACAATAACAGCGCCGTTTGACACTCTATCAAGAGCACGGCGGAGATCTTGGACCATCTTCCTTGTAAGAATCCTTCGAGTGGCTCCGCCTGGAGCGGGTTTGGGGACACCGGCAAAGTGAATTAGGTCAAACTCAAGCTGATTGATTCCCCTCTGCTTTGCCCGAATAGTGCAATGGTTTCGTCGCTTCATATGGATTCCTCCCGTATTGTCATCCCGTCACATAGAAGGCAGAAACTAGAATACACACTCTGTATTAATTGCTTCGCATCAACCGTTGATTTATATCGCTTATGCTATTCAGTAAGGTCCTTCGACTCGCCAGATACTTGCTCGTGAAAAAAGTCCGCCTGGTCCTTCACTCTTAGAAAATCTATCAGCAAGAATGAACGACAATCGTTTATGCTGTTTATCTCCTTGAGAACATCCTCCTGATCCCCCTGTGCCAAGACCAATATGGTTTCTTTTTCAGGTCTGTCGTCATCCATGGATCGTGGAATGTAAACAATATATTGAGCCCATTCGCGCGGCTCATCCTTATCCCCCCTTTCTTCCTGCCACTTGTCAATAATTCTTCGAATTATCTCGGTGCCTATCGATAGCTCCATGAGCTTCAGCGCCAGCCCAATTTCATATACCTTGTCCCAACTATACTTGCGGACGCTCCCTGCCCCCCCCCTATCGAATTCGTCGGGGAGCACGATTCGTTTTGTGGCCAAATAGATTATTCTTCTTTGAATGATGTTCCTCGTCTCAGGTGTTGAATAGAAATCAAGAATCTGACTCATGCGGAACAGTTTCATCATTCACCTCGAGTCGCGCAGAATTGCCGTTGATTCCCTCTCCTTCCCATCGTATCCGCTCAACACATTACATAATATGCACTCTGTATGCCAACAGGTTCCGTTTCTATATTGTATCTCAATATAGAGACCTAAGGCATTATAAATAAAAAATATTATTGTGAATAGGATCTCTGGCCTTCCCCGTATTTTTATCGGGGTTACGAGAATCAAGAACCTATCAGAGGAAAGATGGTGACAAAATCTGGCAAGTATTTACACACAGGGGAACCTTGGAGTATCCATGCCGAGTTTCCACACTAGAGGATATACTTTTCGTTTCGTGAAACACGCGATCCTTCAGGTGATTTCCTCGAACCTGCTTTCGATATGGTTAAGCAATAAGTCATCATTTGATTATCAAGGGCAAATCTAAAAATGCGGCATAGACTCTTGTTCCCTCCCCCTGTTAAGATCAAGCGTGTTCCAGAAAAGACCCTTGACGAAGAGGAGGAAGGCCATGAAGCTGCTGGAAGGGAAGGTCGCTATCGTAACGGGCGCGGGACGCCCGAAAGGTATGGGCCGGGCGAGCGCCCTGAAGCTCGCCGAGCAGGGGGCGAACGTGGTCGTCACGGATGTGGCCCGGGAGCGCAAGGACCTGGAGATCGAAGGGTTTACCGCCATCGGGGACGACTTTTCGGCCCTCGAACGGCTGGTGGGCGAGATCGAGGCCCTGGGCTCCAAGGGACTGGCCATGGCGGTGGACGTGACGGACGCGAGCCAGATCCAGGCCTGTGTGGAGAAGACGTGCGAGGCCTTCGGCGGCGTGGACATCCTGTTCAACAACGCAGGGACGGCCATCGGCGTCGGGCCGTTCCTGGACATTCAGCCCGTCAATTGGGAGTTGAGCTGGAAGGTGAACGTAATGGGCATGGTGGAGTTTTGCAGGGCCGTGATTCCGAAGATGATCGAGCGCGGGGGCGGTTCGATCATCAACAACGCGTCCATGGCGGGCCTGGGCGCGACGAAGGGATACGGCGCCTACACGGTGACCAAGTTCGCGGTCGTGGGCCTTACCAAGGGGATCGCAGCGGAATTCGGTTGCCACGGCATCCGGTGCAATGCCACCTGCCCGGGCATGATCCTGACGGACATGGGAGAGGAGGAGATCCAGTTCATTTCCATGGAAAACGGGATCAGCCTGGAAGAGGCAAGGCGCGTGTTCGGAGAGGTGGCCGCCCTGGGGCGCGCCGGACAACCGGAAGAGGTCGCGGATGTGGTAGCCTATCTGGCCGGTCCCCGGTCCGGGTTCCTCACAGGCGTGGCGTTGCCCGTGGCGGGCGGCCAGCCCATAGGGGCTCTAGTCGATTGAATTCCAGGGAGACGTGCATGATCAGACGCATCGACCACGTAGCGATTGCGGTTCGAGACCTCGAGCGGGCAAAGCACTTCTTTATTGAATGCCTCGGAGCCCGGGAGCTCTTCAGTGCGCCCTTCGCCGACCAGGGCTTTCGCTGGACCACCCTGGAGCTCGGAACCTCCTGCTTCATCGAACTGATCGATCCCCTGGACCGGCAAGGGTTCGTTCACCGGTTCATCGAGAAGAGGGGGGAAGGGCCCCACCACATCACGGTCCAGGTGGACGACCTCGAGGCCGCGCACAAGAGGCTCGAGGCGAAAGGGATCAAGACCTTCGGCTATTCCGAGGCCCTTCCGGGCTGGAAGGAGTTCTACATCCACCCCAAGGAGGCCTTTGGCACCCTAATCCAGTTCGCGGAGTTCAATCCCCTGGACTGGATCAACCCCGGGTACGTCCCGCGGTCGTACCGGGAATTCGTGCCCGAGCAGGGGCCGGATACAGAGGATGCCCCAATCTCGGTACGGCGGATCGAGGGCGAGAGGGGGGCGGAGATCGAAATCCTGCGGGGCGGTCAGGCCCTCCACGTTCCGGAGGACCAGGCGGCCGACCTCATCCACGCCCTCGAGACGTTTATCTCGAAATAGACGGATTGGGATTGCCCCTGTCCTGCAACATCGAAAAGCAGCATGATGACGCTCGGCTGCGGGGCCGCGGCAAGACATGAAGCCTTGAGCGAGGAGGAATGCTATGGGACTGCGTGACCTGAACATCGATCTTACCAAAGAGCATGTGGCGCTGTGGGATTCGGCCAAGAAGTTCATGCGTGAAGTCTGGCGGCCGGCGGCCGTGGAGCTGGACCGGCTGGTAAACCCGGCAGATGTGTATGCCGAAGGCTCTGTCCTCTGGGATGTCTTCCGAAAAAGCAATGAGCTGGGCTACCACACGATGATGTTTCCGGAAGGGCTGGGCGGCATGGATGCGGACGCGCTGAGCACCGCGCTCTTCTGGGAGCTCGCGGGCTGGGCGGCCCCGGACCTTGGGGCAAGCTACGGCCTTCACACCATGCCCATGATCTGGGCGATGATGTCTCCCGACCCGGAGATGCAGGACTTGGTCAAACAGTTCTGTGCGGACACGACGGGCACCATGACCGGCTGCTGGGCCATCACCGAGCCGGATCACGGATCCGACTCCCTCCGTTTCGAGGGGGAGTACAGCGCCATGCCGGAGCTGGCGAACCAGGTGCGGGCCGTGAAGGATGGCGACAGCTACGTGCTCAACGGCCAGAAGTCCTCCTGGGTGAGCAACGGGAGCCTGGCAAAATACGCGGCCCTCTGGCTCTCTCTGGATCCGTCGCGCGGCAATGAGGGAGGGGGTATCGCGGTCATTCCCCTGGACCTGCCCGGCATCAGCCGCGGGAAGCCCCTCGACAAGATCGGCCAGCGCGCCCTGAACCAGGCGGAGATTTTCTTCGATGACGTCCGCATCCCTGCGAAGATGATGGTCGCGGCGGATCCGGCGACCTACAAGACCTTTTCGAATGTGCAGTTGGGGCTGGCGAACGGCCTGATGGGGCTGCTCTTTGCGGGAAGCGCCCAGGCGGCCCTGGAAGAGTCCCTGGCATACGCGAAGCAGAGGGTGCAGGGAGGACGGCCCATCTTCGAGCATCAGAACATCCGCTTGAAGCTCTTCGACATGTTCGTGTCCGTGGAGGCGGCCCGTTCGCTGGCCCGCCGCGTTCTGGTTTACAATACGAACCTGTATAAGCAGATGCAGCCCATGGCCGTTCACTACGCTATGGCCGCCAAGATCATGTCCACGGAGACGGCCTTTCGGGTGGCGAGCGAGGGTATCCAGATCTTCGGCGGGTACGGCCTCTCCAGGGAGTACCTGATCGAGAAGATCTTCCGCGACGCCCGCGCGAGCATGATCGAGGACGGCACGAACGAGACGCTCGCCCTGGACGGCGCCGAGAGGATCGGAAGCGGCCGGCTCACCCTGGAGGTCGAGGAGGGAACACAGCAGCCCGGCGCCCAGGCCGACGAGGAGGCGGGCGCGACCTTCGAGGACCTCAAGCCCATGCTCCGTCCGACAGGCGTCCACATGGGTGTCATGAAGGCCGACCCGGAAAAGTGCACTTCCTGCGGGCTTTGCATCCGGAATTGTCCCTTCAAGTGTTGGGAGATGGGCGAGAACGAGGTCCCGCAGATGAAGGAGGAGTACGCCTGCTTCTCCTGCTTCAACTGCATGGTCGCCTGTCCGGTGGAGGCGATTTCCATCGTAGAGACGTACCATGTGGACGAAGGGTTCTTCGACTATGGATACCCCCCGGTCAAGATGCCTCTGGAAGCGAAGGACGCCGAGGGGAAACCGGCCGCGTGGACCGAGGTCGAGCGAACCATGCTCGAACGCCGGAGCGTTCGGAATTTCAAGGACGACCCGGTCCCGGAAGCGTTGATCCGGCGCGTGCTCGAGGCGGGCCGGTTCGCGCCCAGCGCCGGCAACCACCAGCCCTGGAAGTTCGTCGTGGTTACGGACAGGGAGTTCATCCAGGAGATGGAAGAGGCCGCCTACGGCGTGGTGAACATGATGCACGCCGCCTACCATAACGACGCCATGGTCATGGGCCTGATTCAGATGTTGGGGGACCCGACACCGGTGGGCATCCTCGACCCGCGCGTACAGGGAGGGGTCGGATGTGTGGCCCGAAAGGATCTGCCCGTGTACATGGGCGCGCCGGTTGTCATTTTCCTGGCCACGAATGACAAGGCCGCCGCCCCGGACCTGCAGGCGGGGATCTGCGGACAGAACATGAACCTGGCGGCCCATGCCCTGGGATTGGGGTTCTGCTGGTCCGGGTTCGGCTCTATGGTCGAGAACGTACCCGAACTCAAGGCGAAGCTGGGCATCGAGCCCCCCTGGCGCATAGCCACCTCCATGGTGCTCGGCTTTCCCAAGTTCAAGCAGAAGGGCATGGTGCCCAGGGAGTTCCGGCCGGTTACCTGGTTCCGCCCCGGCGCCGGAGGGCCGGAAATGGAGAAATAAACGGGTGGTGCCTGCAGAGAAAGGAGAAACCGGAATGATCAAAGGCGGGATAACACGGATCGCATTTCTGTTTCTGTTTGTCCTTTCGTTGCCCCCCGGGTTGTCCGCGGCGCAGGAGAAACCGAATATCGTCCTGGTATTCATGGATAATTTCGGCTGGGGCGAACTCGGATGCTATGGCGGAGGCATCATCCGCGGCGCGCCCACGCCGCGAATCGACAGGCTGGCCGACGAGGGCATGCGCCTGCTCAACTTCAATGTGGAGGCCCAGTGTACGCCCAGCCGTGCGGCGATCATGACGGGGCGTTACGCCGTCAGAACCGGAAACTGCTCGGTGCCCTTGAGCGGCGGGCTGTATGGTCTGACCCAATGGGAATACACAATGGCGGAAATGCTTTCGGATGCCGGTTACGAGACGGCCATCTTCGGTAAATGGCACCTCGGCGATTCGGAGGGGCGCTATCCGATCGATCAGGGCTTTGACGAATGGTACGGCATTCCGAATTCGTCGGATGAAAGCTTCTGGCCCGACAGCGACTTGTTCCGGCCGGGCGTGGATCCGCAGGTCAAGTTCGAGCATGTCATGGAAGGCAGGCGCGGCGGGAAGGCGAAAGAGGTGGCTGTCTACGACAGCGCCAAGAGGCTCATCATCGACCGGGAAATCACAGACAAAGCGAAAGATTACATGCGCCGGAAGGCGGGCGGCGGGAAGCCCTTTTTCCTGTTTATCCCTTACACGCAAACGCACATGCCGGTAGAGCCGGAGCCGAGCCGCAAGGGTTCGACCGGCAACGGCCACTGGGCCGATGTCCTGGCGCAGACGGACGATTACGTCGGGGAATTGCTCGACACGGTCGATGAACTGGGAATCCGCGACAACACCATCTTTATTTTTACGTCGGACAACGGCCCCGAGGCCTTCGTTCCTCATC
>WFRX01000414.1 GCA_015486285.1 bacterium
ACCAGCACCTTGACCCTCGACAGGAGCGCCTTGTTGATCTCGAAGGAGGGATTCTCGGTGGTCGCGCCCATCAGCAGGATGCTCCCGCTTTCCACGTGGGGGAGGAACGCATCCTGCTGCGCCTTGTTGAACCGGTGGATCTCGTCGACAAAAAGGACCGTCTGCTTCCGGTTCCGGTCCCACTGGTAGTTCGCCTCGCGAAGGACCTCGCGGATCTCCTTCACGCCGGAGAGTACCGCCGAGAAGGCGACCCAGTGTCTGTCCGCACCCGTGGCGAGCACCCGGGCGAGGGCGGTCTTGCCGCACCCCGGGGGGCCCCAGAAAAGCATCGAAAAGAGCCTGCCCCGCTCCACGGCCTCCCGCAAGACCTTTCCGGGCCCGAGGAGATGTCCCTGCCCGACCATCTCCTCCAGGCAGCGCGGTCGCATTCTCTCCGCAAGGGGCCGCCGCTCCCGGCCCGCCTCCCGATCCTCCTCCTGCTCGAACAGGTCACCGGTTCGGTTGTTCATCGCTACGGCCGCCTCCCTTTGCCCGGGCATCGCGCCGGCAGGCGCGTCTTTCTCTTTATTGATGCCATCCTTATTATTAATAGCATCCTTTCTCAAGAATACACAATTTCCGCCTTCGGGGACGATAGACACTCGGGAAAGGAGTATGCTATTAGGATATTGCCATGAAACGTATCGGTATTGTCGCCAAGATCAAGCAGGACGAGCACGTCCGCCGGACCGTGAAGGGGCTCGTACGCTGGCTGACGGACAGGGGGGTCACCCCTGTCTTGGAGACCGAGATCGGAGGCCGGCTGAATCATCCGCACTGTCTTCCCAAGGCGGATCTGCCCGGGGACACCGAGATGCTGGTGGTCCTTGGAGGGGACGGCACCCTGCTGAGCGTGGCCCGCCTCATCAAGGGACGAGATGTTCCCCTGCTCGGCGTCAACCTGGGCGGCCTGGGATTTCTCACGGAAGTTTCCATCGAGGAGATGTTTCCCGTTCTGGAGCAGGTGCTCGAAGGCAACTGCCGAATCGACCGCAGGATGATGTTGAAGGCGCAGGTCCTCCGGGGAGGGGCGTGCATCGCCGAGGAGTCCCTGCTGAACGATGTAGTCATCAACCGGAGCGCCCTGGCCCGTATCCTCACACTCGAGGTGCGGGTGAACGACGACTACCTGACCACCTTCCAGGCGGACGGCCTCATCCTCGCGACCCCCACCGGATCCACGGCGTACTCCCTGGCGGCGGGGGGGCCGATCATCTATCCCTCCCTCTCCTCGATTCTCCTTGCGCCCATTTGTCCCCACACCCTGACCAACCGGCCGATCATCCTCCCGGTGGAGTCCACCGTCACGGTGGCCCTCCGGTCCGAACAAAGCGAAGCCTACGTCACCCTGGACGGCCAGGTAGGCCTCCCTTTTCTCGAGAACGATGTGGCCAGGATAGAGAAATCCAACTACACCGTGCCCATGGTCAAATCCCCTTTCAAGGACTATTTCGAAGTCCTGCGCACCAAGCTGAAGTGGGGGGAGCGATAGCCCGAAGGGGTATCCGGGGGATGCTTCAAGAACTCTCGATCAAAAATCTGGCCATCATCGAAGAGGCGAAGATCACCTTCGGCCGGGGGCTGAACGTCGTGACCGGCGAAACCGGCGCGGGCAAGAGCCTGCTGGTCGCCGCGATCGAGCTGGTTCTGGGGGAGCGGGCCAAGGCGGAATGGATCCGATCCGGCGCGGACGAGGCCCGCGTGGAGGCGGTCATCGACCTGGAAGACACGCCGGAACTCTCCGGGGCCCTTGCCGAGGCGGGACATGCCGAGACCGACATGCTGGTGGTGCGGCGTACGGTGACCCGCTCCGGCAAGAACCGCGTATACATAAACGACCGGGCGGCCACGCTGGGCTTCCTGGAAAGGCTCGGACAACGACTCGCGGATATTCACGGCCAGCACGAACATCAGTCGCTCCTGCGGGTGAACAGACACCGGGAACTGCTGGACCGCTTCGGGGGGCTCGAGCCCTCTCAAAGGCGGGTGGCCGACCTCTTCCGCTCCGTGCGTGACCTTCGAGAGCAGCTCTCCGGGCTGGAAGCGCAACAGGAGAAGATGCTCTCGGAGAGGGACATAGCCCTCTTTCAGCACGAGGAAATCGCCCGGGCGAAGCTGCGGAGCGGCGAGGAGGAGGAGCTCGAACAGGAGCGGGAACGCTACCTCCACGCGGAACGGCTCCTGGAGACCTGCCTGGAAGGGGAGCGAACCCTTTACAGCGGCCCGGAAGCGGTCGTGGACACATTGAGCCGCGTCCAGCGGCAGGTCGAAGAAGCCCGGGCGATCGACCCGGCGTTTTCAAGGCCGGCCGAGCTGCTGGAAACGGCGCAGCACTATGTGGAGGAAGCCGCCCGGCATCTCCAGGGGTCCGCATCCACCGTGGAGGGGGACCCCGACCGCCTGGAGCAGATCGAAGAGCGGCTCGCCCTTCTCCAGCGGCTGAAACGGAAGTACCGCCGCTCCGTGGATGAAATCCTGGTCCTGGGAAAGACGCTGGCCGGACAAATCGAGCGGCTGGAAACCTTTGAAGAGGATTGTCGGGACCTGCGGACGAAGATCGAGTACCGAGAGGCCGAACTCCTGAAGGCGGCCCGCGCCCTTTCCGAGGACCGAAAGAAGGTCGCGAAGCGACTGGACAAAGAGGTCGAAACGGAGCTGCGGGCGGTCGGGATGAAAGAGACCGGCTTTCGGGCGGATGTCCGGCCCGTGCGGGGCGAGTCCTCCGGGAAGGCGTTGGAAGAGCCCCGGCTCGAGGGCCTCGGGATCGACTCGTCGGGCATGGATCAGGTCGAGTTCCTCATCCGCCCCAATCCCGGCCAGCCCTTCCGGCCCCTGCAGAAGATCGCCTCCGGCGGAGAGCTTTCCAGGATCATGCTGGCCATCCGGAATGTGCTGCGGCGGACGGACGGATTGCCTACCCTGGTCTTCGACGAGGTGGATGCGGGCATCGGAGGGGCCGAGGCGGAAGCGGTCGGCTCGAGGCTGAAGCGGCTCAGCGAGGATTTCCAGGTCCTCTGTATCACCCATCTTCCACAAATCGCGGTCTTCGGGAATACGCACATCAAGGTTTCCAAGCGGATCGAGAAGGGACGCACGCGGTTTCAAATCGACCCCGTGGAGAAGGCGGACCGGGAAAGAGAAATCGCCAGGATGCTGGGCGGCATCAAAATCACGAAGAAGACCCTGGCGCATGCACGGGAGATGCTCCAGGAAAAGGCTCCCACGGAGGACCGATGATTCGAAAAGCGCGTATGACCGAAGTCCCGCTGATCTACAAGGCGCTGGAATTCTCGGCGCGGAACGGCGAACTGCTTCCCCGCTCTCTCGGAGAGTTGTACGATTCGATCCGGGATTTCCAGGTCTACACCGACGAGCAGGGCCGCCTGCTGGGCTGCTGCGCCCTCCACCCCACATGGGAAGACCTGGGCGAGATTCGTTCCTTGGTGGTCAACGAGGAAGAACGTCTCAAGGGCATCGGCCGTCGCCTGGTGAACCGCTGCCTCGAAGAGGCCAGGGAACTGGGCATGCGGCGCATTTTCGTACTCACCTTCAACGTCCCCTTCTTCCGGCGACTGGAATTTGTGCCGGTTTCCAAGTCGCTGCTCCCCCACAAAATCTGGGCCGATTGCATACACTGTGTTCATTTCCCGGACTGCAAGGAGGAGGCGCTCCTGCTGGAGCTTGAAAAAAAACCTTCAGAATAAGGTTCAAGGTTTCCTTCCATTTGGCCGAATGATAACGTAAATCCTTTGAATTACAACAAAAAGAGACGGGGCCTTTCCTTCGGGAAAGATATTTGCTATCATTTATTAGGTATAAAATTGGAAAGAGATCAAGCAGAAAAATAACTTCCCGCCGTGTTTGTCTCCCGTTGTCGCGCGCCAGGGGGAGGGTATTTGTGCGAATACGAAAACGATACCGATTTTCCATCATGACCCCTGAAAGGCAGGACGCGAAGCGGTTCGAGTTCGGTCTTCCGTCGCTCGCCCTTTTGGCGATCGTTGCCGCCCTTCTTGCGGGAGCGGTTCTGTACGGATCCTGGACGGCCCTCCATGCCGTGTGGAACGAAAACCGTTACCAGGCCGAAATCCGGCGTCTCCAGGAAGAAAACCAGGCGCTGGCCTTCCACGTCCAGCAGTTCACGGACAAGCTCGGCTATCTGGACAAGAAGATGGAGAGGCTGCAAAACTTTTACGCAAAGCTGAAAGTCCTGGCCAATCTCGATCTCCAGGAGCCGCAGGATCCGTCCATAGCCGCAGGAGGCCCACAGCCCGACACGCGGGAAATCAACATGTACCTCGAGGAAAGCCTGAAGAGGCAGATCCAAAGGGTGCACTGGGAGATGGAAGAGTTGCAGATGCTGGAGGAGATCCAGGAGAAGAACGCATACAAGGTCGAGAAATTTTTCGACTCCCAGCGTTCCCTGCTGGCCTGTACGCCGGCGATCTGGCCCGTCCGGGGCTGGGTCACATCCGCTTTCGGAAAACGCATCTCGCCTTTCACGGGAAAACTCCAGATGCACGAAGGTCTCGACATCGCCGCTCGAGTAGGCACCCCGGTCAAGGCCTCGGCGGACGGTGTGGTCATCTACAGCGGCTGGAGATCCGATTACGGTAAACTCGTTACCATCGACCATGGATACGGGTACCGGACCCGGTACGGACACCTCTCCAAGATCTACGTCAAGAACGGACAGCACGTGAAGCGGGGCGACACCATCGGCGCGGTGGGAAGCACGGGCAGGAGCACCGGCCCCCACCTGCATTACGAAGTCAAGGTCAGAGGCCTGCCGGTCAACCCGAAAAACTACCTGGTCAACTGAACAGCCTCCCGCCGGGCAACACCCGCGTGCCCCGCCCGAGCCTCGCCGTTCGATGCCGCTCCACCTCCCCTTTCCGCTTCCCAACCATTCGCCTCCGCCGGAAGCGGCGGACGCGGCATCTGTTCGACCAAGGGACACCCGGCAAGTGGGACTCTACGCAAATCTCGATGCGTTCCCCGACAGCGGTCCGGTTGTGGGGTGCCGTCCCGGGTTCCCCCGGAGATTTGCGCCGGGCGACGAAAGTCCAGGGACCAGGACTCGGGGGTCAGGCATCAGCCCCCCCGCCCGAAACCATCATGGCTCCGTGCCGGTCTTAACCTACAAGCGCATTGGGTACAGGCAGGGAGGGGCCGATCCGCGCTTCGGCCAATGCCTCTCCGCCGCCTTTCAAGAGGGCCCCCAAGCCGTGTGAAAATGTGACACGGAAAAACACACGCCCTTGGGTGCCC
>WFRX01000415.1 GCA_015486285.1 bacterium
GGACGGTTCTGGCCCGGGGTCTTCTCCGTCGGCTTTCACATCGCCCTGGGCGCCCTGACGGCAGCCACCCCGGACGGGCGCGCATCCGGCGACATGCTGGGAAACGGCCTGACGCCCACCACGGGAAACGCGCTCTCCGGCCCCACCGCCGTGGCCAACTCGGTGACCAAGCTCCCCTTGAGGCGCATCCATAACGGCACGAATCTCAACATGCGCTTCCCGGGCACCAAGATCGCCCCCGAGAATCTCGAGGCCTTTATCAAAGGCTACTTTCAGAGGGGCGGCGCCCAGGTGCAGTTCAACATGGTGGACTCGGAGGTGCTGCAGCAGGCGAAGCAGAAGCCAAAGGACTACCGGGACCTCGTCGTACGGATCAGCGGCTACTCTGCTCACTTTGTCGGCCTGAGCGAACCGGCGCAGGACGAAATCATCGAACGAACGGCATATGAATTATGATAAAGGGGTCAGGCCCCGCGAAAGCACCGGCGTGGAAGGGCGGGGCGTGTGGATGAAACAACTTTGTCGCTGGGGCGGCACTGGAGTCGTTCGGTACGGTCCCGGGTTCCCTCGGAGATTTGTGCCGGGCGACTTCGGGGGAGAGAGGGACGGAGCCCAAGCAAATCGGAGAGGGAGCGCGGGACCGTATCGAACGAACGGCAAGAGAATCCTGGACAGCTGCGGCAAGAGATGACACGGAGATGTGATGAGCAAAGTAACGACCATGAAGCAGGCCATCGAGGCGCACGTTCATGACGGCGATTTCGTTTACATCGGCGGCTATATCTGCAGGCCCCCTTTCGCGGCCATCCACGAAATCATCCGCCAGCGCAGGAAGGACCTGACCATCACCCGAAGCAACGCAACGGATGACTTCGATCTGCTGATCGGCGCCGGCGTGGTCAAGCGTTTCATCGCATCCTTCCTCTCCCTGGGCTTCTACGGGCTCGGCCGCTGCTACAGGCGATCGATCGAAAAGGGGATCCCCCACAAGATCGAGGTGGAGGAGTACTCGAACCTGTCCCTCCCGATGATGCTGATGGCCGGGGCCATGGGCATGCCTTTCGTCCCGGTCAAAGACATGGTGGGCACCGATATGATGAAGGTAAAATCCTTCATGGGGGACGGGAAATACAAGGTGATCGACTCGCCCTTCGACGGAACGCCGACCCTGCTCGTACCGGCCCTGAACCCGGATGTGGGCATCATCCACGTCCAGCAGGCGGACGAAAACGGGAACGCCCAGATGTGGGGGATCGGAGGGGACTGCAAGCATGGGGCAAACGCCTCGAAGAAGGTCATCGTGAGCTGTGAGCGGATCGTCTCCAGGGAAGTGATCGGCAAGGATCCCTCGCGGACGATCGTGCCCGGTTTCAAGGTGGCGGCGGTGGTGGAAGAGCCTTTCGGCGCCCATCCGGGCTATACGCCCGGCTTCTACGATGTGGACTTTCCGTTCGGCTCCCTCTACCAGCAGGCCTCGAACACGGTGGAGGGGTTCGAAGCATTCCTCGAGGAGTGGGTCTTCGGCCTGGAGGACAGGGCGGCCTATACCCAACACTACGTCGAGCGCTTCGGTTACGCCGCATTCAAGGGCCTCCAGGCAGGCTTCGATTACGGATACCCGGTCAGTTACAGCTACTAGCCGTACGAGGAGATTCATTGATGCACGAACACCCGAACGACTACATCAAACCGGAGTTGATGGCCTGTTGCGGGGCCAGGGAAATTCGTGACGGAGATGTAGTGATCGTGGGTACCGGCTTCCCCACGATTTCCGCCAGCATCGCCAAGCATACCCATGCCCCGCGCACCATGCTGATGCAGGAATCCGGCGTGTACGATGCCCGGCCGAGGAGGCCTGCCCTGTCGGTGGGCGACCCGTGCCTGAACCCGGGGGCGGCCATGATCGGGGGGCTGACGGACGTAATGGGGATGTTCCTTCAGGGAGGATGGGTGAACGTAGGCTTCCTGGCGGGCAGCCAGGTGGACAAATACGGAAACATCAACACCACCGTCATCGGCGACTACGATCGGCCGAAGAGCAGGCTGCCGGGAAGCGGGGGGGCAAACCCGATCGGGGCCCTGGCGCAACGCGTGATCATCATTGCGTTGCACAATACCCGCCGCCTCGCCGAGAAGGTGGACTTCATCACCACACCGGGCTACATCGACGGCCCCGGGACACGGGAACGCTGGGGCCTGCCGAAAAATACGGGGCCTTCGTTGATCATCACGAACAAGGCCCTGCTTCGTTTCGATCCCGATAGCAAGGAGGCCTGCCTGGCCTCTTATCACCCGGGCAGTTCCATCGATGAAGTCGTCGCTTCGACCCCATGGGACCTCAAGGTGGCCGATGATGTTCACGAAACCGAACCGCCCCGGGCCGAAGAACTCAAGGCGTTGCGGGAGCGCATCGATACCATCGGACTGATCAAGGTGTACGAACAAAAGGGCTACGTCTGACAGTCGAGGACGACCGGACGGAATTTCCAAGGACAAAAAGCGATGAACGAGACACGCAAGCTGGCTGCATTTTGCGCCGGCATTACCCTGGGCGACCTGCCCCGGGAGGTGGTCGAGAAGGCCAAGCTCTGCATCCTGGACTACCTTGCCAACGTGTACGGATCCCTCGAGCTGGATGCCGTCGCCAAGGTGGTTTCCTATGTCCGTTCGCTCGGAGGACCGAAGACCGCCACGGCCCTCGGGTGCGGGTTCAAAACCGGGATTCACCAGGCCGCTTTCGTGAACGGGGTGACCGCCGAAGCGATCGAAGCGCAGGACGGCCTGCGTTTCGGGGGCAACCACGCCGGAACCGCGGTCATACCGGCGGCGCTGGCGCTGGCGGAAGAATCCGGCCTGGGAGGAAAAGAGGTCCTCGAAGCGGTCGTGGCGGGCTATGAGGCGGCGAACCGGATCGCCGCCGCCGTCCACCCGGGCCACACCCTGTCCGGCTTTCTGCCCACCGGCACCTGCGGGGCCTTCGGAGCCGCCTGCGCGGCCGCCCGCCTGATGGGGCTCGACGAACAGGGGATGCTCAACGCCTTGGGAAACGCAGGATATGTGCTGCCCCTTTCCATGGGCGAGCAGTTGATGGGCGGCTACACGGTGAAGATCATCCAGGGAGGCCAGGCCGCCGCATGCGGACTCACCGCCTCCGGTCTCGCCCGGGCCGGGATCACGGGCGCACCTTACGTCCTGGAGGGATCCGAACTGAGCGGGGGCTTTGTCCAGATCACGATCAACGGGGAGTCCGCCCCGGGCAAGATCACAGACGGACTGGGCAGCCACTACACCCTGATGGATGTCTACTTCAAGCCCTACACGGCCTGCCGGCACACCCACGGAGCCGCCCAGGCGGTCCTGGAACTCGTCCGGGAAGACCGGGTCGATCCCCGGGAGGTCGAAGGGGTGGATGTATACACGTACGGTATCGCCCAGATGGCGGTGGGCAAAGGGATCTCGGCAGGGGACACCTTCGTCACAGCCCAGTTCTCGATCCCCTACGTGGTTTCGGCCTGTCTTTGCGACCGGGATCTCGGCCCGGGACAACTCAGGGAGGACCGTGTGGCAGACCCCCTTCTCCTCGCCCTGTCGAAGAGGGTGCAGGTGCATTGCGACGACGAGCTGAATCGGGTCTACCCGGAGAAGACATCCAGCCGTGTCGAGATCTCCCTGGAGGGAGGCCGAAAGCTCTCGAAACAGGTAGACATTCCCAAGGGAGACCCGCGGGATCCGATGACCCTCGACGACTTGGAGGAAAAGGTCAGGCGCTTTGCCGGCGACAGGGATCCGAAGAAAGTGGCTGAGGCGATCCGAAGAATCAAAGCTATGGACACCCTCGCGGACGTCCGAGGATTGACGGAAATCATTTAGAGCGGGTCGGCTCCGCAAGGCCCCTCGGAAAGCGAGGGGCCTTGTGCACGGAAAGGAAAGGGAAGGAACCGAAATGGACTTCAATCTGAGCGACGAACAGAAGATGTTGATCGAGACCCTGCGAACCATGGGGGAGCGTGAAAAATTCAAAGAGCTGGCAAAGGAGATCGATGCTACCGGCGAGTTTCCCACGCAATTGCTCGGCACATACGCCGAGATGGGGCTCCTTGGGATGGTCCTCTCCCCGGAATACGGGGGCGGCGGCCAGCCGGCCATCAACGCCATCCTTGCCATCGAAGAACTGGCGAAATTCAGCCCCATGATCGCTTCCTCCGTTTTCGAGTCGAATGTGGGGCCTGTTCGGGCCATCGACCTGTTCGGCACCGAAGAACAGAAGAAGGCGATTATTCCCGGGGTGTGCAAGGGTGAACAAAGCGTGTCGGTCTGTATGACCGAACCCGAGGCGGGCTCCGATCTCACGGCCTTGACGACACGCCTCGTGGAGGATGGAGACGACTACATCCTCAACGGCAGGAAGATCTTCATCTCCGGGGCGGGGCACGCGAGTCACTACTTCGTTTACGCCCGCTTCGGCGACAAGAAGGGCTACAAGGGGATCGGGGGGGTCCTGGCGGAAAAGGGAATGCCCGGCTTCAGCTTCGGAAGGCAGGAAGAGTTCCTCGGCCTCCGGGGGATGCCTTCATGCGACCTGATCTTCGAGGACGTGCGCATACCCAGGAAGAACGTCGTGATTCCGGAGGGGGGATTCCCGGACATGATGCTGACCTTCGATATCGAGCGCTGCGGAAACGCGGCCATGTGCCTGGGCGTCGCGGGCGGCGCCCTCGAGGCGGCCAAGACCTATGCGCAGGAGCGCCATGCCTTCGGAAGACCCATCTGCGAGTTCCAGGGGGTCCAGTTCCCGATCGTGGACATGGCGATGAAGCTCGAAGCGGCCCGCCTGCTCGTCTACCGGGCGGTCATGGGCGCGGGCCGCGGGTTCCCGTCGATCTACGACGCGGCGGTGGCAAAGTGCTTTGCCAACGAAATGGTCATCGAGGTCACGAACACGGCCATGCAGGTATTCGGCGGCTACGGGTACAGCAAGGAGTTTCCCGTGGAAAGGATGCTCCGGGATGCGAGGGCCTGGTGCGTGGCCGGCGGCACCGTCCAGATGCTCAGGATTACGATGGCGAGCCTCCTGTTCGCAAGGAGATTCGACCAGCGCAAGTGACGCCGCGCGGAGACGACCGCTCCTTTCAGTTGTTATTCCTGTTTTCAAAATGGACGAAGTCGATCAGAAACACCGCGCCCAAAGACAGGGCCTTCAACTTGACCTCCCATTCCGCCGGAAAGGTCACAGCGAAATTGTCCGCATCGGTGAAGCCTTCCTTCCACAGGCCGCTCCATTTCTTCGTGATCTTCCCCACCTCGACATCACCCTTCCGGATCTGGAAGGTCCAGGGGTGCAGGATCGGGCCGAAGAGCCGGCATACTTCCTCGCCGGAACGGTCGAACACCGAATAGATGCGGCGCAGTATCGAGAACCGCCTCTCGATCACGCCCAGCGATGCCCCCTGCGAATCAACGATCTCGGCCCGGTGAAAGTAAAAGCGGAAGGGGCGCAGGACCCGCATGATCTCCCGCCCGTCTTGTCCCAGCACGGCAATCGTAAAGGGGCGCAACGCCCTGAGGAACCAGCGGAGCAGGATCGAGCCGGCCTCCTCCGCGGCAAAATACAGCCCGACCCCGGAGACGTCCGACACTTCGTATTTGTTCCGGGTCTCAAACCCCGTGAGAATCTCGCCCCATTCCTTCTGCTGACGGATCACCAGACCGTTGACCGATGACAATCGTTCCAAGATGAACCTCCCCTGCCTGTTCTTGCTTCCCGGTGTTTCCTCACGTCCTCGTGAAAACGAAATACAAACCGATGGCGATGAAGAAGGCCACATACCCGATTACAAGGAACCGGGTGGTAAATCGTCCGGCATCGTCCGTATCTTCATGGGTGACATAAAGCCTGTAGGCGATCAAATTCGCCAGGGACCCAAACAAGCTGCCGAAACCTCCCGTGCTCACTCCCCAGAGCAGCGCCTTCCAGTGCGTTGTAAACCTTGCGAACAGCAGGGCTGCCGGGACATTGCTCATGACCTGGCTTGCAAGAGCGGAGAGAAGGAACACATGCTGAGAATGGTTTATTTCAGAGGCCAGTATGAGCTTCACGTTTCCGGCCAGGCCGAAGAAGAAAACGAAGCTGAGCAGGAGCGGGTAATCAACACGCAAGGCCTTCCTGTCAAAGAGGGCCACAAAAAGAACAACGAGAAGATTGGTTGAAACCGGCAGCAGCCGGAACACGGTCAAGAGGACAACGACCAGGATGGCCCCGTAGATGGTTGAACGTTTTCCAACCCTTTCCTTTTCGATTCCACGGTCCGGCTTGCCCTCGACCCTTATGGCAACCGAGAAAATGACCAGCAGGAAAAGAAAAATGAATGAATACGGTGCGATGGCCCCCATGAATTGGGCCGGCGACAGGCCATAGAACCAGTAGATAAATAGATTCTGAGGATTCCCGAAGGGGGTCAAGGCCGACCCGGCATTCGCGGCCAGTGCTTCAAGGATGACCAGAATATCTTTATGAGTAACGTTGAGCACTAGGGTGAGCGGTACGATGACGATCAGGGCAGCATCATTGGTAATCAACATGGAAAGAAGGAAGGTGGCTACCACCAATTTTACCGATATGAATCTTCCTGTTTCCATGCTCCGGGAAAGCCTCAACAGGAGACCGCTTTGTTCAATCCCCTTTACAGCAACAAAAAGGGTGAACAGAATAAAGAGAATCTGCATCTCGCGAACGGAATAGGCCGGTAGATGTCTCGTATAGACCGATGTCAACGCAAAACCGGCACCGGCGACGACCAGCAGCCATTCGCGCAGCAGGAATTCGAGAAAGACGGTTTGATATTTCATGGAGCAAACACCGAAGAGGAGACAGACTTATGTATACGGGTGTTTCGCTTAAAGTCCGCTATATATCACCGGGGTTTTTCCCCTGTCAAAGGGATCGCCCCTTTACACATTGCGGCCCCGTCTCGTATGCTGTCCCGGTGGAAAGTAAGCTCCAATCTGCTCAGGGCCTATGGGGAGGATTCCTGTGAAAAAAAACATCGAAACCGCGCCGGAAAAATGCACCGAGTGCATGTGTTGCCAGTTGATCTGTTCTTTGACCTACACGGGGGCGTTCAATCCCGAACGAGCGAGGATCGTGATCGATCCGCCCCGTGAAATCACCTTTACGGATGAATGCGTTTCCGGATGCACCCTCTGCACGCAATACTGCGTTTACGGGGCCATTACAAAGAAGAGCGGGGTCTGATCATGGAATCCTTTGGCTATGCGGGGAAAATCCTCTTCGTCGACCTCACGAGCCGCAGGGTCAGGGAACAACCCTTGGACCCGGACCTTGCGAAGAATCTCGTAGGCGGCCTTGGGCTCGGCTTCAACCTCCTCAAGGAGTTACTGGGACCGGATACGGATCCTCTTTCTCCGGAAAACCCCCTGGTGGTTGGCCTGGGGCCCCTGGGGGGCACCCTCACCCCGGGATCCGGGAAATGTTGTCTGACCATGAAGTATCCGCTCCAGGCCGGACGGGGCGAAAAGAAGCATTTCGTATCCAACGCGACGGGAGGCAGCAGGAGGTTCGGCGCAATGATGAAAGGCGCCGGATACGACGCTCTGGTCATTACGGGCCGTTCGGAGAAGCCTTGTTGCCTGGTCGTAACCGATGAAGGGGTGGACGTCGCCGATGCGCATGAAATCTGGGGCAGAGATATCCACGAAACGACGGAATTTCTCGTAAGAAAGTATCGCGGCAGAACGGGGAAGCCGGGTGTCTGGACGATCGGCCAGGCAGGGGAAAACCTGGTGAAGATCGCCCAGGCGACCCTCGACGATCGAAACAGCCTGGGACGGAACGTGGGCGCTGTGCTCGGCTCCAAGAACCTGAAGGCCGTGGTGACCCTGGGGCGCAAAGGAATCGCGGTAAAGGACAGGAAGCGGTTTCTGAAATTGTACAACGAAAAGCGCAAAGAGATTCTCCAGCATCCCCACTATCAGCCCCTTCCAAGGCTTCACGGCGGGATGATCCAGCATTTGTTCGAAACCACCCTCGTTGAAATCAAGGCATGTACGGGCTGCCTCGGGGCCTGCAGGGCGACCCTGGAGGCCCGGGAGGGAAGGTTCAAAGGAGAATCTTTCCGGGGCGGCGATTTGTCGGTGCCGGCGGACTTCGGGAGAAGGCTGCGGCTCGACGACTACGGGGCCATGTACAAGTTGATCGATGCCATGAACCGGTACGGCCTTTGTATGCTCACCACCCTCAGGATGATGTTCTTCGTCACCAGGATGTATGAACGGGGCGTCCTGACCTCCTCTGATACCGGGGGCCTCGAGTTGAGGCTGGGGGATTTCGATACCTACATGTCCTTGATCGAAAAGATTGTCCGAAAAGAGGATATCGGGGCATCCATGGCGGAAGGCTGGCATGTCCTCAGTGACAGGGTCGGCGTGGATGCAGCCTCCGAATTCAAGGACGGATGTTCCATCATCAAAGGCGTGGATACGCTGACGGATGCCCGCTTTTGGCCCTCCCACTTTTCACCCGGCATGGGCCTTGCCAACCTTGTTCACTCCAAGGGAAAGCATGCCCATGGCGCCACCTATTGGCCCGCAGGGCCCGATATTCACAAGGAGACCTACCAGCCGGATGAGCTGCAGTCCCTGTCGGATCTCCGGAGAGACACGGAAAAGATGGGGGTGACGCGGGAGGAGATGGCCGGGATCTTCACCGCGGACTCCTTCAACGCCGGAAAGCTTGCAAAATACACGCAGGACGCCGAGTACCTTTACAATGCCCTGGGCATCTGCGATTGCGTTGTACACTGGGAATGTGATCCCACCCGGGATGTCCCCTGGCTCGCCGAGCTCTATTCCGCATTGACCGGGATCGAGGTGAGCCCCCGGGAGTTCCTCAGGGCCGGAGAAAGGATCTATAACCTGGAAAAACTGCTCAACGTGCGGGAGGGCTTTGACCGACGGGACGACGAGATCCCCTCGGTCTGGTTGCAGAATACACAGACTCCCGTCCGGTTGCGTACGGGCGAGATCTATTTGAGGGACTGGTTCGGAAATCGTATCCAAAAGGCGGACATCGAAGGAATGCTCGACGACTATTATGAAGAAAGGGGCTGGGACATAGCAACGGGGACCCCCACGCCGGCAAAGTTGAGAGAGCTGGGCCTGGCATGAGGACCGAATGACCCTTTTTGGGGGGATCAGGCCCAACCCGAAAAGCGGAACCCTCTTTTCTACATGGGCGGGAGCCGTCAGTCGGCGGCGGCCAGCCGCCGTTTCAAATCCGCCACGAACCGCCTGCAGGCCGCCTCGTCGGCCTTGATTCGGGCCTTGACCTCCTTCCAGGTCGGCGAGCAGTTCTTGTACTCCACCCCCACGATTTCGTGGATGATGCGGTCGATGTCCTTCTTGTTTTCCTTGTCGACCTCGATCCCGGCCTCATCCAGAACATCCTTCATGTGCCTGAAATAGCAGGACATCCAATGCCTCCTCTGTTTGAGAGCCCCTGCCCCCCAACGGCAGCGGTCGGCTGTTCGAAGAGGTAAGGGTAGTCCGCTCATCCGCTTTTTTCAAGACCTCCCGCTGGACGAGGGCTTCGGGAGATCCTCATGGACACAGCCGCGCAAAGCGGGTACGTGGCCGAACCGGCGGGCTAAAGTCTTTACCGCGGTTGGACGACTCCCTTTAAGAGTCGTAGATCAAGATCAACCCGCAGGAAAAGGGGAAAGCGCATGCGCCTGCTTACGAGGTCGGATTTCGATGGCCTGGTCTCCGCCGTCCTTTTGAAGGAAGTGGGTATCATGGACGAATGGCGGTTCGTCCATCCAAAGGATGTGCAGGACGGAGCGGTTCAGGTCACAAAGGCTGACATCCTGGTCAATGTACCCTTCGCCCCCGGATGCGGGCTCTGGTTCGATCACCATTCCAGTGAAATGGAACGGCTCAATTTTCACTTCCCCTTTGAGGGCGCCTCGAAGCTGTCCCCGAGCTGTGCCAGGGTAATCTGGGACTACTACGGCGGCCGGGACGGCTTCCCGGAACATTTCCAAGAGATGCTTCGTTTCGTAGACAAGTGTGACAGCGGCGACCTGACCGCCGATGAGATCGAAAAACCTGAAGGATGGATCCTCCTGAGCTTCATCATGGACCCCCGGACCGGCCTTGGCCGGTACCGGGACTATCGTATCAGCAACTACCAGCTCATGGAACAAATGATCGAGTGGTGCGGAAGTATGAACGCAGAGGCGATCCTCGAGCAGCCCGACGTTCAGGAACGGGTGACGAGATACTTTGAGCAAGATGCCCTCTTCCGGGACATGATCCGCAAGAACGGCTCCGAACGGGGCAACGTCTTCGTCCTCGACCTCCGTAACGAGCCGGAGATCTTTTCCGGAAACCGATTTGTCCTCTACACCATGTACCCCGACTGCAACGTCAGTATCCAAGTCATCTGGGGCAAGGAAAAAAAGAACGTCGTCCTCACCTGCGGCCACAGCATCATCAACCGAACGAGCAACACCGATGTGGGCAGCCTGATGCTGAAATACGGAGGAGGAGGCCACAAAAGGGTGGGAACCTGCCAGACGCCGGTCGAGCAGGCCGACCGGGTGCTCGAACAGTTGGTGGAACAGATGAACGAAGACGGATAGCTGCGTGACACAAATCTCCGAGGGAACCCTGGACAGCACCGAACAGCTCGAGCCCTGAAAGGGATGCGGCCGAACGCCGCAGATGGGACTTTTAGGGCAGCCTCCTACGTTTTCAGCAGAGCGTCCTGAATCCGCATGCCGAATGCGGTGAGGGCCTCGGTCGCCTCGGTCGGAAGGTCCACGAACTGGACCGCCACCTGGTGGGTGGGGGCCGACGTCCCTTTCCCCTCCTCCCGTCCCTCCACATCCTCCGGCCGGATCGGGTCCACCCGGACGACCCGGGCGGTCGCACGCCATCGTTCCTCCGAGGAAGGGAGCGCGAGCTCCATCAAGAGCCGATCGCCTTTGGCGCAGCAAAGCTGATCCTCGAAGCGCAGGCCCGTCCCGCTGAAATCCATGAACGGGTCCGGCACCCTCCACGCCCCCTCCTCTCCGGGAACGTCCTTGCCGGCGACCCAGGCGGAGGCGATCTTCCCGGCCGGGTCCCCGGCCAGGACACGGTAGCGGACATGGATCCCCCCGTACATCCGCGGAAAGGAACGCTTGTCAGGCGGCACCACACCTTCTGTCTCGACCCGCAGGCGGGCCCCTTCCCTTTCGGCGATCCGGCCCTTGATGCGCAGGTCCCGATCCGGGCCGCCGTCCAGCACGATCCGCATCCCCGGCTCAAGCGCCGGCTCGGGACCTTCCAGGGTGACCTCAAAGGATCCTGCCCGGTGAAGGGTCACCCGCCCCCTCCGGATCAGTGGGGGGGAAACGGAAAGACAAATCACATCTACGTCCACATCCTGAAGGTCAACAGAGGCATTCGCCATGGATCGACTCGCGCTCGGGTTCCTGGAACTTCACTGTAAAAGGAAGCATAGGGGAAGCCACGACAGCCTGTCAAGGGAAACCGTGGGACGCGGCCCAGTCCTCACTCACTATTCTTGATAGACACCTAATAGAAATTCGTCATCTATCGATTTCTTAAATACCCATGTTCATGGACCGGCGTTTTCAAAATCTTCAAGAATCCTCTATGTCTTTTACTACTCAAATCAAGATGCTTATAAACATGCAATTTCGCCCAGTCTTCAATAAACGCCCAAACAACACAATACCCCCAGATCAATCCGACATAACTCCACGGAATAGCCGGCACAAAGATGCCGAATCCAACGATAGCGGCAGCCAGGAGTTGTGTTCCAAGAATCGCCACCAAAAGTATTTTTGCGGGATAAGGCTTTGACAAGAAAGGCCGTTTGGTGCGCACGACAAATAACGTCATGTGTCCTGCAACCGCCAATTTCAAGTAGATAAATGACTGCAGATGCGCAATATCCAAACCCAACCATAGCTTGGCGATCGCAAGCAGCAGAAATGTTTCCACAACTCCTATGAGTCCTAAAACAGTTGCAAGAGTAAGAACACGGTGCATGTCCCAACGCACCGGCTTCGGATCAAGCCAACTATTGTCATAAGCAATGGTCATAATCGGCAGGTCGTTAAGAACGGCAAGCAAAATGATCATAACGGATGTGATCGGATAAAAGTCAAATACCAACATTGCCAACACAACGAAAAACATAATACGGATCGTTTCGGTGATTCGGTAGATTGCATAAGAATTCATACGCTCGAAAATCTTTCGCGCTTCCTCGACTGCCTTGATTATGACCGACAAACCCGGAGCCGTTAATACCAATGCAGCGGCAGCGCGGGCGGCATCGGTTGCACCGCTGACAGCAATACCGATATTCGCTTGTTTCAATGCCGGGGCATCGTTGACTCCGTCTCCTGTCATGCCCGTAATATGACCGCGGGCCTGCAATGCTTTAACAATCTCGTATTTGTGCTTCGGAAAGACCTCCGCAAATCCATCGGCCTTTTCTATCTTCTCGAGCATCTTTGAGGAAAGATCCTTTTCATCTATGTCATCCTTGAAAAATTCGCTGGCTGTATGAATATTTGTTTTGAGCCCCAATTCCGAGGCGATTTGCCTTCCTATGGCCGCATTGTCCCCGGTAACCATTTTCACCTCAATGCCATGTTCCTGAGCACGCCGTATCATATCCGCCGAATCCTCGCGGGGGGGATCGAACAATGGCAATAAACCCAGAAATTTCCAATGGTTGCTTTCATCCGTTCGAGCGACTCCAAGTGTCCGGTATCCCTTCTTCGCATATTCATCAACCTTCATCTGGATGGCCGCCACGTTCTCTTCCGGAAGATCGCACATATCAAAAATAACCTGTGGAGCTCCTTTGGTTACCTTGAAAGAACCTCCCTCCTTTGCTGTGATATCCGCTTCAGTCCGTTTATGCACCGGATCGAAGGGAAGGAACCTCTCCTGTGTGTAAGTTTCCAAGACCTTTGGATCTGAAAGGCCGGCAATGACCGCTAAATCAATTGCATCCTGATTTTCAGCTTTCGATGCCAAGGCCCCCGCAAGAATCACCTCTTGCGGATCACCCGCACCAAACAGAGCGGGTTCTCCTAATGTAAGCTTATTCTGTGTCAGGGTCCCGGTCTTGTCCGAACACAAGATATCCATTCCGGCCATTTCTTCGATTGACTCTAAGCGAGTTACAATGGCTTTCTTCTTTGCCAATACCATTGCACCAATCGCCATGGTTACTGAAAGTACGGCTGGCATGGCGGCTGGAATGGCGGCAACAACCAGAATCAATGTAAATTGAATCAACGTAAGAAATGAAGAGGCTCGGAAAATCTCATCGAGAACAAGTACAGCGGCAAGTCCCAGACTCAAATAGATCAAGTAATCCCCAATCTTCAAGACCGCTTTTTGAAAATGAGATACGGATTTCGCCTCGGATACGAGCTTGGCGGTTTGGCCGAAGAAGGTGTCTTTCCCGGTTGCCGTGACTACCGCCACCATTTCACCTTGCTTAGCAATGGATCCGGAATAAACAATCGCGCCCGCCTTTCTTGTTACCGGCAGAGACTCACCGGTTAGTGCCGATTGATCAACACTAAGGTAATCACCTTCAATCAATTTCGTGTCGGCGGGAATAATGTCGCCCGGTCTTATTCGCACAATGTCTCCGGGCACTAACTTTGATGAATCCACCTCCATCCATTTGCCGTTTCGTTTGGCGCGGCCTTTCATAGCCAATTGTTTCTTCAATGCTTCAACTGCGCTGGCGGCCTGGTGCTCCTGCCAGAAACCAACGGAAGCGTTGAAGAGGAGAAGAAACACAATAATAAAGAAATCCGGCCAATGCTGAATAGCCGCGGAAAGAATCGCTGCCACTTCAATCATCCAAGGAATCGGTCCCCAGAAGTAGGATAGAAATTTGCGTAGGGGACTTTCCTTCTTTTCTACCAGAGCGTTCGGACCGAATTGTTCAAGCCTACTGTCAGCTTCTTCTTGCGATAGCCCTTTTTCCAAACTTACATTCAACAGTTTTAAACATTCTTCAATCGTAAGTTCACCAAAGTCGGCTTCGGCTTTTCCGTTTAGCATTTTTTCTCCTGTGATCCAGGATGATTCCAAGGAAGGCAATTTCTGTTGAGAATCTATTTTTAAAGGACTATTTTGCCCCATCCGGAGCCATGATTGTTCCCCATTATTTGCAGAAATGCTTCTTAAGTCAAAGTTGCCTCTACGAGGGAAGAGGCGATCGCAGAGACATTCCTGGATCCTTGTTGTTTTTAGAGCAGTGTATCCTTGGCCGTATCCCTGCCTCGGCCCACTTCCTTCCTTTCCTCGCCCACGTGATTGACGCCCTGCAAGACGAGGAGAATTTCCTTTTCGTCCTTCCGTCTCTTCCCGTGCGTAAGGGGGGAGCGACCTCCCCGTCCCAGGCTCAATTCGGATCGCTTTCCGCCCCGGCCCCGTCCTTAATTTTATAGATCCAGAAAAATCCTTTGTAGACTCTCTCCAGCCGCTTCCTCAGATCTTGATGCGAGCGTTGGATGAGACAGACCTGCAGCACGCGGGGCTCGTCCATGACGTAGTCCACGCCTTTCTCGAGAAGGTAGTCGAACATCCTCTTGTCCCGAAAGGCCGGACCGATCTCTGGATTCAGCTTGTTTTCCAGGACCAGAAAATCCGCAGAACAGAAATTGATGATCACCCCGGACTGAAAAACCCCTATGAGGCTACCCTGTGGCACGTTCCGCTCGACCCAGTCGCCTGCCATCATCACCGTTCGCACATAGGTGTTCTTGAATCCCACCATGAACATGGGTACCTGTACCAGATAGATCAGCACAAAGGCGGTGGCCATAATGCTCAAGCGCTCCCTGCGAAACAGACGTACGTCAACGGGAAGCAGCCGGTCGATATATATGGAAAGAAAGATCTTGGAGACTAGAATCACAGGAAACATGTACCGATAGTAAAACATGTATCCGAGTACAATGTAGAGGTAAAACCCAAGAAAGAGGAAGAACGAAAGGAGGAGAAAACGAAAAGGTTCGATGAAGACGTCACGACTCTTCACCTTCGTCCTTAATCTCCAGACCAGGACCGCAAAAAGGAGGAAAATCAATAGCGTCCCCACGGCCGCCAGATCCCATCCGCCCACCCGGAGCCGCCGGAGGTTGGTGATTATATCCGCTGCCAAGGGGAGGCCGAATGCTACGATCGTGCCCAGAGCCGAGCCGAGACACTTGAGGTAAACGATGGGCGAGATCTGTCCATCGTAGAAATCGCGGATCGCGATCTCGTTGTTTTCAGCCGTATCGGAAGACAGATCGAACAATTCGGCTTCATCCGTGACATGGGAGGGAATATCGAGGACCGAGATCAGGCGGACGGTCTGTCCACTGATCGGCATCAGGTCACCGAAATACTTGAGATTGTAAAAGAACCAGGGGCCGACGAATAAGAGAATCACGAAGGCATGGATCAGCAGGCCGCGTATTTTCCGGAAGCGCATCCTCGGATCGGAGGTGTCGATGAACAAGTGGTCAAACAGCAGGCCGAGGATGAAAGCAAAATTGTCCAGGCGCGACAGCGCCAGCAGACCGCACAGAATACTGAAGACCAGGAAACGACGCAGGTAGTCGTCCGTCCTGCCCCGTAACTTTGTGAAGTAAAAAAGCAACGCAGCGGAAAGCAGGAACGTGTTGAGACAGGTATCCAGTCCGTTCATGTCCGTGGCGATCGAATAGATAGACGTGTAGAATAGAAGAAGGAAAATCGTCGCCGCTCTCTCGTTTACCTCCTGCCTGATCACTTTGTACAGGAAAATCGCCGAGAAGAGGGATAGAAACGTATGGATCAGAAGAAGGGTGCGTAGCGGTGCGGATTCGGAATTTGGAAAGACGCAGTAAACGCCGGCCATGAGAAGTGTGAGCAGCGGGTGAAAACCGTTTGTGAGGTGCTTTCCATCAAAGGTGAGGCCGTTTCCCAACGCGAGGTTTTTGGCAACGAAGAAGTTGTAGAAGCAGTCACCGATGAGCGGAATGGAATCGAAGTCTCTCCAGACGTATGTCAGTCTTGAAAGGAACCCAAAACTCAGTATGATCTTTGCGTATCGATTCATTCCTCACTTCTATTTGAGGTCCGCCGTTCACCGCCTTCGTCTTCAAAGAAGTCTTTCGGGCCATTGGACCCTTGTGCGTCTGTCCTGAGGGAGTGTCCTCTATTGCTCGAAGGTAGGGCAGGGCTTACGAGTCATGTTGGCAAACGAGATCGATAGGAAACATTTTTCAGGCAGGAAACAGGATACAGTAGAAGAGAATTGTGTGTCAAAAGGGATCCGCGAAGCCGGCATGGACCCTTAACGAGACCCGCCTTGATCTGTCGGCAAGAATCCATACAATGAAAAGCCTATGAAAAACTCCAAGGGAGACAGGGGCCGTTTTCAGAAAAACCTGCTGGCGTGGTACCGCAAGGCCCACCGTCCTCTCCCATGGCGGAAAACACGGGATCCCTACCGAATCTGGATCTCCGAAATCCTGCTTCAGCAGACCCGGGTGAACACGGCCCTCACGTACTACGACCGTTTTCTCGCCAGATTCCCGGCCCTCGCCGATCTGGCCGGGGCCCCGGTCGAAGCGGTCCTCCTGGTCTGGCAGGGGCTCGGTTACTACGGACGCGCCCGCAACCTTCACCGGGCCGCCAGGCTCATTGAACAGAAGTTCGGGGGGACGATCCCCTCCGAACCCGCGGTCCTGGAGACGCTCCCCGGCATCGGCCCTTACACGGCCGCCGCCATTGCGAGTATCGCCTTCGACAAGGATGCGGCCGTGCTCGACGGAAATGTCGCGCGCGTCCTGTGCCGGGTCGGTGGAATCCGGGATCCCCTGACCGAATCCTCCACGAAGAGGCGGCTGAAGGACCTGGCGGACGGGTTGCTGCCCAAAGGGCATGCAGCCGACTTCAACCAGGCCATGATGGAACTGGGCGCCCTCATCTGCAAGCCGGTCCGGCCCGCATGCCCGGAGTGTCCCGTCAAGGAGGTGTGTACGGCGCACAGGCTGGACATGGCGGATCAGTTACCCATCCGTCCGGCCAGACCGAGACTGCCGGTGCGCGTGCGCCTGGTCACCGCCGTGGCGTATCGTGGAAGGCTGCTCTTCGAGCGAAGGAGCCTGGAGGGATTCCTCGGAGGACTCTGGGAGCTCCCCGGAGTCTATCTTGAAGGCAAAGAGGGAAACCGTCAGGGACTCCGAAGGCTCGAGAAGCGGCTGGGACACCGTGTTGCCGTTCAGCA
>WFRX01000416.1 GCA_015486285.1 bacterium
CCTCTATCCGCCGAACCTGAACCAGGCGAAGGAGGGCACAGAAGCCATGCTGTTGGAAAAATATCGAAAGGCCCATTTCCCGGAGACGATTTTTCCTGAATTTTCGGTCGACCGCGAGAAGTGCACGCAGTGTGGTCGATGCGTCGAGGCATGTCCCACGATGGGACTGGAGATGGGGCCGGACGGGTTCCCGTACCTGCGAGGGTACAAGGGTATCGAGAAGGCCTGCCTGGCGTGCCGAAACTGTGAAGCCGTGTGCCCGACGGGGGCGGCTGCGCTGAACGGCATCTATCGAGTCAAGGAGGGGCGCTACAAGACGATCCTGGCCGGAAAGATATCCCCTCCCAACCCCTTCAACGACCCTGAGCCCCCTTCTTTCGAGACGGTCGCCAAAAGGCTCACGCCCGTGGAGCGGGTGATCCTGAAAAGAAGGAGCATCCGGCTGTTCAAGGACAAGCCTGTGCCCAAGGAGATGATCCACCGGATTCTGGAGGCCGGCCGGTATGCCCCCTCCGCCGGCAACTGCACGCCCTGGAAGTTTACCGTGGTCTCGAACCGGGAGACCATCCGGGAACTGGAGCGGGACAGCATGAAGGTTCTCCGCCGGCTGCGCGATCTATATCTCGGCCCGAAAGGCTGGAACAAGACGGTCAGTACGCTTGTGAGCTACCTGGCGGTGAACAAGATGGATCAGCGGCCCATGACGGCCATCGAAAAGGCGGATCATTGTAACGACGTGATTTACTGGAACGCGCCGGTCGCCATCTTCCTCTTGACGGACACCCGCGGTATCAGCAACCCGGATCTCGACTCCGGGATGTGCGCCCAGAATATGGTGCTGGCGGCTCATGCGATGGGGCTTGGCACCTGCTACATCGGCCTGACGATCGCGGCGATGGACTACCTACCTGCCTGGAGGAAGAGACTGGGCATTGTACCGCCCTGGAAGGCGGTCACGTCCCTGTGCGTGGGATATCCAAAGGGCAGGATCGACAAGCCCGTGGCCCGGGAGACGCTGGAAATCAACTGGATCGAGTAGTCGAGGGCGATGCCTCAGGCTTTTTTGACGAGGGCCTCGGCCAATCGTTCCCGGGGGATCCAGTCGATTTCCATTGGGAGATCCGACCCGGCCCACTGAGCGACGAGTGCGTGTTGGAGCTGTCCGTAGCGGACGGCTGCCGTGTCGCCCCCTCCGTCCGGGTTCAGCAGATCTTCGAGTTCCCAGGTTCTGGCGGCGAGTTCCCTGATCTTCGGGCCGAAGCGGAAGAAGGCCTCATGCAGGCATTGCCAGGAAGGGAGGATGTTGTTGTGGTGTTGTCTGGCCACCTCGGCCAGCGTGCCCATAATGAGGAAATGTTCGAGGTGCCAGAGCGTGCCCCGCGTGAAGGCCGAGGAACGGTCCATCCCCAGTTCGGGCGCCAGTTGCTGCCCGAGATGCGCCAGTGCGAGGGAAAGGTCGGACAGCCACTGCACCTCATTTTCGAACAGGCCGGTTTGCAGCACTTTGTCCTGCAGATGAGACAAGATGACGATGGTCCTGAGCTGGCTGAGCCCGATACGGAACACGGCGTCCCGCAGGCTGCCGGTGGGCACGGAAAGTCCGTAGAAGGCGGAATTCGCGGTCCGCAGGACACTGACGCTCAGGGCGGGGTCCGATTCGATGGCCTTCACAAAGTCGGCCAGGCTGCTCGTGGGTTCGGCCAGCAGCCTCGAGACCTCGATGGCCGTACCGGGGAGGACCGGGATTTCCAGGGTATTGTCTTGGACCCGTTTCATGATTTCAGAAAGGAAGAGCCGGTCATGGGGCGGCAATTCCTGGAGGTCGGAGGTTGAGGGGGTGCTGACGAGGCCCCGCAGGAAGTGGACGGCCTCGGGAGAAAGTGTAACCGCGTCGCCCTCTTCCGACGGGCCTTTTCCCCGCTGAGGGCGCTGGCCCGCGGAGGGCCTCCTCGTTCGCCTTGCGGGTGGCTTTTTCGGTGGGCCGATCCCGAATCGTGAAAGAAGCCTTCGCAACATTTTGCCTGCCCAGTCCCTTCCCGCCTTTGGAGGCTTTTCCGGACCGGTTTGGTCCCGAAAACAGTATCTCTGATTTCAAATCGACCCTTTGGGCGGAAAAGATTAGAAAACCTGACGGCAGGATTACCGCCGTGGTAAATGGGACAGGC
>WFRX01000417.1 GCA_015486285.1 bacterium
TTTCTATCCCTTTTCTATCCCTGTATCTCAATAGGGTGCACCCACCGAAAACTGCACGGCGGATTTGTCTTCCCCTTCCTGCCGGTCGAGCGGGAACCCGAGCACGAAGGTGAGCGGCCCCATGGGGGAAAACCATCGAAATCCGCCGCCCGCGCTGAACCGAAGGTTCTTGAGCTTGATGCTTTCGTCTTCGCTGAAGGCATTCCCCGCATCGAAGAAGAACAGCCCCCGCAGCTTGAGTGAAGGGGCGATGGGAAAGATGTATTCCGCATTGAAAATCAGTTCCTTGTTCCCCCCGATCAGGACATCGTCCACCTCCGGCCCCAGAGAACGCACATCGTAGCCCCTGACCGTGCTGATGCCGCCTACGAAATACCGTTCAAAAACCGGAAGCTGGTCTCCTCCGATGCCATCGCCCCATCCGGCCCTCGCCCGCAGATGGAACGTTGTCCCCCAGATGACCGGGATGTACGCACCTGCGTCCACCTGGAGCTTTACGAAGTCGGTGTTTCCGCCCAGGAAGGTCCCGGCGATCTCCGCCGTGGCGATGTTCATAAAGCCCTTCATCGGGAACATGGGGTTATCGAGCGTATTGTGGACAACGGAGAAGGTCAGCGAACTCACCGTGCTGCGTCCCTCTTCCGCCCGCAGCGTAATCGAGGCAAGCTCGCTTACATCCTTGACTTCCACGTCCTCGTACTTGTACATCACGTTTCCGCGCACAAACTGGCGTAATTGGTACCCGAAGCGAACCGCTCCCCCCAGGGACTTGCGGGTGAAATCCTGATAATCCCGCTCCGTGTTGAACACGTCGAATCCGGCGGACAGGGGAATGTCGAAAAGCCACGGCTCGGTAAAGCTCAACGAAAAGTTCTGCCGCGTCCCCCCGATCTCCGCATTCAGGGACAGGACCTGTCCCCTGCCGAACAGGTTGCTCTGCGTGATATTCGCCATCAGGATGAACTGGTCCGTCGAGCTGAAGCCGGCCCCTCCGCTCAGCGTGCCCGTCTGTCCCTCCTTCACCGACACCACCACGTCCAGCAGATTCGGCTCCGATCCCGGTTCCGTATTGATGTTCACATTATCGAAATAGCCCAGCCGCTGGATCTCGCTCTTGGAAAATTTCAGCATGGAACTGCTGTACAGGTCCCCCTCGATAAGGGCCATCTCCCGCCGGATGACCTTGTCCCGCGTTTTGGTGTTCCCGGAGATGCGGATGTCCCCCACATAGTACTTCTGTCCCTTCTGCACACGGTAGACCACGGCCACGGTACGGGACGTTTCGTCAGGGTAGTACAGAGGAACAATCTCTGCGAAGGCATAGCCCTGGTCCGCGTAGTAGTCGGTCATGGCCGTGATGTCGTTCTGGAGCTTTCTCCGGCTGAATATCTGACCGGGCAGAAGGGTCTGCAGCCCGGCCAAAATGCTCTCCTCCTGTTTGGTGGCATTTTCCCACCGCACGCTCTTTACCGTATACTGCTGGCCCTCTTCAACAATGAAAAAGATATACATCCCCTTCTCCGTGGAGAGGGTGAGCGGAGGCTTTGCGTTGAACTCCAGGTAGCCGTGATCGAGGTACCACAAGGTCAGGCGGGTCACATCATCCTTGAGCACATCCTCCTTGTAGGAACCGGCAGACGTGATGAAAGACAACAGGGACTTCTTCTTCGTTTGAAGGATACTGCTGAGCTTCTTATCCGAAAAACGGGTGTTTCCAAGGAACAACACCCGCCGGACCTTGATTTCCTCATTCTCCTGGACCTTGAAGACCACATTGACCTGGTTGTTTTCGTCCGGCTCCGCCACGTACGTCACCTTCGCCCGCGGGTAGCCCTCGTTGGCGTAGAGCTTGCGGATCTTCTCCACATTCTCCTTGAGTTCCCCGATGTTCAGGAACGTGTTGGGCTTGATCGTAACCACTTTCTTGAGATCGTCCTCCTCCAGTTCCTTGACCCCTTCGTAACGGACTTCCCGAATCATGGGCCTTTCTTCGACATGATAGACGATTTTCACCCCCCCCGGCACGGGGAGGCTCTCCACGTCCACCTTGCGGAAGTACCCGGTCGCCATGATCGTATGGATGTCCTCCGCGATCCTTTTCCGGCTGAGCCGGTCACCCTCCTTGGTCCTGATTCTCATGAAGATCACATCCGGTTCGATTCGCTGCGTTCCCTTCACTTCGATCGTCCGCACAATAGGGGCCGGATTCCCTACGCCGGACCGTCCCTGTTCCCCCCCGCCGGTTTCCGGGGACCGGCCTCCCGGCACATGGGTATCTCGGGCCGCCTCCGGTTCGACGGCCGGCTCCAGGGGAGGCTGCTCCTCGGCACTCCGCCCGGCCCCTTCGTGTTCCACGTCCGGCATCAAAGGAGGCAGGCCGTCCTGTTCCTCAGCGCGGGCCAGGCTCACAGTGAATATCAACATCAGCAGAAACAGAATCCACACTCTTCGATGCATCACGCCTGGTTCGCCTACACGCCCTTCGTAGTTGGTTGCAGTCCGGGGTTTCCCGCTTCCAGGAGCCTTCCGTCAAACATATGGATCTGCCTGTCCATCCGGGCGGCGAATTGCGGGTTGTGGGTTACCGCGACGATTGTCACACCATGGGTGTCGCGCAACCGGACCAGGAGATCCTCCACCACGCCCGCGCTCCGGGTGTCCAGGTTTCCTGTCGGTTCGTCCGCCAGGACGATCCGGGGATCCATGATCACTGCACGGGCCACTGCGACCCGCTGCTGCTCTCCGCCGGAGAGCTTGCCCGGCCGGTGGGCCATCCGTTCTTCCAGGCCCAGTTCCCGGAGCAGGCCGGCGGCTTTCTGCTCCGCCCTCTTTTTGGACATGCCCCCGATCAACGCCGGCAGCATCGTGTTCTCCAGGGCGGTCAGATCGGAAAGCAGGTAATGAAACTGAAAAACAAACCCGATCTCCCGATTGCGGAAGCCTGCAAGATCCTTGTCCGACCGGGAGAACAGATCCTGCCCCCGATAGGCGACCCGGCCCCGGGTGGGGCGGTCCAGGGTGCCGAGGATGTGCAGCAGGGTGGTTTTCCCCACGCCCGATACACCCAGGATCGCCATGGTCTCCCGTCCCCGGATCTCCAGGTCGATCCCTTTGAGTACATGAATCTCCTTCTCTCCGATCCGGAAGTCCTTGGTAATTCCGTCGACCCGCAACAGGGGCTCCTCCATAAGCGTTCCGCCCGGGTCGATGGTTTCGTTATTCATAGCGCAATACCTCGGCCGGGTCGAGCCTGGCAGCCTGCCTCGCGGGGTAGACGGTGGCGAGGACGGACAACACCAGCGCGGACAACCCCACCAGAACGAATTCCATCGGCCTGACTTCCACCGGCAGGCTGGACAGGTAATAGATGTCCGGGTCCAGTCGAATCAGGGAATAGCTCCCGGCCAGCACACAGAGGCCGTAGCCCAGGATCAGGCCGAGAACGGTCCCGGCCAACCCGAGCAGCAGCCCCTGGAACAGGAAGATCCTCCCGATGGAACGCCGGGTGGCCCCCATGGCCTTCAGAATCGCGATCTCACGGCGCTTTTCGAGGACGTTCATGATGAGGGTACTGATGATGTTAAAGCCCCCGACCAGAATAATCAAAACAAGGACCAGAAACATGACGACCTTTTGCAGCTTCAGGGCGGAGAAGAAATTCGGGTTGATCTCCTTCCACGTCTTCACCCAGAAGGGATACCCCAAAATCTTCTGAAGCTCCTGCCTGGCCCGGTCCGTATCCCGGATATCCTTCAGACGCACCTCCAGCCCCGTCACCCGGCCGTCCAGTCCGAAGAAGTCTTGCGCCTCTTTCAATGTGAGAAACGCCAGGGAGGCATCGTATTCGTACATGCCGACCTCGAATACGCCCTCCACCCGGTAATCCCGCAACGCGGTTTTGGCCGGCGCATCCGTATCCTGACCGGCCATGGCGACCAGGCGAACGGCATCCCCGCAGCTCACCCCCAATGTCTCCGCCAGGGCCTTGCCGATCCATATGGGCGCTGCCGCAGACCGATTCCCCGTCCCGGGAGCCTCCCCGGGGGAAGGCAGCGAGAACCCGCCGCAGGAGAAGTCGATCTGCCGGTGCGACATCTCGGGCAGAGACCCGGGCCACACGCCACGAACAACGATGCCGCGCACATCCTCCCCGGACCGGATCAACGCCTTCTGGTAGGAAAACGGCATGGTCGCCGCCACCCCGGGAACCTTCCGAACGGCGTCCCCTACCTTCTGCCAATCCCGTATTCCTCCATCGAATCGGAGCACGAGCAA
>WFRX01000418.1 GCA_015486285.1 bacterium
GGGTTCGACGAAGCGTTCGTCCAGGAGCACGAGCCCGAGCTTGTAGGCCTCCAGGCGGCTCCACACCGAGCTGCCCCGGGTCATGCGGGTGAGGAAGGAGCGGACGTGCCGCCGGGGGAATTCGTCCGGGTGTCTCCGTATGCGGCCCAGGGCGCGGGCGTACATGCCTTCCGTGTCTTTCCGCAGGGGGCAGACCGAGAGGAAAGACCGCAGGTTGAAGGTCTCCAGGCCCTTCCAGGGATCGCTTGCAGGCGGGCCCCCTGAAGCCGACGAGGGCGCCTCCAGGAGCTTCTCCTGGATGAAAGCGACTCCGGAAGCCTCCTGCTCCGGGGCCTGGGTCTGGGTCGGCGGCGCCGCCTCCGATTCCCCTCCCGGCCAAGGCCCCTCTTCCACCACTTCGTCCGGCGGCTCCGCGGCGATCTTGATCAGCGTTTTTCGGAGTTCCACCGGCACGACGGCGAGCCGGAACCTCCGCCTGCCCTGGCGGATCTTTCCCACATAGACCAGGCCCCGGCTCCGCAACATCCCCAGGGGCGTCTCCGGCCGCTGCCCCTCGCTCCACCACCAGGTGATGTCCGTGTCGGCCCCGTATCGTCTCGAGAGGTTCTGGATCTTGGCCGCGCCGTGCTGCTCCCGGAGGATCCAGTTGAGCACCTCCCTCGAAGGCAGAGGCAGCGAGTTCCAGATCTGCCGGAGGCTCTCTTCCCGCGGCAGCCATTCCACGAGCGCGTCGATGCGGTCTTTGCGGTTCCGCGCCTCTTCCAGGCCGCCCTGCCGGCCGATCGCGTCGAGCCAGTGAGACGGCAACTTGGCCAGGGCCGTTTTCAGCCGGGTGTTCGGCCTGATCGGGGCGTCCTCGATCTGCTTTCGCCACCGGATCTGCATTTCGCCCATCAGCAGGATGAGGACGTCCTCCTCCCGGAGTGTTTCCCCTCCCCGTCCGAATTCCCGGCCGTCCAGGTCCCGGGGGACCGGGTCCGGCAATACGCCCTGCTTCTCGATGAGCAGCGGGTAGTCCACGTCTAGGTCCGCCGGCTCGATCGCAATGACATGGATCAGGTGGATCCACTCCTCGACCAGGTCGAACCAGTACCCGAAGAATTGATCGTCGTTCAGCCCCAGGGAATCCACGGTCGCAAGGGGCGCGGGCCCGACCTTCTTGCCGGGTCTCTCCGGCCCTTTCAGGCCGTACTTCGATAAGGCCTCCCTGCACGTGTACCGAACGGCTTCCGGATCGTTCGGATCCATGCTGAGGCAGAAATCGTAATACCGGTCCTGTTCGCGCCCGTAGGCGCAGAAGATGGCGTGGTGGAGATCTTCCAGGGTCTGGTCGCCCCGGACCTTCAGGGTCCTGAAGATTTCATGCCCCACGGATTCTTCGCCGTAGGGACCGCTGACCAGATAGACGCGAAGGATGTACGCGTTGGGCCGGGGGAGCAACGCCCTTCTGTCGGCGGGAAACGGGATGACCTTGCCTTTTTCCATGCAGACTTTCTCGGATGGTCAGCAAACTTCGGTTCGGTCGACTCCCACTATCATAGTGGAACGGGCCGCCGAGGTAAAGCGGGTGTGTGGGCGACCCGGGCGGGATGGAGCCCGATACGGCGGGCACGGTGCGGGGGAGATTGCCGCGGGCGCTGTCGCGCCCTCGCAATGTCCAAGGTTGTGGGGTACCTGGAAGACTGCCGCTATGCGGTCGGTGTCCTCGCAATGTTCGGGATTGTGCGGTGCAGTTGTCGTTGGGTGCGAAGGGATCTGCGCCTGCGCGGGATTGTGCGGTGCGGTTGTTGTTGGGCGGGAAGGGGGCTTCGCGTACGTCCTCGCGATATCCTGGCTTGTGCGGTGCGGTTGGCGCTGGATGCGGGACAGGCCCCTGCGGATCAGCCGCCTTCGGCCTGGACGATGCGGACCAATTCGCCGCCCGCCCGGCGGGCCTCTTCGAGATATGCGGGCCGATCGAGCACGTCGCCCTCGAAGTCGAGTTCGCGGTAGAGCAGGCTCTTCCACAGTTCGCAGTCGATGGCGTCGAAGAAATACCGGACGCTCAGCACGGCGCCGTCGAAGAGCTTCCTGCCCCGGGTGGCGCCCACCGAGATGAACAGCCCCTTGCGCCCCGACGAGCCCGGGCCGGGCGGCCTCTTCTCGAGCCAGTACTTTTTCACCCAGAGGGACTGGCACCGGTCCATGAGGATCTTCATGTGGGCGCTCACGGCGTAGAAGAAGATCGGGGAGGCGAGCATGACGGCCCGGCATTGCGCGAAGCTGTCGTACACCTGTTGGAAGTCGTCCTGGATCGCGCACCGGCCGGTGCTCTTGCAGCCGTAGATCTCCAGGCAGGGGGACATCTTCAGGTCGCGGAGTACGATCTCTTCCACGTGCGCGCCCGCCGCCCGCGCCCCCGCCACGGCCTGGCGAAGCAGCAGGGCCGTGTTTCCCTCGCGGCGCGGGCTCCCGTAAACAGCAACGATGTTCGTCATTGACGCTCCTCCCGGGAGATGGCGAAACCGTCGCGCACCGCGGGTTTCGAGGCGGTGAGGATGGTCGACCGTGCGCCTGGACGTGTTCCCCTTTTACGAGGAAGCGCTTCCCGAGTGAGGCAGGGCTTTTTTGAGGAGGGCGTGGGCGTGAGCGAGCGGCCCGGGCCGCTCGCTCGCCTATCTACCTATCTACTTCATCACCTTGGCCACTTCCTTCACCAGCGCCTCCGCCTTCGGGTTCTTGGCTGTACGCGTGATGAGGATGTCGACGGGCCGGGTGCCCTTTCCGTAGTAAGCCTCGTTGGCGCCCTTGGAGACCGCTACGCCGGCGCCTTCCAGTGAGATCCCCGCGAAAACCCCCTTGGCGAGCGAGTAGGAGAGGACGTCTGCGCTCTGGAAGGTGGTGTGCCCTTTTGCGCCGGCGCCCACCGGCCCGGCGGCGACGCTGACGTCGCCCCCCAGCTTGAAGGAGGTGTTCAGGAAGGTCTCCGCCCCCTGGGTCGTCAAGACCAGGAGCACGATCTGGGACGCGTCGGCGCCGATCTGCAGGCCGAAGCTCGCGGAACCCATGGTATAGAATGCCGGATCGCTCCACTCGCCGGTTTTTCTATCCCGCACCAGGTATACGCCGCTGCCGCCGGCACCGCCGAAGATAAAGGCGCCCCGAAGGAGTTGCGGCACGATGAGGATCCCTTTCACGTTCTTCGCCTGCTTCGGGCCCCAGCCGACGTTGGGGTCTGCAACGAATTGCCGAAAGGTCATCAGCGCCTTGTCGATCAACTGCTGCTGCTTCGAGTATTCGTCTCCGCTCGCGGGCCCCGTTGCAAGAGCCAGGATAAAGAGGACAAGAACGCCCGCCAGGATGGACCATCCGATTCGCCTTTCTCCATGCTTCATGACTTCTACTCCCTTCCCGTGGTGTTTGGTTATCGCATTGGATTCATGAGGGAATGTCTTGGGTGCAAGAAAAGTGTCTCCCGGATGATTCGCATTCTAGGATGTGAGCTCCGGATTAGCAAGGGGGCGGAGCGAGGAGGGCCCCCGCACTTGCTTCAGGGGTGGCAAAACGGGTAGAAGAAGAGTTGGAAGCAGGACTCACAACGATGGCGACAGGTCGCACGATGCCGGAACCCAAGGAATGCCTCTGCTTTGCCCTCGATGTGCCGAGCGCCGACGAGGCGAAGCGGTTCGTCGATTTGCTCGCCCCATCCGTGGGACTTTTCAAGGTGGGCCTGGAGTTGTTCGTCAAGGAAGGGCCCGGCCTGCTCTCTTCCATCAAGGCCCGCGGCGCCGAAAGGATCTTCCTCGACTTGAAGCTTCACGACATCCCCCGGACCGTTGAGCGGGCCCGCAGGTCGGCCGGGGCCCTGCCGGTCGATTTCCTCTCGGTCCACTGCGAGGGGCTCTGGACGGGGTCGGCGTCGGAGCCGCGGCCCCGACGGGAAGTGGGGACCGTACCCGCCATGCTGGGCATTACGGTGCTCACGAGCCTTCCCCGGCAAGATCTGCCCCGCCTCGGGTACGCCCGGGACCTTTCGATCACGGACCTCGTCCTCCTGCGTGCGGAGATCGCAAGCAGGGCCGGTTGCGCGGGCATCGTCTGCTCGGGTCGGGAGGTCGAGGCGGTCCGGGACCGCTTCGGCCCCGGCTTCACCATCCTGACGCCCGGTGTGCGGCCCGCCTGGGCGGCCGTCGCCAAAGACGACCAGGCACGCATCCTGACGCCGTCGGAGGCGATTCGACGCGGCTCGGACGTGATCGTGGTCGGCAGGCCGATCGCCCAGGCGCCGGATCCCGCGGAAGCGGCGCGCAGGGTGCTGGATGAAATCGAGCAGGGACTCCGGGCTCGCAAGGGTGGGTCCGGGGCCTGATCCGGGGGCCTTGCGCCCCGCGGGCCCTTCC
>WFRX01000419.1 GCA_015486285.1 bacterium
GGAGAAGCTCGGGATCAAGGACCCCTGGAAGATCACTACGGCCATGGTCCTCGGGTATCCGAAATTCAGGCAGCATGGGATCGTCCCTCGCGAGTTCCGCCCCGTCACCTGGTTCCGGGAGGGCGCAGGCGGGCCGGAGATCGAGGAATAGAGGCCCCCCAGCGCCACCCAAGCGCCAGGCGAAAGGTGAAAGGCAAAAGGGCAAAGGGTCAAGGTGTGGTTTGCCTTTGAGCGACAAGATGGCCTTTATCGGTAGTTTCGACACGGAGGTTTACCCATGGCGGAAGAACCGAAGGCGACCTTTTACGCGGATCAGATTGAAGAACAGGCGCGAGCCCTCGGCGACAAGCCTTACATCCTGCATGACAATCAGAGGGTCAGCTTCGCGGAATTCGACCGGGCCACGTGTCAGGCCGCCAACGGCCTGGCCGCCCTGGGTGCGAAACCCGGGGACGGAATAGCGATCCTCATGGGCAACTGCGCCGAGTATCTGTATCTCTTTTACGGCATGCCCCGCGGCGGCTTTTACAGCGTACCGGTCAACGTCGCCCTCAAGGGGGAAGGGCTCCGGTATATCCTGACCCACTCGGACGTCAAGTACCTGGCGGTGGATGACACACTGTACCCCCGCTTCGCCGAACTCGAGGGTCCGGTCGGGGCCATCGAAAAGGTCTTCGTACGTCGGACCACGAAGGAACCTTTGCCTGCGGGCACCCTTTCCCTGGAGGACCTTCTCGATGCCTCGTCCGAGAAGCCTCGGATCGCCCTCGATCCGGAGGCAATGACCTTTCTCATGTACACTTCAGGCACCACGGGCTTCCCCAAGGGCGTGGTCAACCGAAACCGGAGTATGAACATCGAGGGGTTCAAACTCCTGACTTCCGTCCTCTACAAGCCGGATGATGTGCTTTTCACCTGTCTCCCCCTGTTCCATGCCAATGCCCTCATCCTGACCGCGGGCTTTGCCATGGTCGCCGGCCTGCCCTTCGGCCTGGCATCACGTTTCTCCGCGTCCCGGTTCTGGGAACCGATCCGACGATACGGCGCAACGACTTTCAATGCCCTGGGCGCGATGGTGCCCATCCTGATGAAGCAGCCCGAGAGGGCCGACGATGCGGACAACCCGGTCCGCATGGTCTTCTCCGCTGCCTGCCCCGCAAACCTCTGGGAGGCCTTTGAAAAGCGGTTCGGAGTCCAGATCTTCGAGGGATACGGCGCGGTGGACGGCGGGGGCGTACTGATCTGGAACCTCGGCGACGGCCCTGTAGGCTCCGTCGGAAGGGTATTGAACGTGGAATGGAGGCTCGTGGATGAAGACAACCATCCGGTCCCCCAGGGTGAAATCGGGGAGTTGATCACCCGGGTGACGGACGAGAAAACGGGCGGGGTCGAATACTACAAGAACCCGGAGGCCAGCCGTAAGAAGCTCCGTGAGGGCTGGCTCCATTCCGGGGATCTTTTCTACGCCGACAAGGACGGCTACCTGTACTTCGTGGACCGGAAGACCGACTCCATGCGCCGAAGGGGAGAAAACATCTCCTCTTTCGAGGTGGAAAACATCGTGGAAAAGCACCCGGCGGTGGCCGAATGCGCCGCCTTCGGCGTGCCTTCAGAGCTTGGAGAGGACGACGTGATGATCTGGGTAAGGCCGACAGAGGGAGTCGAACTGGACTTGAAGGAGCTGATTCATCACTGCGCGGACAATATGGCCTACTTCATGGTGCCCCGCTACATTGATGTGGTCGACCAGATCCCGAGGACCGGGACGTTCCGGGTGCAGAAGACAAACATGAAGCGGCAGGGCGTAACGGAGCGCACCTGGGACCGGGAAAAGGAGATGCCGGACCTCAAGCTCAAGAAATAGAGCGCCTCCGGTCACCCCCGGAGAACGCGGCCCGCCCGCAATCCGGGTACGTACTCCCCATCCTTCACGACGTGCGCGCCGTTCAGGAAGACGTGTGCGATTCCCTTCGGCCTTCCGGCGGGCCGTCCGTCCGCAGGAGGCGTATCGGAGATCTTCCCGGCATCGAATACCACCACGTCCGCAGCCCTGCCGGGGAGAAGCGCTCCCCGGTCCCCGAGGCCGAAGCGGTTCGCACTCGCCAGGGTCATCCGGTTGACGGCGGACTCCATGCTGAAAAACTTCCGGTCCCTCACGTAACGGCCCAGGATCCTCGGAAAGGCGCCCAGGGCGGCGGGATTCGGGTAGCCCGTGCTCTTCACCACCACGTCGGTCTCGAACAGGCAGGCTTCATGGCGGAGTACGGATTCCAGGGGTCCCTCGTTGCCCGGCTCACCGCTGTAAGCGTGGAAAAGCATGAGCGTCCTGCCCCCGCTTTCCTCGCTGAGCCGGAGAACGGCCTTCAAGGGAGAGGTTCCCCACCTCGAGGCGATCTCCTCGACGGTCAGGCCGTTCAGCTCCTCCCACCCGGGGACGGCCACGTCCATGACCTGAAAGTCCCGGTAAAAGAATCCGACGAGGCGAAAGGAGATGGCGAACTCGGCGCGCAAACGGGCCCGGGCCCACGCGCTCCTGTACCCATCCGGGAGTCCGGCGAGGAACCAGTAGGGCAGGACGGCGTTGATGGTCGTGTTGCCGCAGGTGTAAGGGAAGGCATCGATCATGACGTCCACGCCCTCGCGCCTCGCCTCGTCCACCATCCTGAGCGCGGCATCCGCGGTGGGCCATGTCTTGCGTCCCACGAAAATGAAGTGGGAAAGCTGCAGCCGGGCCCCGGTCTTCCTCGCCACATCCAGCATCTCCCGCAGGGCTCGCAGGTTATGCGGTTTGAGGTAGGCAGCCGGATAACACGGGGAGAGCCAGGACAAGGCCTTGATGTGCACGCTGACCGGTCTGTCCGATTCCTTTGCGACTCCGCAGAAGGCCTGAATCTCCTCGAGGGGAGAGTACATCCCAGGGTCGTAGCCCAGCCCAAAGCTCAGGCCGCAGGCCCCCTCGTCAAAGGCCCGCCTCATCTCGTCCAGGCACTTTCTCTGTTCAGTCGGGTTCATGGCGCCACGCAGGGTGTCCGCTCCCCGGGCCCTGACCGAGGCATGTCCTACCAGTTGCGCAAGGTTCAATACCGGCCCGGTCCGCTCGACGTGATCCAGGAACTCGGATACGGAATTCCAGGCAAAGGCGACAGGCCGGTCCGCCAACATGGCGGAATAATGCCGAACGCGTTCCAGCGTTTCCGGCCGGACCGGAGCCGGCGAGAACCCGCAATTTCCACCGACTACCGTGGTCACGCCCTGCTCGAGAAGGCACCGCAGGACCGCCGGGTGATCCGGGTCCCAGAGCATCCAGTCCGAATGGGAATGCATGTCGATGAAACCGGGCGAGATCACGGACCCGCCCACGTCGATCGTCTCTTCGGCCGCGGGGAGTTCCCTCCCCTCCGGGATGACCGCCTCGAGGCGATCCCCATCGATCAGCACATGCCCTCTGAAGGCGGCGGCGCCCGTACCGTCGACTACCCGGCCATTCCGCAACAATATGGCAGCCAATGGGTCCTCCTTGCGCGGCTTGGGAGCCTTCCCCCCTCTCAGAGGTCAAGCAGCCGGGCCGCGTTCTCGTGGAAAATCAGCCTTTCGAGCGCATGATCCCCGTTACAGGCCTTGCGCACGATCTTGATTGCCGGAATATGTTTTCCCCAGGGCCAGTCCGACCCATACAGGACCCTCTCCGGACCGAAGACCTTGATGAGCTTCCTGATGTTGGCAGGCGACTGAATCGTAACGTCCACATGGACGTTCTGATGGCCCCCGAGCATCGTCATCGTATCTCCCACATGGAAGAGACCGGCATGCCCCGTCACGAAGTTGACCTTTGGGAAGGCCGCGACGAGATCGCGGGCATAACGGATCTCTCCGTAGGACGGGTTCTGGCTCCGGGCCTTTTCCCTGCCCAGGTAATAAGAGAATACCCCGGCGTGAAACAACACGGGCAACCCGTGTACGGCAAAGGCTTCGACCGCCTCGAAGGTCCGCTTGCTGTTGAGGGGCTCTTTCTGAATGATCGGGTGGAGCTTCATGCCCCGGGCGCCTGCGGCCACATCCGCATCGAGCGCCCCCTGGATATCGTAATCCCGCGCAAAATCCACCCCTGTGAACGGGATGACGGCCGGCTCGATTTGCGCCGCCTTCTTCAGATCATCAAAGGTCACGTACGGAGGGACCGGCAGGCACACCATCTTGTCCACCCCTGCCTTGTCCAAGGACTTCCGCAGGTTCTCCAGGGTAGCGGTCTCGTTGCGGGCGATCTGGCCGCGCGTGATCTGGTCCATGCACAGCCGCAGAAGAACGTCCGGCATGCCCGCGTGCATCCGCCATTCGGAAAGTGTCGTCAGGTCCAGGACGCGCCGTTTCCGGACACCCTTCCTGAAGATCAGGTCTCCTCCCCCCGGATAGAGGATATTGCCAAGATGGCCGTGGCTGTCGATCATCGTTCCCGGAAACCTCCCCCATCACCTTCCGAGTCTCTTCCATTCGTTCTATGCAAGGGGCCTCTTCAGCGGGTTTCCGCGGTCGAATCGCATGTCCTTTCCTGCCGGTCACCCGGCGGAAGGAAAATCAGGCTTTCGCTTCCCCAGGAATGCCGTGACCCCTTCTCGAAACTCTTCAGAAAGGGTGGACGCGGCGATTCCCTGCCTTTCGTTTTCCATCTGGGACTCTAGGGACTCGCTCAACCCAAGCCGCATGAGGTTCCTGACGCGGCCGTAGGTCTCGGTGGGACCCTGCGCAAGCCTCGATGCGATCTTCGAGACCTCTGATTCAAAGGTCTCGGCGGGAAAGACCCGATTGACGAGGCCGAGCCTCAACGCCTCGCTGCTGTCGATCGGCTCGTTCAGGCAGGCGATTTCCATGGCCTTGCGGTACCCCACGAGGCGGGGCAAAGAATAGCTCGAACCGCCGTCCGGGACGAGCCCGATACCCGTATATGCCATGATGAAGCGGCACCCCTCCACGGCGAACCCCATGTCGCAAGCGAGGCTCATACTCATTCCCGCTCCCGCGGCCGTGCCGTTCACGGCTGCGATAACGGGCTTGGC
>WFRX01000420.1 GCA_015486285.1 bacterium
ACAGAGGAAATGGTGGAGGTGGGAAAGCGGTTTTTTGGAGAGATTTTCTCCGAAGAGCCGAGCCGGGAGTTTCGGCGCTGGCTCGACAAGGTGGGGCTCGAGCTCCCTTTTCCTTTGGTCGGTGTACGGGGGAATGAAGGGACCCCGGATACAGCGGGGGAGGAGGCCTTGAGGGCAGGGAGAAGGAAGCCGCCCGGGCGGAACCGTCGTAGCGCGGCGATTGCCAGGCGTGGGAAGGGATGAGACCGGAACGAACAGGCAAGGGTCTGTGGAAGAGATGTTTTTCAGGAAGGAGGTGCATGAGAAGATGGAGTTGGCCGTAGAGAGCTTGAAATGTATCGGGTGTCGAATTTGCGAGTATGCCTGCAACTACCATCACGACATGGATTGTTCAGCCATCGGGGCGAGCATGATGCTGCACCGGATCGAGAAGCGAGACTACTTCGGTATGATGGTGAAGAGGGAGAAGGATCTCCTGCTTGCGCGACCGGAAGGGAAGGAGATCGTCCTGCCGGGGGAACAGGTCGAGGGGGCGGGGGCGAGCAGCAAGCCGATTCTCATGCGCGCGCCGTGTGATTTGTGCGAAGACGAGGATGAACCTTTCTGCGTGAAGGCCTGTCCGACCGGCTGCCTCAGCATGGTGGAAGCCTGAATAACAGCAGACCGTCGCCTTCGGCAGCCTGTCGATGAAAAGGGGGAATACAAGTCATGGACCTGGAAAATGCCTATATGGGAAGGATCCTCGTGGTGGACCTGAACGAGGGAACCTGTGAAGAAGAGGACCTCACCGAGGAGATGGTGAGCGAAGAGATCGGGGGGGCCTCGATCAGCCTCGCCCTCTACAAGCAGTACGCGGACCGGGATCCGATCGTCTTCGGTACGGGCCTGCTCACCGGGACCTTCGCCCCGAGCAGTTGTGCCGGAACGGTGACCTGCAAGAGCCCGGTGACAGGCAGGGTGTGCCATGTGCCCCTGACCTGGCAGACCGCCGTGGAGTTGAAGTACAGTGGTTATGATTTCGTGGTGGTCCTCGGCGAATCGGACAAGCCGGTCCGGTTGTGGCTTCATGACGAGCTTGCCGAGGTGGCCGATGCGGCGGAAGTGTGGGGCAAGAGTGTTTGGGAAACCACGGAGAATCTCCGCCTGGAACACGGGGACGATTACGTCCAGCTGATCGGGATCGGTCCCGCCGGCGAGAAGGGATGCAAGATTGCGCAGCTTTCGGAAGGCGACTGGGGGAGCCGCGATGTCTTCGGGATCGGGCAGGCCCTGGGCGCGCGGAAGCTCAAGACGATCGCCATGCGCGGCTTGGGCAGCCTCGAGGTGGCGGACGGGTTCTTCGATGCGTGCGCGGAGCTTCAGCGGGAGCTTCGAAAGGGCGCGATCTTCGAGAAGCAGGGCCTCGTTGTCCTCCTGGAGGAATTGGGCCTGGATGCCGCGGCCCTGGCGCCGATCCAGGAAAAGGTGCACCGGCATTCGGCCTCTTTCAATTGCGCTTACGCGGCGAACACCTTTCTGATGATCGATGAGCCCGCCGACCTTCTCCAGGAATCGAAGAAGGACGAGCCCGGCATTCTCCTGACCGATCCCGCCGGGGTGATCTCTCTTCTCTTCCTGAAAGAAGGGCTGCCGCCGGTGCTCCGGGAGATCAACCGCCTCGGTCTGGATCCCGTTGCGTGCGGGGCGCTGCTCAAGAAGGAGGATGTGACCGATGCGGACGAGGCGGTGAAGAGATTACAGTCGCTTGTCGGCCAGGGTGAAGGCCTGGAGGAGGCGGGGGTGGAGAACGTGTATGGGGCCGCCCCGTGGCCTCTGTCGGATGCCATGGAAGCGCGCTTGATCCAGTCCGTTTCGGTCTTCAGCCATGCGGTGCCCCTGGGCCCCCTGAGCGGGGGATGGCCCGCCTTTTCCGTGGGTGAGGATCCGGTGGAGAGGGCCCAGTGGTGGCTCGATCGGATGGCGGTTGCATCGATTCTCGGGATTTGTCCGATCGCCTCGCTTCTTTCGCCCGAGCTCACCCTGGAAAAGATGGCCGGGCTGGGTGCGATGGCGGTCGACTGGGACGGGCTGACCGAAGAACGGCTCCTGAAGCAGGCCCGCAAACTTGTCAAAGAGACGCATGACCTGGCCGAGGGGAAGGGCGCGGTGCCTTCCTCCTGGGCCTCCGCCGATCTGGACGGAGCCCTGGAGAAATTGCAGAAGGGGTGGGAAGGATGAATCCGAGGACCAGGGCTCACGGCCCGTTTCCCGCTTCCGGGCAGGGTAGGTGATGGCACTCAACTCGAAGGGCTTGCGCGTGGGGGTGTATGTAGGGGAAGGTGCGTCCCACTCGTGGACCTGGTTCGTGGACCTGATGGAACGGTACGGTTACGATCGCCTGTGCCTGATTCAGGAGGATGCCTTCCCCCGCCTCGCGCCTGAGCAGGATGTTCTGCTGGTATCCGGGGGGGACACCTTTGCCGTGGCCCATGCCCTGCGGGCACGGGGATCTCGATCGCTGCGGGATTTTCTGGATCGGGGAGGGATCTACATCGGATCCTGTGCAGGCGCCTATCTTCCCCTGAAGTCGTCCAAGCCTCCACTCGACACCTTCAATTTTGTGAAATGCAGGGTGAACAACCTGACGAGCGATCTTCCCCCGATCCGTCAGATGCCTCTGAAGTTTTCGACCCGCTATGGATGCGGATACATTTATCATCCGGCGAGGGAGGATGTGCGAGTGAGGATGGAGG
>WFRX01000421.1 GCA_015486285.1 bacterium
CACTGGAATAGGGAGGCCGGGCCCGGGCGTCTCGCTACAGCCGATTCAGTCGGCAACCCCCGTGGTCACGAACAACCCATGGAGGAAACCTTGGCGAAAAGGCGATCCGGATGAAAACTAGGCGATTTTGTGCAAGAAATCGAGGATGTGCTGATTTGTCTCCTCCGGGCGTTCCTGTTGAACCCAGTGACCGCATCCGGGCAGGATGACCGAACCGGTATAGCGCGGCATCACCTCAGGGGCCCGGGCGATGGCTTCCACGAAGTGATGCCGGATTGCTTTCACTGTTTCCCCCGTTCGTCCCTTCGACCCGCTGGGCCAAGGGATTCCCGCCTTCGCGGGAATGACAGCGATTGTGCTCCCTGTTCCTGGCGGTTTTGCGTGTGGCCTGCCCCCCGACCCCTGACCCCTCAAGCTCTTTCCTTTCGCCTTTGCCCTTTCGCCTTTCGCCTCCCGTTTCCAGGTTTCCGGGCTCAGCCTTCCATCACGGTCTTCACGGCGCCGGTGATCTTCTCCTCGCTGGGCACGAACTCCGCTTCCAGCTTGCTCGAGAAAGGCACGGGGCAGAACGGCGCGGCCACGCGCAGGACCGGCGCATCCAGATAGTCGAAGGCCTTCTCGGCGACCGTGGCCGCGATCTCCGCCCCGGAGCCGGCGAACTTGACCTCCTCGTGGACGATGACCAGACGGTGCGTCTTCTTCACGGACTTGAGGATCGCCTCCTCGTCCAGCGGCGACAGGCTGCGGGGATCCAGGACCTCCACGCTCACGCCCTCGCCGGCCATCTTCTCGGCTACGGCCAGGGCGCGCATTACCATCTGCCCCGTAGCAACCATCGTGACGTCACCGCCCTCCCGCTTGATGTCCGCCTCCCCGATCGGAATCGTGTAGGGCTCGTCCGGCACCTCCCCCTCGATCTGGTACAAAACCTTGTTCTCCAGAAAGACCACCGGGTTGTCGTCCCGGATGGCGGAGATGAGGAGCCCCTTCGCATCGTACGGCGTGCTCGGCATAACCACCTTCAATCCCGGGATGTGCATGAACCAGGCCTCCAGCGACTGGGAATGCTGGGCGGCAGCCCCGATCCCGGCACCGCAGCAAGTCCTGAGCACCATCGGTATCTTCGCCTTGCCGCCGAACATGTACCGCATCTTGGCCGCCTGGTTGAACAGCTGGTCCAGGCAGACCCCGATGAAATCCACGAACATCAGCTCCGCCACGGGCCGCAGGCCGCAGGCCGCGGCGCCCACCGCGGCGCCGATAATCGCGCTCTCCGAGATCGGGGTATCCAGCACCCGCTTCTCGCCGAACCGGGCCTGCAGGCCCGCGGTCACACCCAGAACGCCTCCCGGAAGGCCGACATCCTCGCCCAAGAGGAAAACGTTCGGATCGCGTTCCATCTCGAGGGCGAGGGCGTTGTTGACGGCCATTCCCATGTTCATGCTTGCCATGCCTGTCTCCTTCTTATCTCAAGATATATCATGCATTAGGCGTAGACGCCGGCCAGGAGTTCGCTCACCTCCGGCTCCGGGCTTTCTTCCGCAAACCGGACCGCCTCCTCGATCTCCTTCTGAACCGATTCGCGGATCTTCTGCGCCTTGTCTCCGGTCAGGGCCTTCGTGTCGATGAGCTTCTTCTCGAGCCGTAGGATCGGGTCCTTGTCCGCCTTCTGCCATCCCTCCACCTCCTTCCTGTCCCGGTAAACTTCCGGGTCGCCCACGAAATGCCCCTTGATGCGGTAAGTCCTGCACTCGAGAAGGCTCGGCCCCTTGCCCTCCCGGGCCCGCTTCACCGCCTCCGCGGCCGCCTCGTAGACGGCCGCCAGGTCGTTGCCGTCCACGACCGCCCCGGGCATACCGTATCCGGCCGCCCGCTCGGTGATCGACTCGATGCACTGGTGCCTGGCCTGGGAGGTGAACTCGCCGTAATGGTTGTTTTCCGCAACAAACACCACCGGCGCCTTCCAGACGGCCGCGAGGTTCATCGCCTCGTGGGTGGTGCCCTGATTGGAGGCGCCGTCACCGGAGAAGCAGACACAGACGCCGTCCGTACCCTTGTACCGGGCCGCCATGGCCGCGCCCACCGCGATCGGAGCGCCGCCCCCCACGATGCCGTTCGCCCC
>WFRX01000422.1 GCA_015486285.1 bacterium
GTTCCTACGTCCTCTGGAAAGACGCCTCGTGGGACACCGTAGCCTACCTCGAGGCGAACCGCCTGCGGATCCCGGGCGTGATGATTCAGGTGACGCAGGCCAGAAACTACCTGTTCGGCCCCCTGTTCGCGCACTCGATCGGCTACATGGGCGAAATCAACGCAAAGGAGCTGCGGAGGGTCGACAGGAACGATTATCGAATCGGCGACTGGATCGGGAAGGCGGGCATCGAGAAACATTGGGAAAAACAGCTGAGGGGGAAGAAGGGGGCCCTCCAGGTCGAGACGGATGCACGGGGCCGACAGATCTCCGTCATCAAGCGGAAAGAGCCGGTCCCGGGCAAGAATCTCATTCTCAGTCTGGATCGGCGGCTCCAGCAAAGGGCCCGTCAAGCCTTTGGAGACGCCTCGGGCGTAGCCATCGCCGCTGATCCGAGAAGCGGCAGGATCTTGTGTTTCCTGAATCTTCCTTCCTTCGACCCGAACAGTTTCGTCGGCGGCATTTCCAGAGCGGAGTGGGACGCGCTTCGCCTGAACCCTCTGCACCCTCTCACGGACAGGGCGATCCAAGGGCTTTATCCTCCGGGCAGCATCTTTAAGATCGTCCTCGCCGTTGCCGCCCTGGAAGAGGGGGTCATTACCCCGCAGGAGAAGCTGTTCTGCAGCGGGAGGTACCGTCTCGGAGTCAGGGAGTTTCGGTGCTGGCGTACGGCCGGCCACGGATCCATCGATCTGCATCAGGCACTCGTTCAGTCCTGTGATGTCTATTTCTACCAGTTGGGGCAGCGCCTCGGCATCGAACGCATTCAGGCCTATGCGAAAAAATTCGGCTTCGGGCGGAAGACGGGAATCGGGTTGGACGGGGAAAAGGCGGGCCTGGTTCCATCTCCGGAGTGGAAACAGAAACGATTCGGGAGGCCCTGGTATGAAGGCGAAACCCTCGTCGTTTCAATCGGTCAGGGGGCTCTGCTGGTTACGCCGATCCAGGTTGTCAGGATGATGTCGGCCATTGCAAACGGGGGCGCCTTGTTCACTCCGCTGCTCGTGCAGACGGTGGAGGCCCCAGGCGGCACGATCTCTTTTGAAAATGCTCCTGTACGAACCGCTTCCGTGGGCTATTCCAGCGCCACGGGCAGGATCGTCCGGCAAGCGCTTCGGGACGTAGTGGCTTCACAGAAAGGGACCGGAAAGAAGGCGAGCCTGGAGAACATCGCGGTCGCCGGGAAGACCGGGACGGCCCAGGTCGTCCGCATGGACGACCAGGGCCCGAGGGCCGGGAAGCTTCCCCGAAAAGAGAGGGACCATGCCTGGTTTGCCTGCTATGCGCCGGCCGATGCACCCGAAATCGTTGTCGTCGTACTCGTCGAACACGGGGGGCACGGGGGAGGGACCGCGGCTCCTATCGCCCGGGAGATCCTGGAAGAGTATTTCCGGTCTACCCGGGGGGAAGGGTCGACACCCGTTCCCACCACCCGGGAAGTTGGGGAGTAAAAGGCCATGACAAAGATCAAGACGAGCCGTTTCAGCTCCTTTGACATTGTTTTCGTTATTACGCTGCTCATGATCGGCCTGCTCGGCACCCTCACCCTTTACAGCGCCATGCAGGGCAGCGCCCCGGAAGGTGGGATGCCTCCGCACGAGAAACAGCTCATCTGGTGGGGCCTGGGGTTACTGGGCATGGCCCTTGTCGTCCTGATCGACTATCGCCACATCGAACACTATGCGTACCTGATCTATGCCTGCTCACTTCTGCTCCTCGTCTACGTACTGGTCATGGGTCGATCCATCTCCGGTGCGAAACGATGGATCGAACTCGGACCGATCCAGTTCCAGCCGTCCGAACTGATCAAGGTAACCTTGATCCTTGCCCTCGCCAAGTACTTCCATCATCACGCCAGACAGGGCCGATACAACCTCTTTGAACTGGCCGTTCCATTCCTCCTCTTCCTCGTTCCCTTCGTACTCGTCCTTCTCGAACCGGACCTGGGAACCGCCATCGTCCTGCTTCTTGTCTTTTTTTCCGTCGTCCTGTTCTTCGGACTCACAAGGGGGTCCATCCTTACGCTCCTCGGGGCTGGGGTGGCGTCCCTTCCGATGGCCTGGTTCCACTTGAAGGACTACCAGAAAGAACGGGTCATGACCTTTCTGAATCCTGCGGAAGATCCATTGGGGCGGGGGTATCACATCATCCAATCCAAGATCGCTATCGGCTCCGGAGGGTTGTGGGGCAAGGGTTTCTTGCGCGGGACGCAGACACGATTGCATTTCCTGCCGGAACAACACACGGATTTCATTTTCTCGGCGTTCGCGGAACAGTGGGGATTCGTCGGGAGTTTCCTTCTCCTGGCCGGCTTCCTTCTGGTCATCTTCTGGGCCTTCAACATTTGCAGCCGCGCGAAAAACACGTTCGGCATGGTCGTGGCCCTCGGCATCACTCTCCTGTTTTTCTGGCATGTTACCATCAACATCGGAATGTGCCTCGGATTGCTTCCCGTCGTGGGAATCCCCCTGCCGCTGTTCAGCTACGGGGGTTCGTTTCTCCTCGTCATGCTTCTTTCCGTCGGACTCCTTCTGAATATCTACATTCGCCGATTCATCTTTTGACAGGTCCTTGTACTCTGCGGCGATCTCCTCTACGATTGGGTGGATCAGCGGGCAGGAAGAATGCGGCCTCTTCTTCCCGAATCCCGCACCCGGACACCCGATACGGGGAACGCCATGAAAAGAGCAACCCTTCTGGAGCGGATTCAGTCGAGTGTTCGAGAATCGCTCCGCACCCAGGAGCGCTTCTTTTCCGAGAATCTCGAGAGCCTGGGGAGGGCCTTCGACGAAATCGTCGACGTCCTCCGGCGAGGCGGCAAACTCATGATCATCGGAAACGGGGGCAGCGCGGCGGACGCACAACATCTGGCGGCTGAATTTGTGAATCGATATCAGGAAGACCGCCCTCCCCTGCCAGCCGTCGCATTGACGACCGACACCTCGGCCCTGACGGCCATCGGAAACGATTCCCGCTTCCGTTACGTATTCTCCCGTCAGGTCGAAGCATTGGGCAATCGTGAAGATCTTCTCATAGCCATCACCACGAGTGGAAACTCGGAAAACGTGTTGGAAGGCCTCCAGCAGGCAAAGACGATGGGAATCCGCACACTGGTCCTCACGGGAGGCGATGGAGGCCGCGCCCTGGACCTGGCGGATGCAGCGATTCGCGTGTCCGTGACCGATCGAACGCCGCGGATACAGGAGGCCCTTCTCCTGGTGGAGCATCTTCTGTGCGAATGGGTGGAAGGGACCCTTTTCCCGCCATTGAACGATTCCAGCCCTGAGGCGGCAGGCAAGGACGAGCCATGACCCGGAAGAACGAGGACCCATCCCCATTACGAACCGTTTCGATCAGAGACCGCTTTTCCAAGGTGTCTGTGCAGGACTTCGCATCCCCCCTGCAGGCGGGAATGCAGGTTCGGGAATTTCTGGATGCCCTGCCCTCGATCCTGGGGGGCCGAATGCTCCGCGAAATAGCCGATCGAATCGCAGCCGCGGCAAGGGGGCGGAAGGAAATTATCGTCGGGATGGGCGCTCACGTAATCAAAGTCGGGCTCGCGCCGGTCCTCGTCTCCTGGATGGAAGGGGGCATCATTACAGGACTCGCTCTGAACGGGGCGGGGGTCATCCACGACACGGAGATCGCCCTGTGGGGAAAGACCTCCGAGGATGTGGGGCCCGCCCTCGATGAAGGCATGTTCGGCGTGGCCGGAGAGACGGCTGAAAGGATCGGGCGGGCTCTCTCCGAGGGAGACAAAGAGGGGAAGGGGTTCGGGGAGGCCGTGGCGAAACATCTCGCGGAAAGCGATCCCCCCTATGCGGACCTGAGCCTTCTGTGCCAGGCACACAGGAGAAGGATTCCTGTGACGGTCCATGTGGCGATCGGAACCGACATCGTGCATATGCATCCCCGCGCGGATGGCGCCGCGATCGGGGCGGCGTCCTTGAGGGATTTCCGCCTCCTCGCCTCTCGAATCGCCGGGTTGGAGGGAGGGGCGTACCTGAACATCGGATCGTCGGTGGTGCTTCCGGAGGTCTTCATGAAGGCCTTGAATCTTGCCCGCAATCAGGGGAACAGGGTCGAAGCGTTCACCACGGTGGACATGGACTTCATCAAGCATTATCGCCCCTCGGTCAATGTTGTTGAAAGGCCTGTGCGGATGGGGGGGCAAGGTTATCAGTTGATCGGACACCACGAACTGAACCTTCCCCTCCTTGCGGTGGCCGTCCTGGAAAGGCTGGCCGACCCTTCGGGCGAGCCGGAAAGACAATGAACAACAAGCTGCTCGACATGTACCGCATCCTGCTCGACCATTACGGCCCGAGAAACTGGTGGCCCGCCGACAGCCCCTTCGAGGTCGTCGTAGGCGCCATCCTCACGCAGAACACGGCATGGAAAAACGTGGAGAAGGCGATCACGAACCTGAAACGCATCGGGGCCTTGACGCCCGAAGCCCTTTTGCGTCTCCCGGAAGAGACGCTGTCCGAGGCAATCCGTCCTTCCGGGTATTACCGGCAGAAGGCAAAGAGGCTTCGCAATC
>WFRX01000423.1 GCA_015486285.1 bacterium
CCCCGGGGGCTGTGCGAGACTCGTCTTCTACTCCGATTCCGACTGCATCCCGGGCTGCTGCGTCAGCGTCCCCAAAACCGTCCTCGATGTGCACTCAGCACACCTGCGGCGGTTTTGTGACCGCTTCCTTGCATCCCGGGCGCATTCGAAATCTCGTAACGAAGCGGGTCTCGCACAGCCCCCTCGGAAGTCGCCCTGCGAAACCCTCGTTCGGAACAGGATATCGCGGGCGAAGCCCCGCTCCTCTCCCCCCCGGCCGCCGATGATTTCATTCGTCTCGGGTTTCTTGGGCTCCTCTCTCCCCGGGGGCTGTGCGACGGGGCTGATCCCTGATCTTGCGTCGTCTTTCCAAAAATGTTCAGATAGTATGGACCTGATGAAGGATGTCCGTGTGCGGACAGGCGATTGCCGATGTCCATGCATGGAGAGAGGAGTCTGGAAAAGAGATGAGCACAAAGGTGCTGGAGGTGTCTTTTGAGGCCCCCGCAAACGTCCAGGTCCTTTACGGGCCCCGCGACGAGAACCTGAGGCGGGTTGAGAAAGAACTCGGCGTCGAACTCCATGCCCGTGGCGAAACGGTACAGATACGGGGGGAGGAAAGCTCCGTTGACCTTGCGTACAGGTTGCTCGAGGAGCTTTACCTGGTCCTCCAGAAGGGGATCTCCATCTATCCGACGGACGTCGATTGTGCCGCCCGGATGCTCAAGCGCCATCCGGGCGCGGGATTGAAAGACGTTTTCCTGGATGTGGTATATCTCGCTCCCACGAATCGCAGGATTACCCCCAAGAGCATCGGGCAGAAGGAGTATATCGATGCGATTCGAAAGAATGATATTGTTTTTGGTATCGGTCCGGCGGGTACGGGCAAGACTTTCCTGGCGATGGCGATGGCTGTTTCCGCCCTCATGCGCAGAGAGGTGATGCGCATCGTGCTCGCTCGGCCGGCCGTCGAGGCGGGAGAGAAGCTCGGTTTCCTGCCCGGTAATCTCTACGAGAAGGTGAACCCATACCTGCGGCCGCTCTACGACGCCCTTCACGACATGATGGACTATGAACGGGCAACGCGGATGGTTGAAACGGGCGAGATCGAGGTGGCGCCTCTCGCTTTCATGCGCGGTAGGACCTTGAACGACAGCTTTGTCATTTTGGACGAGGCCCAGAACAGCACTTCAGAGCAAATGAAGATGTTCTTGACGAGGCTGGGCCTGCACTCCAAGGCTGTCATCACCGGAGACATCACGCAAATCGACCTGCCTCCGGACAAGGCCTCCGGGCTGGTCCAGGTCCAGGAGATCCTGCGAGGCATCAAGGGGGTCTCCTTTCAGTATTTCAGCGAGGAAGACGTGGTGCGTCACCGGCTTGTTCAGGATATCATCGGTGCTTACGACAAGGCGGATCGTTTGAAGGATAAGGGCAAAGGGGAAAGGTAAAAGGGGATCAGGGGCCGGGTTCCGGCGCCCAGACCCCGGAAACGGCGGGAGCGGAATGATAGAGGGGCGACGGATCCTGATCTCGAATCGGCAGCGGAAGGTGGCCGTCGACTGCGGGCGTCTTCGCAAGGTGGCGGACCTTGCCCTGGAGTCCCTTGGATTCGAAGACGCGGAATTATCGGTTCTGCTGGTGAGCGACCGGCGTATCAGGCAATTGAACCGGCAGTACCTGGGGCGTAATCGCCCGACGGATGTGCTGGCCTTCTCGCAGTGGGAAGGGGGCGGGGAGCGGGTGCAGCCGGCCTGGCTGGGAGATGTCGTGATCAGTGCCGAGACGGCGGAAGAACAGGCGGCCGGCGCCGGCGTGGAGCTGAATCAGGAGCTGGATCTTCTGCTGATTCACGGCGTTCTGCATCTCATCGGATACGAACACACCGGCTCGGATGAAGAAGCGGTTGTTATGAACAGGAAACAGCGACAAGTGTTGCGGCTTGTCTGGAAACGCCTGCCCCCCTGATGCGCGGTGATCAACGGGGGCATCAAGGGAAGTGGAACCGGAGTCGATGCAAAGAGGAGGGGATACGATGGAACTCAAGGAACAGACCAGCGAAGTCAAAATGATCTCTGACCGGCTACGAGGTTGTCTTTGACTTAGAAGCGATGCAGGCGCGACTCGATCGCCTGGAGAAGGAGCTGTGCAAGCCGGACTTCTGGGATCGCCCCCAGGAGGCCCAGTCCGTGCTCAAGGAGAGGACGGCCATCCAACGCGTCGTGGAGCGGTGGCAAGAGCTCCAGGCGGAGATGGAGGAGGCGGAAGCCTGTGTACAGCTTGGGGAGGAGGCCTCTGACGAAGAGACGCTGGCGGAAGCCGCCGGTCTCCTGGAAAGGCTCAAGAAAGGTTTCGAGTCCTTCGAATTCGAGATTACGCTGAGCGAGCCGGATGACGACAAGAACGCATTCCTCGTGGTCCACGCCGGAGCCGGGGGCACCGAGGCCATGGACTGGGCCGAAATGCTCCTGCGCATGTATACCCGTTGGGCCGAGCAGAAGGGACACACCGTCGAACTCTACGATCTGCAGCCGGGCGATGAAGCCGGGATCAAGAGCGCCACGGTCCTCGTAAAGGGGCCGTACGCCTACGGGTATCTCAAGGCGGAGGTCGGCATCCACCGGCTGGTCCGCATCAGCCCCTTCGATGCGGGCGGGCGCAGGCACACCTCCTTCGCCGCCGTTTTCGTCTATCCCGAGGCGGAGGAGGAAGAGGAAATCGACATCAAGGACGAGGAGATGAAGGTCGAGACCTTTCGCGCCAGCGGTGCCGGGGGCCAGCATGTGAACAAGACGGACTCGGCGGTTCGTATTACCCATCTGCCTACGGGAATTGTCGTCCAGTGCCAGAACGAGAGGTCGCAGCACAAGAATCGTCAAAGAGCCCTCAAGATACTTCGGGCGCGTCTCGTTGAGATGCGAAAGGAAGAGGAAGCGCAGAAGCAGAGTGAGATCTACCGGGACCAGAAGGATATCGCCTGGGGCAGTCAGATTCGTTCGTATGTGATGCAGCCGTACCGGATGGTCAAAGACCATCGAACCCAGTATGAGACCGGAAACGTCGATTCGGTCCTGGATGGAAACCTGGATCCCTTTATGCAGGCTTTCCTGCGAAGCCGATAAAGCGAATCCCTGTTCCGAACGAGGGTTTCTTGGGCTCCTCTCTCCCTCCCCCGGAAGTCGCCCTGCGAAACCCTCGTTCGGAACAGGGATTCGCTCGGGATGCCCCGCCCCGCCGGCCCCCCCAGGCGGTCGTCTCGGGTTTCTTGGGCTCCTCGCCCTCCGGGGGCTGTGCGGGAATCGTCTTCTACTCCGATTCCGACTGCATCCCGGGCTGCTGCGTCAGCGTCCCCAAAACCGTCCTCGATGTGCAGTCAGCACACCTGCGGCGGTTTTGTGACCGCTTCCTTGCATCCCGGGCGCATTCGAAA
>WFRX01000424.1 GCA_015486285.1 bacterium
CCAACCAACCGACGACCTACAACACGGAGACGGCCACATGCATGCAAGCCGGTTCAAACCACACGCGGGAAACGAAGGCTACGGGCGGATCGCGACCATCCTCCTCCTGGCCCTCGGCGTGGGCATTGCGGTCATTGCCTATCGCTTCTATCAGAGACAGGACAGGGAGACGACCGCATCGACGGAATCCGAGCGGCACCAGAGGGAGATCGTCCAAGAGCTGATGCGAGGGCTTGGAAAGAGCAAGAACCGGACCTTTACGGAAGAGCAGGTCACCTTGCTGAAAAAGGGCCTTTCGCAGCACAAGGGGGAACGTGTTTCCATCGAGTGCGCCCTGGACGACCTGCAATCGTGTTACCTCGGCCTGGAAATCAACATGATCTTCGAGGCGTCCGGCTGGATCGTGGAGGAACTCCTGTTGGCCGTCCATCCCACGCCCGGCAAGGCCGTGATCTTTCGGGTCAAGGAGGCATCGATGATGCCGCGGGCAGAGGAACTCGCCCGCCTTTTCGCCTCGGCGGGGCTTGCGGTGACCACCCAGGTGGACGGCAAGCAGGCGTTCGCTCTGCGAATCGTCGTTCCATCGAACCAGCCGCCGAGAGGCTCCAAACGCAAGGAGAGGGGAAACCATGCCGTCCCATGAGACCAGGAAATGTCCTTACTGCGCCGAAGAAATTCGGTGGGAGGCGATCAAGTGCAGGTACTGTGGCAGTATGCTCAACAGAAGCCCTTTCACCGAGGCGATTACCCGGCCCTGGTACCGGTCGTCCCGCGACAAGGCGATTGCAGGCGTCTGTATGGGGCTGGCGAAGCAGTTCAACGTGTCCGTGACGATCATCCGCCTTGCCTTCATCCTGGGCATCCTTTGCGGCGGGTGGGGCGTGCTCCTGTATCTTGCCCTCTGGGTCACCATGCCGAAAGAGCCGACCCCGCTAGATCCACTTGAGCACCCCTGCAAACAGGAAGAGGGCGGCGGCGTTTAGGATGAACATGCCGCCGAGAAAGCGCCGCTGGGTCGAAGGCTGCCAATCGTAACAGAAAAAGGCCGCCAGGAAGAAGGGGATGTAGACCGTGATGAAAACGGGGAAGGCCCCCCACCAGGGATACACCCAGACGAATGTCGGGGTCTTGGCGAGGAAGATTTCGAGGATGGATACGAAGGCCGCGTTGGCCAGGGCCAGGAGAAGGCGGTTGTTGATCCCCCAAATCTTCTGATGCGGGTCTTCCGGCAAAAGCTTGCATACCGCCAGGCCGAGTACGGGAAAGGCCAGGCTGATTTCGATTCCCACGCCGACCAGGATCAGAAAAGAGGTGCCCGAAGGGACGGTCCAGAGGGCGTGGCCGGTGAAATGCTGGATCAGGGCATTCCCGATCTCCACCGACCAGTGCACCATGTACAGGGCGAGTCCTCCGGCCACCGCCTTCCAATTCTGCTTGCTGATCTCGTTGGCGTAGGCATAGATGGCGAGCGCGAACAGGGCGATCGCGGACCAGTGGAAGGGCTCGCCGCTCCTCAGGATGGAAAGCGCGGCCTGGGTCGCCTCAGGATTGTGCAGGGTCATCGTTTTCTCCCCCCGATTGTTTCGTGCAGTGCGCGGCGCCGATCCTCAGGGCAATCTAAGCAAAAGACAGATCGGTTGCAAGGAGGATTGAGGAGATTATGGACCATGATACAGAATATCGTCCCGTCTCCGGATCCGGCTCTCCCTGGCTGAAGAACAAGAAAAACATGATTGACACCTGTCCGGAAACTCTGCTATAGGGGAAAGATGACGGGGAATTCAAATAAATAAATGTTTTAAATTACCATGACATTCTTGGCGGCAGGGAATCCAGGCAAAGGCGTTCTTCGTGTGCCCATTGCGGGAGCGGGGTCCGGCTTGTCGAGGCCCGGAGAGGTCGCTCGGGAACCGTTTCGGAGGAGGGTGCACGAGGGTGAGCTGTTGAGAGATCATTGTTGAACTCCAAAGTATCGAAGGGGGGCAAAGATGGAGATCAAGAGAGCTGTAATCGCAAGATCTCGGCATCAGAGGTTGTTGACAGGCAACCTGCTCTTCCCGGTTGCCCTGGCGATGCTCGTGGCCCTGTGTGTCGCGGCGCCGTTCGTCACCCCGCCCGCCTCGGCCATTGAGGCCGACATCGGTCCGCTGAAGGGGCGTCTCGACACGACGATCTCCGCCGGGCTCTCCTTGCGTGTGGAGGAACGGGACCCGGCCCTCGTAGGCCAGACGAACGGCGGCACGGAGGCGAGCGCGAACAGCGACGACGGGAACCTCAACTTCGATCAATGGGACGTCACCTCCCTCAACATCAAGGTGCTGCACGAGGGGAGCTGGAACTGGAAGAACTACGGCCTCTTCGGCCGGTTCTACTATTTCTACGACTGGGCGATCATGAAGTTCGACCCGAATTTCCGGGCCTTCACCGACCAGGCGCAGCGGCGCGCGGGCCTGGACATCATCCTGCTCGATCTGTATGTGATCGCCGACTACACGGTCTTCGACCGGCCCCTGACCATCCGGGTGGGGAACCAGGTGCTGAACTGGGGAGAGAGCACCTTCATCCAGGGTGGGGCGAGCAGCATCAACCCGGTGGACGTGACCGCCCTGCGGGTGGCGGGCGCGGAACTCCGGGAGGCCCTGAGGCCGGTCCCGATGATCAGCTTCAGCACCGACCTCACGGACAACCTGTCGCTCGAGGGCTTCTACCAGTTCTACTGGGACAACACCGAGATCGAACCCCAGGGCACCTACTTCTCGACCACCGATTACGCGAGCCCCGGCGGGAGTCTGGTCATGCTCGGCTTCGGGTTGGCGCCGCCGTACGGGCCGAGCGACAATCCCACCCAGCCCCAGGGAACGCGCCCGCCCTTCGGCAGCTGGATCCCGCGGGCGCCCGACAACGAGGCGCGCGACATGGGCCAGGGCGGTCTCGCGCTCCATTATTTCGCATCCTGGCTGCGGGACACCGAATTCGGTTTTTACTGGGAACACATCCACAGCCGAAGGCCGCTGATCAGCGCCATTACGGGCGATCCACCGCCGACGGGGAACCTGGATCTCATCCTGTGGGGCCTCGTGAACGGCGACGTGGCAAGCACCGCCAGATACTTCCGGGATTTCCCGGAGGATATCGATCTTCTCGCCGGGAGCTTCAATGTACAGATTCCCTTCGGGATCGCCCTCCAGGGGGAGCTGAGCGGCCGGCTGGGCCAGCCGATCCAGATGGATGACGCGGAGTTCCTGTACAGTTCGTATTCGTCGTACGACCCGACCCTGGTCAAGCTGAAGGGCCTTCCGGAGGGGACGCAGATCTTCGGCCACAGCCAGGTGACCCAGATGTTCGGCGCCCCGGCCTTCAACCAGGTCGTCAGGGGATATCGGCGCAAGGACATGCTCCAGGCCCAGGCGACCGTCACCAAGATCTTCGGCCCCACCCTGGGCGTGGACCAGATCGTCTTTCTCTGCGAGGTGGGCGGTACCTGGTTCTTCGGGATGGAGGACAAGGACGTGCTGCGCTATGACGGGCCCGGCACCTTCACGAGCGGCAATTCCTGGTTCACCAAGGCCGGCATTCAGCCCTATACCACGACGTCCGGGTTTGCGGACTCTTTCTCCTGGGGCTACCGTCTTGTGATGCGCCTCGATTTGAACAACGCCATCGGGCCGATTACCCTCCAGCCCGTCGCCGCCTGGTACCATGACGTGGACGGAACCACGCCCAGGCCGATCAGCAATTTCATAGAGGGGCGCAAGCAGCTCACCGTGGGCGTCACGGGAACGTATCTGAACGCCCTCAAGGCCTCGATCCTGTACACCATGTACATGGGCGCGGGACAGCACAACCAGCTCCATGACCGCGACTTCCTGTCGATCAGCACCAGCGTGTCCTTCTAACGTCCCGAGGCAGCGGGCCATAAAGCACAAGAGGAGAAAAAACATGAAGAAGACCCTGACGTGGATTTCCGCCTGTACATTCATCCTGGCCCTCGTGCTGGCAGCCGCCAGCGCCGAGGCCAAGGTCTCGGCCGAGGAAGCGAAGAAGCTCACGGACGGCACCCTTACGGCCTACGGGGCAAACCCGAAGGGCAACGCGGACGGGACCATCCCCGCCTGGACCGGAGGCATTACGGAGTGGCCGGAGGGGTACAAGAAGGGCATGCGGCAGATCGATCCCTTCCCCGGCGACAAGATCCTGTATACGATCACCGCGGCGAATGCGGCGGAGTACGCGGACAAGCTTTCCCCGGGCCAGCTCGCCATGTTCCAGCGCTACCCGAACACCTGGAAGATGAATGTCTACAAGTCCCGGCGCAGTGCCTCCTTCCCGCAGCGGATTTACGACCACGCCATCAAGAACGCCACTACCGCCGAGCTGGTCGAAGGCGGCAACGGGGTGCGCAACGCGGCCGAGTCGATTCCCTTCCCGATCCCCCAGAACGGGCTGGAGTGCATCTGGAACCACCTGATGCGCTTCCGGAATGACACGCTCTTCCGGACCTACGCATCGGTGGCCCCTACCTCGAGCGGCCAGTACACGGTGATTACGGTCCGGGAAAAGATTCTGTTCCCCTATGCGGCCCCGGGCGCCACCACGGAGACCATCAACAACATCAATTTCTATTTCCTCCAGGAGGTGATCGCTCCGTCCCGCCTGGCGGGCCAGATCCTGCTCGTCCTCGAGCCCCTGGACCAGGTCAAGGA